>CACAIE010000001.1 GCA_902532475.1 uncultured SAR116 cluster alpha proteobacterium
AAATTGCTTTCACTTGCGCTCTGTCATTGCCCTGTGGCCTTCTTGCAAGGTTTCCTACAAATGATTTAGCCCATTTTTCAGCTTTGCTTTCGCCATTTGCAGCAATAATCGAAGCCATTAAAGCCCTGTTATAAACATGGCTACCTGGCCGTGAACAAATCCTACCCTTCCATTCGGGATTAGCCAAGTCTTCAATTCTTTTTATTTGACCAGGTTTAACACGGTTCTTAGAAACAACAATTACACGAGCTCTTTTAGACAATCCAAACCATGTATTTTTTGGGCTTCTAAGATGCGATGGTATATTTTCTGTTAAAATTTTAGATTCAATTGGTAACAATAATTTGTTATCTTCATATATATATAGTCTTCCTATATCTACAGTTAGAACTAAATCAGCAGGACTGTTTTCACCTTCAGACTTTAGTCTTTGTGCTAGGCCTTTAGTAGAGTAAACGACATTAGTTTTAATACCTGTTTTATCGGTAAATGCTTCTAAAAAAGGATTAATCAAAAATGGTTGCCTGTGTGAGTAAATATTTACCTCAGATGAGAAGGAAACCTGCCCAAAGGACAATATACATAAGATAGTTATTATTAAAAGTTGTGTTATCTTCATCTATTAACTCCAATTGAAATATGTTTTTTTGATTTTAAGGTTGATTTAAGTCTTTTGATTCTTTTTATTGTGATGAATAAAATCTCTTTTAACGGATCAAAGTACAAGCTTGTTAAGCTATGTGTTTCCTCTTTTTGATTTATGTCTATCCCTAGTGTTAATTGGCTTATTTTTTCTGAGTGATGCAAAGATCCAAACAACCAATCCCATAATGCTAATGCTACTCCAAAGTTTTTATCATGGTGTTGTTGGAGAACCGAATGGTGAAGTTGATGTTGTGCTGGGGAAATAATTATGAACTCTACCCATTTCCAGTAACTTATATCAATATGTGAATGTCTTAAATTTGCCCCAGCAATGTTAAAGGCAAATATGAATATATTTGCTCCAAGAATTGTTGCTATATCAACATTTGATCCAAAAAAGAATACAAATACAGAAATTGATATCGCCTGCGTAAAAGCTCCCCTCAAAGTAAATATTACACCTTCTAGTGGATGCGTTCTGAAAACTGTCATAGGTGTAAGGCATGTTGCTGAATGGTGAACTTTATGCAAAGCCCATAATATTGGCCACTTATGCATAAATCTGTGAACTATAAACTTTGAGAAATCTTCTAGAACAAAATGAAATATAGTAAATAAAGTTATAATAAGAAATTCAGGAGTATTATTAAAGGCACCCGAATTCAACCATGAAAATGAATGTAAATAATAGAAAATCGCAGTAGCAATAGCAAGCTGAGTAATCAGCAAGGGATTTATAATTGACATTATTATCTGGTTTAAAAAGAACAATAAATAATCTGATTTTGCAGATCTAGAAAAAAAAATTTTTTTATCAAAAATTTTTTTAATTGACTGTGAGAAATTTATTTTTTTGAATACTATCAACCACAAAGATGCTATAATTGTTGAAGTCAAGATATACCCAATGAATATTCTTTTTTTGGGGTCAAAGAATTCAAAAACACTATCAAGAAATAAAAAATTTAATATATCCATTGCTTATAATTTTAACAAGCAAAGCGGTTGTAACAATCGCTTTGCTTGCATAGTTATCTTTTAGTCGTTTTCAGCAGAATTGGATCCACCAAGCTTTGCAGATAAATCGCTGATATTTGCAAGTTGATCATTTGCTTTTGCTTTTACAGCAAATATGTCAACCATTAACTTCTGGATTTTGAGCATATGCAACTTATATTCATCCCATCCGGATGATTCATCTTTTATAAAATTACCACTAGAGTCGATCCCTGTAACTTGTGACAAATTCAATAAGACTGGACCAAATCCGATCATTCTATTTAACTTAACAGCAGTCTCTCCTAAGTTGCTTTTTCCACATTGAAGTGCTAATGCGAATCCTTTTAATTCACCCCAATGCTTGCCGTATGTTGCAAAAGCTTTTGTTGTATCGCCATTTGATTCCATAATTGTCTGTAACTTATCTATATCCTTGTAGACAGACCCTGCATACTTAAACACTGATTCTGCAATAACCTTTTCCCAGTTTTGGCCAATGACGTCCCTCAGGGCATGTAATTGAGATCTTTGAGCGGATGTAAGAGCTTCACCATTGGCAGCTGTTATAATTTTCCTGCCATCAACAAAAGCCTGCGTTACTGTATTGAAGTAGTTAGTTTTGCCGCTTTTATCATAACTTGCAGCATAGTAAGCATGAGCAAAGTTAAATTCAGATTTTAAATCTACTACTCCATCACCATTATGGTCTGCTGCAGCCATGTCTTTCATTTTTGTTATATTATAATTTTGCTCAGCAGTTAAATTTAATGAATGAGCAGCTGCACCCCAGTAACCAAATGCTTCATCCCAGACATGCTCTTTACCAGTATAATGTGCTCCATCCTTATAGGGTTTATTGTTTGGTTTATTATCTGGGCCAAGCTTTTCGTCTAGATAGTTATCAACTGCTTGGTTGTAAAAAACAGCACCCATAGCAAACTTAGATATAAGCTGAGGGTAATTGTAGCCTGTATTGGGATCAAATGCGGAACCATGTTCAGCAGCTTTATTGATCATATGTTCTAGAACTTCAGCTCCTGTTAGACCGCCTGGCCAACCATTGACAATACCTTTGTAACTCTTGCCAGATAAATTCTTACCAGAAGAGATTTCATTCAGTAAAGTTTGTTTAATTTTAAAATCGCCTTTAGAGGCAGGTGCTATAATAGACTTATTCTTTTTTGAGCCTTTAAAGTAAGCCATCATTTCAGCTAGATTACCGCTTCCAGCAAGTTTTTTTAAACTGTCGTGTTGAACATGTCTTGCTATTTGACCTGTATAAGATACAGAATTGGTTTTGTCACCACTGTATCCTTTGAGTGTTATTGGAAAAGGACCATACGAATGTCCGTCTCCAAATGCTGGAAGGGTCAATGTTGTCCCTAGCACCCCAGCTAATAATAATTTTGATGTAGCACTTAGCATTTTTTTAATTTCTCCATATTTAAATAAGTTTTAACAGTACTACTTTAGTACTGTTAAAAATAAAAACAAGTACTATTTCAGTACTAATTAATATAAAAGTTGAAATTTTAAAAATTTCTTAGGTAATTATTTAATTTCAAATGTAAATTTATTTTTGAATTAATATTGATACGACCTTGTCAGGAATATTTTTTTCAAGAATTTCTGGATGGTGATATTTTAACACCTTAACTGCCGATTGCAAAGCATCAGATGGACTGCAATTCTGCCGTATTAAATTATAATAAGTATTTTTTACTGCATCCTCGCAAAGGCATTTGTTATTTTGATTTTCGTTCATTAATCTATAACTATAAATATTTTTAGAATACTGCTCTTTTGAACTTATCGTTATGGAAATAACATTTTCAATTCAAAATTAAAATAAATTATTTTCTTTATCCAGTACTTTTCTTATAAAAGTAAGATAATGGATAAAGAAAATAATTTATTAAAAATCAAAACAAGCCATAAAACATTGAGGAAACTTGAATATTCTTTTTGTTCTATTGAGATAAAAGATGGGTTTAATAATTTTCTAGTAATTGGGAAAAATGAAAATGGTTTTATGTTTAAGCTTAATTTTAAAGAAAAAAATATGAGAGAGCATTATGGAAAAACACAATGATAAAAAACTAGAAACAGAAGTGCTAGTTGATCAGGCATGGCGTGCTAATGAGAAGTCTGGACGTTACTATGAAATGACTTATGCAGGCGCAACAAGCTTTCTCAGAAGAAAGTATTCAAGAAAATTAAAGGATATTGACGTTGCAGTTTCTGGTGTTCCATTTGATTGTGCGGTTACTAATCGACCAGGTTGCAGATTGGGGCCAAGAGCTATACGCTCAGCTTCAGTTGAGCTTGCATCTCTGAATTCTTATCCTTTTGGGTTCGATCCTTTTAAGTTTATTAATGTAGTAGATTATGGTGACTGCTATCTTAACACGCACGCACCTTCTAGTATAGAAGTATCAATATACAATCATGCAAAAACGATAATAAAAAGTGGCACTAAAATGTTAACCCTTGGAGGTGACCATTTTATTTCGCTTCCCTTGTTAAGAGCTCATGCTAATACTTATGGACCAGTTTCTTTGCTTCAATTTGATTCCCATTGTGATACATGGGAGCCTCAGGGGCCAATAGACCATGGGACAATGTTTCTAACTGCAGTTAAAGAGGGGTTAATTGATATTGATAGTTCAATTCAGGTGGGATTGAGAACCCATAATGATTTAGACGTTGGAATTGAGATTATAGATATCAGGTATATCCATGAAAATGGAATTAAAAAATCAATTGAAAGAATTTTGAAACGAATTGGTAATAATAAATGTTATCTGACATTTGATATTGATGTACTTGACCCTGCATTTGCTCCTGGTACCGGCACGCCAGTTTGTGGAGGCCTAGCAACTTGGCAAGCGCTAGAGTTTATTAGATCGCTTAACAATGTAGACTTTATTGGCATGGATTTAGTCGAGGTATCGCCACCATTTGATCATTCAGAGATTACATCAATGGCTGCCGCAACTGTTGCCCATGATTGGCTATGTGTAATGGCAGACAAAAAAAGAAAATTAAATTTATGAAACTAGCTAATTTTTTTGAAAACTACCCTGAAATAAAAACTCTCAACGTAGTGCTAACAGATTTAAATGGAGTTTTTAGAGGAAAAAAAGTTCCAGCCGCTCAACTAAGCAAAGTTGAAAAAGGAAACTTTAGAATGCCGATTTCAGTTTTAAATTTAGATATATGGGGTAATGATATTGAAAGAAGTAAATGGGTTTTTGCAACCGGTGATGCAGATGGAAAGTGTTTGTGGACCAAGAGAAAACCTCTCATAATAAATTGGAACAAAACTAAAAGTGCAATTATTCCAGTATCAATGTACCTTGAGAATAAAACACCTTTTTTGGGGGACCCAAGTCATCTTTTAGTCCAATTAGAAAATAAACTTATTGATAAGAAGTTAAAACCAATTGTTGGCATTGAATTAGAATTTTATTTAATAAAGATAAAATCAAAAAACTATTTCGCTGAAAGTAATATGTACTCAATATCAGAAGTTGATAAAGATTTTGAGTTGTTTGATGAAATTTCAAGGGTTTGTGAAGAAAATAATATTCAAATCGAAAGTACAATATCAGAATCTGGAGCAGGTCAATTTGAAATTGTTTTACTTCATAATGACAGTCTAGTGACTATTGCTGAAAATGTTATATTTCTAAAATATATTATAAGAAACCTTTCCTTGAAATTTGGATACAATGCATGTTTCATGTCTAAACCATTTGGTGATTTACCAGGAAGTGGGTTGCATGTTCATTATTCAATATTGAATGAGAAAAATGAAAATATTTTTGATAATGGAACTTCAAAGGGCAGCAAAAATTTAAAGTATGCTATAGGTGGGTTAATAGAGACAATGCCTGAGGTGACCCTCATAATGGCGCCACATTTAAATTCATACAGGCGAATTGTTTCTGAAACTCATGCGCCAAATATTATTTCCTGGGGTTATGAAAATAGAACTGTTGCATTGAGGGTTCCCGGAGGGGAAAATAAATCCAGAAGAATTGAGCATAGAGTTGCTGGTTCGGATGTAAACCCATACTTATTGATGGCTTCAATAATTTTAGGAGTGGAAAAAGGTATTGATGAGAAAATTGTGCCGCCTAAACCTGAAGAGGGTAATGCTTATAATTCAGAAAATGATAGTTTACCTGCTAGTTGGCAAGCTTCAATAAATGAGTTTAAAAGAGGCAAATTTATTAATAGTACTTTTCCGAAAGAGCTAATTGAAATGTATTTAGATTGTAAAAGTCAGGAGTGTCAAAAACTTACATCAAAAGTCACAGATAGCGAGATAAATGCCTACCTAAAAACCGTTTAAAGCGGTACAACTTATATTTTAAGCCAGTCTTTAAATTTAAACCATGACATACCTAAAACTAACACTGGCGTTCTGAACATACCCCCAGGAAATGATAAATGCTGCATTTCACTAAGTATTTCAAATCTGTTTGTTTTATTTAAAATAGATTCAGCCATCAACTTCCCTGCAAGACCAGTTAATGCAACACCGTGACCAGAGTATCCTTGAGCAAAATAAATATTATCATTTATTTTCCCGAAATGAGGAATTCTACTTAAAGTTATACCAATTCTCCCTGACCATGACATTTCTATGCCTATATTATTTAGGGAAGGAAAAAGGTAAGTCATTTTTTTAAATAAACTTGGGGTGGCATCTTTAGGGCTAATATTGGAATAAATCGAAGAACCACCAAAAATCAATCTATTTTTATAATCAAATCTATAATAATCAAGTGCAGTATTGCAATCCGCAACAGCGCAATTTTTTGGAATTAAGCTCTTTATTTTATCTTTGTCTAAAGGTTCTGTCGCCATGACTGAAGAAATTGCAGGGGCCAGTTTATCAGTCATATTTTTTGTTGCAACATTTTCTAGGTAAGCATTTCCACAAAACAATATTTTAGACGATTTAATTTTATAATTTTTGCTTGTAACTAAAACAGGAAACTTACCGTCTAACCTTTTGATAGCTTTTGTTTTTTCAAAAATTCTAACGCTAAGGTTTTTTGCAACATTAGCTAATCCCTGTAAATACTTCATTGGATGCAAATGTCCACTGCCTGAGTCAAAAAGACCCCCTATATATCTGTCAGTATTTACAAATTTTTTGATCGAGTTTCTATCTTTTAAAATCTTTAAATGTTTGTAACCATAATGTGACCATTCTTTTTCCATTTCAGCAAGTTCAGAGAGTTGTCTGTTGGAAAGAGCTGCATAAACATAACCCATTTGAAGGTCACAATTAATATTATATTTTTTAATTCTATTTTTAACTATGCTAACAGCTTCTATACCTGCATCCCAAGCCATATTATGATGTTTTTTATCAATGTATTTTTTTATTTTAGAGAAATCACTTGGCCATCCTTGAACCAAATGTCCCCCATTTCTCCCTGATGCGCCATATCCAATATAGTCTTTTTCTACAATGCAAACATTAAGCCCTGCTTCAGCAAGTTCAATAGCTGAAGACAGTCCAGTTAATCCACCCCCAACAATAGAAACATCACACTCAATATCATCTTGAAGACTATTGAAACTCAATTTGTTAGAAAGGTCTTTTGTATATATTGAATTATATGGGTTATTCATTTATTAACTGGATTAAGTGATTTGATAAGATGTTTTTGACATATTGGTGTTATTATATCAATGGTGCGTATATTTTTATCTTTAAATCAATAATAATTTTAGCGGAACTTATATGGAACTAAAAAATACAGAATATGGTGAAATGCTCATTAATACTCATCTTCCCCCATTTACCAATTATGAAGAGCTTTCCAGGAATGGAGTAAGAATTATTTCAAAAGCATCAGGAAATTATATATATGATGAGGATGGCAATGAAATCCTAGATGCTATGGCTGGTTTATGGTGTGTGAATATTGGATATGGGAGAAAGGAGTTAGCAGAAGTTGCCAAAGAGCAAATACTCAAGCTTCCCTATTACAATAGCTTTTTTAAAACGAACAATATTCCCACAGCTAAACTATCTGAAAAGCTGTCAAAAATAACTCCCAAAGGTTTAAGTCATAGTTTTTTTGCTAACTCAGGGTCAGAAGCAAACGATACTATTATCAGAATGGTTAGGCATTATTGGAATTTGGAAGGTCAACCAAAAAAGAGAAAAATTATTGGCAGAGAATATGGCTATCATGGTTCAACGATTATGTCTGCAAGCATGGGGGGAATGGTTGATATGCACAATCAGTCAGCCAAGGAGGCTGATTTCTATCATATCCCGGCACCCTATTCATTCAAATACCAAGGAAATCAATCTAATGAACTGTTTTCAGAGACAGCCTCTTCTTGGTTAGAGGAGAAATTAATAGAACTTGGACCAGAAAATGTAGCAGCTTTTGTTGCTGAACCAATTCAGGGAGCAGGTGGTGTTATAATTCCACCAGAGGGGTATTTTAATCATATTCAAAAAATTTGTAGGAAATACGATATATTATTTATTGTTGATGAAGTAATAACTGGCTTCGGAAGAACAGGTAAATGGTTTGCTTCAGATCAAATGAACCTAAATCCAGACATGATGACTTTAGCTAAGGGATTAACTTCTGGCTATATACCCATGTCAGCTGTTATGGTGGGGGAAAGGGTTGCTGAAAAACTTATAAAGGATGGTGGCGAATTTAATCATGGGTTTACTTATTCTGGCCATCCTGTAGCGGCTGCAGTAGCATTAGAGAACTTGAAAATCATTGAAAGTGAACAGTTGATTTCAAAAGTTAGTGATGAAACAATCCCATATTTTGCTTCAAAAATTAATAATTTGAAGGATCATCCGTTAGTAGGTGAAGTTAGAAGTTATGGTTTACTTGCTTGCATTGAACTGGTTAAAAATAAATCAGGACCTGAGTTATTTAAAAACACAGGTGAAGTAGGAGCGGTTTGCAGGGATTATTGCATTCAGAACAAGTTAATGATGCGTGCTGTAAGAGATGGAATGATTATGTCACCCTCATTAACTATATCAGACAGAGAAATTGATGAGATGGTATCTAAGTTGGAATTTTCACTTGATCAAACTATAAAAAAGATAAGTTAAATCTATAAACAATTTTGAGCAAATAAAATGAATTTAAAAAAATGGCTTTCAGATAACAAGGTTACTGAAGTTGAATGTTTAGTGAGTGATATTGCAGGGATACCCAGGGGTAAAATAGTTCCTGTGGAGAAGTATATCAATTCAAGTTTATCTGATGCTTTGAGGTTGCCTGAGTATGTTTTTGGACAGAATGTAACTGGTGAATATGGTGATTCAAGGGTTTTAGGTGAAACAGTAGGAGACGTAGTTTTAAAACCTGATGTTAATACTGTTAGACTTGTCCCTTGGTATAAAGAACCAACTGCTCAAATTATTCATGATGCGTTTTATTTTGATGGAAAGCCAGTAGATGTTTCGCCAAGAGAAGTTTTATATAACGTTTTAAGATTATTTGAAAAAAAGGGTTTGAAACCTGTTGTTGCTCCTGAATTAGAATTTTTTCTTGTTGAACAAAATTCAAACTCAGATGACCCACTTAGAACACCTCTAGGAAGGTCAGGATTACCAGAAAAAGCTAAGCAAGCTTACGGAATTGATGCAGTTAATGATTTTGATCCCTTGTTTGAAGATGTTTATGATTTTTGTGAAATTCAAAAAATTGATATAGATACACTTTCTCATGAAGCTGGCGCTGCCCAGATGGAGATAAATTTTAACCATGGAGATGCAATAGAATTAGCTGACCAAGTATTTCTATTTAAAAGGACTGTTAGGCAAACTGCAATTAATCATAATTTACATGCGACCTTTATGGCAAAACCTATGCAATTTCAACCGGGAAGTGCGATGCATATTCACGCATCTATTTTTGATCAGAAAACTGGGAAAAATATTTTTTCAAATAAAAACGGTAGTGAAACTCAATCTTTTTATTATGCTATTGCGGGTTTACAAAATCATTTCTCTGGCGCAATGGCGTTAGTTTTTCCATATGTAAATTCTTATCGAAGACCTCCAAAGAATGATGATGCACCAGCAAATTTAGGTTGGGGCGTAGATAATCGTACGGTCGGTTTAAGGGTTCCTGTAAGCAATCCAACTTCTAGACGAATTGAGAATAGAATACCAGGAGCTGATTCAAATCCATATTTGGCGATTGCCGCTACTTTGGCTTGTATTTGGTTGGGTTTGGAAGAAGAGAAAATGCCAAACAAACCCAAGGTGAAAAGCCTAGAAGGAGTTGCAACTCTTCCTCGAAATTTAGACATTGCATTAGACATGCTAGAAAAATCTGATGCAATGCATAAAACTTTAGGAGAGAGGTTTGTTAAATTATTTGCTGAAGTTAAAAGGACTGAGGCTGAAGCTTTCCTTGATGTGATTAGTCCTTGGGAAAGGCAGTATTTACTATTAAATGTTTGATTCTATATAATAAGCTTAAATAATAGTTTTTACGTAATTATTGAAATATTAATTAAATTAATTGCTGAATGCATATAAAGGGCTAAGTTCTCTCTTTACATAATAACTAGGTAAATTTCCCTAATAAATCCAATAAGTTAACAGTGTAAATTGTTTAAACTGCTATTTTTATCAACTATTCAATAAATTACTTTGAAAATTTAGTGTCAATAATTTGCACTTTTCCTTTGGTTATTTGTCAAAGAAGCATTAAAAAATAATTAATTATATATAATAAATTATTTCGGGAGAATTTGATATGAGAAAGCTTTTATTAGCTTCTGCAATGTCGCTTCTAGTGTCAACAACAGCATTTGCTGAAGACATTAAGTTGGGCATAATTTTTGGATTTACTGGTCCTATTGAATCGTTGACACCTGATATGGCAAAGGGAGCTGAATCTGCCATTGCTGAGGTTTCTGCTTCAGGAGAACTTTTAAATGGGTCAACAGTAACAGGTATTAGAGCTGATTCTACATGCGTGGATTCTGCGGTAGCTACAGCAAATGCTGAAAAATTAATCACTTCTGACAAAGTCAGTGGTATAATTGGAGCAGATTGCTCAGGTGTAACGGGGGCAATTTTACAGAATGTCGCTAGGGTCAATGGTATGGTTATGATTTCACCTTCAGCAACTTCACCAGGCTTATCAACTGCTGAAGATGATGGACTGTTTTTTAGAACAGCGCCTTCTGACGCTAGGCAGGGACAGATTATGACTGATGTACTTTTGTCACGTGGCCATACTTCTGTTGCTCTTACTTATACTAACAATGACTATGGTAAAGGTTTAGCTGACGCATTCCAAGCTGCTTATGAAGCTGCTGGTGGTTCAGTCACAATCAATGCTTCTCACGAGGAAGATAAAGCTGATTACTCATCAGAAGTTGGAGCTCTAGCATCTGCAGGGGGACAGGTTTTAGTAGTAGCAGGCTATGTTGATGGCGGTGGAAAGGGTATAACTCAAGGTGCGATTGATACAGGTGCCTTTGATTTATTTTTATTTCCTGACGGAATGATTGGAGACACCCTAACAGAAAACCATGGTTCTGATATTAATGGTTCATTTGGAACAGTTCCAGGTGTTGATCCAAGTAGCCCAGCTTCTTCTAAAATGAAAGAAATCGGTGAAGCAGGTGGATATGATGGTTTAGCTCCATTTGGTCCTGAATCATATGATGCAGCTGCTCTGATCATGTTAGCTATGGCTTCCGCAAAATCTTCAGATCCTCAGGTTTATAAAGACCATGTTATGAAGGTTGCAAATGGACCAGGAGAGTTGATCTATCCTGGAGACCTTGCAAATGGTGTTAGAATGGCAGCAGCAGGATTTGCTATTGATTATGTAGGCGGTTCAAGTGTTACTCTAATAGGGCCAGGTGAATCAGGTGGTAATTATAGAGAAATTGAAATTCAAAATGCTACAATCGTTGATGTAAATTATCGTTAATTTACAACAGTAATTAAATTTATGTTAGCGGCTTTTCTTAAAAGCCGCTAACTTTTTTAAATCTATTAAAATGATAGTCGTAGAAAATATTCATAAATATTTTGGTGGTTTCCATGCTGTTGATGGTGCGTCACTTACGATAAAAAATAATTCAATAACCGGTGTAATTGGCCCCAATGGGGCTGGCAAGACAACATTATTTAATGTGATTGCAGGCGTCTATAAGCCATCAAGCGGAAAAGTATATCTAGAAAATGAAGATATAACTGGTTTACCTCCTCACGAATTATTTAAAAAGGGTGTATTGAGGACATTTCAAATACCCCATGAATTTTCATCAATGACCGTGCTCGAGAATTTAATGATGGTTCCATCTGATCAGACGGGTGAAAAAATTATTAACACTTGGTTTATGAGGGATAGAATTTTACAAGAGGAACAGGAAATACATTTAAAAGCCGTAGATGTTATGAAATTTCTGACAATTGATCACCTAAGTGATGAGAAAGCAGGAAATTTGTCTGGAGGTCAGAAAAAGCTTTTGGAGTTAGGCAGAACTATGATGGTGGACGCAAAAATAGTCCTTTTAGATGAAGTCGGTGCAGGGGTAAACAGGACTTTGCTTAAAACTATAGGCGATGCAATTTTGCGATTAAACAGGGAAAGAGGTTACACATTCTGTATGATAGAGCATGACATGGATTTTATTTCAAGGCTATGCGATCCGGTAATTGTTTTGGCAGAAGGAAAGGTTTTAACTGAAGGAAAAATAACTGAAATTAAACAAAATGAAGAAGTGATTGAAGCTTATTTAGGCAGAGGAATGAAAAATAAAAACTTACAGGATAAAGCAATAAAATAAATGCCCTATTTAATTGGAGAGAATATGGTTGTTGGCTATGGAGGCGCTGACATATTGCATGGCTGTTCGATAGCAGTTGAAGAAGGTGAAATCGCAGTGATTGTCGGGCCTAATGGTGCAGGAAAGTCAACAGCTATGAAGGCTATTTTTGGAATGTTGGATCTTAAATCAGGTGAAGTAAAGATTAATGGTGAAGATATTACTTCAATATCGGTATTTGAAAGGGTGAAAAAGGGCATGGCCTTTGTCCCGCAATCCAATAATGTTTTCACTTCTCTAACTGTAGAAGAAAATCTTGAGATGGGTGCCTTTTTAAGGGATGATAATGTCTCAGATACTATAAGTGAAGTATTTGATTTATTTCCTATTCTTAAAGAAAAAAGAAATCAGGAGGCTGGTGAGCTCTCAGGGGGCCAAAGACAGCAAGTAGCTGTTGGAAGAGCTTTAATGACGAAGCCAAAAGTTTTGATGTTAGACGAACCGACGGCAGGAGTATCACCTATTATTATGGATGAGTTATTTGATAAAATTATTGATGTATCCAAAACAGGAATTTCTATTTTAATGGTTGAGCAGAATGCTAAGCAAGCATTGAATATTGCTGATAAAGGTTTTGTATTAACTCAGGGAATCAATAAATTCACAGATTCTGGAAAATCGTTATTAAACAATCCTGAAGTTAGAAAATCATTTTTAGGGGGGTGACGTGGATTATTTAAATGCTATTACGGCTCTGCTAAATTATGTTATTATTCCAGCAGCATCTTATGGAAGTCAGTTAGCATTTGGTGCATTAGGTGTGACAATTATATATGGAATACTAAGGTTTTCAAACTTTGCTGGAGGAGAGACTATGGCATGGGGCGCCATGTTTACGTTGCTTTTCACTGGATTGTTTCAAAGCTTAGGAATTTCTATAAAACCTTTGCCAACCGCTATATTGGCCTTACCTTTAAGTATTATTGTTACGGTTTCTTTGATCCTAATTACAGATAGAACTGTTTACAGATTTTACAGAAAAAAGAAAATTGATACTTCAATTCTCGTTATTGTTTCATTTGGTGTGGCAATGATTATGAATGGTATCACTAGAATTATGGTTGGACCAAGCAGTAGGAACTTTTTTGATGGTGAGAGGTTTTTTATCAAAGCAAGAGATTTTAAAAATTCCACAGGTTTAGCTGAGGGACTTTCGCTAAAGGTGTCTCAGGGGATTACTATTATTTCTGCAATAATTTTTGTCTCTTTACTCTTTTGGTTTTTATATAAAACCAAAACAGGTAAGTCGATGCGAGCATATTCAGATAACGAAGACTTAGCGTTACTGTCAGGTATTAACCCTGAAAAAGTTGTTTCCATCGCTTGGATAATTGCAACCAGTCTCCTTGTCATTGGAGGGACTCTCTATGGATTAGATAAAGGGTTTAAGCCTTACGTGTACTATATGTTATTGTTGCCAAGTTTTGCTGCGGCAATTTTGGGAGGATTGGGCAATCCTTTAGGTGCAATTGCTGGGGGTTTTGTAATTGCTTTTTCGGAAATTACTATAACTTACGCTTTTAAAAAAGTATTTATTTACTTGTTGCCAGAAAACTTGGAGCCTACAGGTTTAGTCCAGCTCATTTCGACAGACTACAAATTTGTAGTCTCCTATTCAATTTTGATCTTGGTTCTTCTTTTTAGGCCAACAGGAATTTTTAAAGGCAAGTCAGTAGTATGAGAAAAAATTCTTTCATGTTTTTAATAATGTTTATCCTTATCGCAATTGTAGGGCTTTTTCAAAGCTGGACTGTAGCTTTTATGATTATCAACATGTGCATAATCTCATCTATAATGTCTCTCGGCGTTAATATTCAATGGGGGTACGCCGGCTTATTTAATATAGGGATAATGGGCTTTGTGGCCATTGGTGGGTTAGCTCCAGTAATTATTTCAACACCTCCAGTATTTGAGGCATGGGAAGCCGGAGGCTTACGGGTTGTAATAGCTCTAATTTTTGGTATTTTTACTTTTTTCTTTGCTGCATTTACATGGAAAAAATTGAAAAATTCAAATTGGAGACCTGCAGCGATCACACTAATTCTTGTGTTTGGCTTTTTCATTTATAGATATATTTTTGATCCTGCAGTTGAAGCAATAGAAAAAATTAATCCTACAGTTGACGGCAATCTTGGAGGATTAGGGATGCCCATTCTTTTATCTTGGCCTGTGGGAGGGTTGTTTGCTGCAGGTGCTGCTTGGCTGGTTGGAAGAGTGTCCTTAGGGCTAAGATCAGATTATCTTGCAATTGCTACTTTAGGTGTTTCTGAGATAATAATTTTTATAATGAAGAATGAGGACTGGATTGCTAGAGGCGTAAAAAATGTTATTGGTTTACCTAGGCCAGTTCCATATGAAATAGACCTTCAACAAAGTACAGATTTTATTTATTGGTCGCAGGCAATTGGAATTAATGTAGTTGACGCTTCGTCTTTACTTGTAAAGGTGTGTTATACAATTTTATTTTTAATAGTATTATTCATTCTTTACTGGCTCTGTGAAAAAGCATTGAAATCACCATGGGGAAGAATGATGAGAGCAATTCGTGATAATGAAGTTGCAGCAGAAGCGATGGGTAAAAATGTAACTTCTAGACATCTCCAAGTGTTCGTTTTAGGTTCCGCTGTATGCGGAATTGCTGGTGCAATGCTTGTTACTTTAGATGGCCAATTAACGCCAACTTCCTATCATCCATTGAGATTTACATTTATAATATGGGTAATGGTAATTGTTGGTGGATCAGGTAATAATTTAGGTTCGATATTAGGTGGATTTATCATATGGTTTTTTTGGATAGAAGTAGAAACCATAGGTCACTTTGTTATGGATCTCTTAACTTCTGGTTTTTCAGAAGACAATGCTTTTAGAATTCATATGCTCAATTCTGCTGCATATATGAGGTATTTAACATTAGGACTAATTTTAATTTTGGTATTAAGGTTCAATCCAAAAGGGTTAATACCAGAAAAGTAGTTCTAACTTGCATAAAATACATTTATCTTGGATTTAATTATTTATTTGAAGATGATTATATGCATAAATTCATAATTATGTTTAATTTGACAATTGATAAGGTGAAGTAGAAAATGATTAAAGAAACAAAAATAGATAGATTTAATTCAATAACGCTTTTTTCATTTTTGTTAATAGTTGGTTGTCTGCTAGCTTCTAATGTTTTTTCTCAAAATTGGGGTGGAGGAAACAGAGCTTCTTCTGTAAAAGTAGAAAATGCGCGAGAAGAAATCCTTGCTACGACTAAAGAAATTAGGGGCAAAGTGGTTTCAACTGCTGCCACTTCTCTGTCATCAGTTATTAATGGTATAGTAAATTTGGAAAACATTAAAGTCGGAGAGACTGTTACTCAAGGACAACTTTTAGCTACTCAAGAAAGTTCTAATCTTGAATACAATCTTCAACTTAAGAAAAATCAATTAGCAAATGCTAATTTAAGTTTAGAAGAGTTAAAGCAAGAATTTACTAATGAAAAAAATATACTATCAATAGTAAATCAACAGTATGAAATAATTAAATCGAAATATGACAGAGCTAAAGAGTTGTTCGATACCAATGCTATTTCAGTTCAGACGCTTGAAACGGCGACATCATCATATCTAGTTTCTCAGCAGCAAGTTTTGTCTAGAAAGCAATCTATAGACATAATAAAGTTTAAAGAAAAACAAGCGATTAATAACATAGAAAAATTATCAATCGAAATAACAAAGCTTGAAAATGACATTAAAGATACTCAATTGAAATCACCAATAAATGGGCAGCTTGTTGAATTGTTTTCTATAAAATCAGGCTATATTCGATCAGGTGAAAGATTGGCTGTAATCCAAAACTTAAATGATTTTGAAATAGAGGCTGAGGTGCCTGTTGTTTTTTTAGAGTTGCTTAAACAAACTAAAGAGATAAAAGGTTTTGATGTTCATGGCGAAACAATTTCAACAGTTTATAGGGCTTCTCTTTTGAAGGAAAATCCTAGAACAGGGACACAAACTGTTAGGTTGTCATTTAAAAATCAAATAAAAAATAATCTTCAAGCTAATAATGCTTTAGTAACGTTGCTAGTACCATCTAGTAAACCTGAACCGGTATTGACTGTTTCTAAAGACGCCATAATTCCAATCTCTTCAGGGCAAGTAGTATTTTTGATGGAAGAAGGAAAAGCTATAAAGAAAGCTGTTAAACTTGGTGGTTCAGTTGGTAATAGAGTCATTATTTTGAAAGGTGTTACATTAGAAGACAAAATTATTGTTCGTGGGAATGAATTATTGAAAGATGGTTCTTCGGTAAAAATAGCTGGCAAGCCTTCAAGTGATTCAAAAGTTACAAAGAAAGTAAAAGGTGATAAATGGACTTTGAAATGGGAGGGTCGGAGAGGCGAGCAGACGGGTGAATTAATCATTGGTAAAAAAGACTCCTTCTACAATGGAGAGAAAGTTGAAGTTATTGCAGAAGATAATAAGATAATATTTGAAACCCCATTAGTTCTTCCATTTGGAACTATCACATTATCTTTTGATGGAAACGTATCATCAAATCAAATTAACGGAACATTGACTTTAAAAATGCCTAATGGAAATGAAACTAAAGTTCCTTTTTCTGGAGAAAAGGTAGTTTCTAAATGAACAATTTAATTAAGTTGGCAATAGATAGGCCAATAGCAGTTATTGCATTAATTTTATTATCTGTAATGTTTGGATATGTAGCTCTTCAGAATATTCCAATTCAAATGAGTCCCGACATTGAAAAGCCTATTTACCAAGTTAGAGTTAATTGGCCAGGCGCTTCACCGGCAGATGTTGATAGGGAGGTAGTCAATAGACTTGAGAGAGAACTATCCTCTCTTAATGGAGTTGAGCAACTAACATCATCTTCACGTACAAGTAGAGCAACTGTCACTCTAACTTATTCATTAGAACAAGATATGGATAAGGCATTAATTTTATTATTGAGTAAATTGTCAGGTATCACAGGATTGCCAGATGATGCAAAAACTCCAACAGTTCGAACTTCAAACTCTGATGATAGCCCGATTGCTCGTTTAGCTTTAATCGCTCGTGAAGGTGTGAAGATAGATCTTGAAGGTTTGGGAAGGTTTGTTGAAACTGATATTGTAGAGCCGCTCGGCCGCACTAAAGGAGTATCAGAAGTCACCTTTAATGGAGGTGGAAGACAACAAATGCGCGTTGTAATTGATCCAGAAAAAATGATACGGTATCAAATTTCACTTGCAGAAGTAATAGACGCGATAAAATCTTCATCAACTCTTCAAAGTGTAGGATCTGTAACTGAGGGGAAAAGATCATATCCTGTAAGAACAGAGTTAATTGCATACACACGAGAAAAAGCTGGAGAGATAGTTATTAGAACGGACATTTCTTCTGAAGGATCAATTGTTCCTTTGCTCTTATCTGATGTCGCAGATATTGAATTAAAAGTTCAAAAAAGAAGCAGCTATAGAAGATTGAATGGTGAGGAAGCAGTTACATTTAGTGTTTTAAGGGAGCAAGGAACAAATGTTGTTTCTACCATGTCACGCTTAAGAGTTGAGATTGAGAAGTTAAATCAAAATATATTAAGGGACAGGGGCTTAGATCTTAAACTTATTTTTGAAGAAACAACATATATTTCTTCTGCCATTAACTTAGTTAAACAGAATATCTGGATTGGAGGTTGTCTGGCAATTGGAGTTTTAATGTTGTTTTTGAGATCCTTAATTCCTACGTCAATTATTTTTATTGCAATACCAGTTTCGGTTATTGGAACTTTTGTTGCTATTGCTGGACTGGGGCTTTCAATTAATGTGATTTCTTTGGCAGGACTAGCCTTTGCAATTGGGATGGTTGTTGATGCCTCAATAGTAAGCATGGAAAATATTTTTAGACTTCGTCAGAAAGGGTTGTCAGCAAAAGAAGCAGCCTACAATGGAGCTAGGCAGGTATGGGCTCCCATCCTTGGTTCAGCGTTAACTACTGTGATAGTATTTATTCCTGTTGTAATTCTAAAATTACCTGTAGGCCAACTATTCAGAGATATAGGTATAGCAATATCTGTATCAGTACTAATATCTGTTATAGTTTCAGTTACCGTTATTCCAACTCTTGCAGCAAGATTACTCGAAGGCTCAACGGACCGTTTTGCCACCCCATTAAGAATACCTATTATTGATACTATGTCTAAGCTCTTTGCAAATTTGGTAATCGGCTATGCAAAATTTGCAGTAAATAGAAAATTTGTTGGTTTGATTTTAGTTTTTATAATAATAATTTCATCTTCTTTTGCTAGTTATAGGTTTTTGCCAAGATTAGATTATTTGCCCGATGGAAATGCAAATTTTGTTTTTGGAAGGCTAATAGTTCCAACTGGTTACTCTATGGAGGAAACTCTTAGAATAACTGAAAAAATGGAAGGTGCAGCAAAACCACTCTGGGAAGGTAAAGCTAAAGATAATGGCCCCCCTGAAATTGATAGATTCTTTTTTGTGGCATTTCAAGGTGGTGCTTTTGCTGGTGCTTCTGCTAAGGATGGATCTCGAGTTAGCGAACTTAAAATGGTTTTAATGAGGCCTGTCTTTAGTGAGCCTGGTGCAAGGGCTTTTGTTGGGCAGGCTTCTTTATTTGGTCGCTCTGTTGGAGGGAGCCGCTCAATAAGAATAGATGTTACAGGACCAAATATAGATTTGATAGAACCTGTAGTAAGGGAATTGGATGCAGAACTCAGTAGGATTTTTCCAAGTTCTAAAGGTAACCAAATTAGACTTCTACCATCATTAGATTCCGGATCACCTCAGATTTTAATTACACCTGATCCATCTGCCTTAGCCAGAGCTGGTGTTAATATAAGAGACTTTTCCTCTGCTGTAGATGTTTTTAATGATGGAGCAAATGTTACTCAAATTCCTATTAATGGAGATTTAATTGATTTGGTTGTATCGGGAGTTGATGCCCAAAAACTGACTATAGAAACATTGGGAGATATACCTATTATCACAAGATCTGGGAATATTATGAGTTTAGATCAGTTAGCCTCTATAGACATTGTCAGCGCAGCAAGAGAGATAAGGAGACTTGGAGGTAGGCAAGCAATTTCAATTAGAGTAAGACCAGAAGATAGTATTGCATTAGAGGATGCTGTTTCAATTATTGAAAATGATATTATACCTAAAATAAGAGGAAAGGCTTCTGAAAAAGGGGTTTCAATATTTACTAGAGGTGCTGCAAGCGAGTTAGCTAGAACATGGTCTTCTATGCAATCCAATGTAATTACGGCTATAGTTGTAATATTTTTGCTTTTGGTGATTTTGCTTAGAAGTTTTGCAATGCCTTTAATTATTTTATTAGTAGTTCCAGTTGCTTCAACAGGAGGAATTGCTGCTCTTGCTATTTTAAATCAATTTATAAAACAACCATTAGATATGCTAACCATGTTGGGATTTGTAATATTGACTGGTATTGTTGTTAACAATGCGATTTTACTAGTAGAACAAACAGTTCTGCAAGTAAGAGAAGAAGGAATGGATGTGAAAAACGCAATAATAGAGGCTACTAGGAATAGAATTCGCCCTATATTTATGTCTACTTTGACATCTCTTTTTGGGTTGGTTCCTTTAGTGATTTTTCCAGGTG
Source organism: uncultured SAR116 cluster alpha proteobacterium (assembly GCA_902532475.1). Taxonomy (GTDB): domain Bacteria; phylum Pseudomonadota; class Alphaproteobacteria; order Puniceispirillales. Next base: position 20,151 of record CACAIE010000001.1, read on the forward strand.
CCGGTTCAGAACTATATAGAGGGATAGGGATATTGGTTTTTGGAGGGCTTGCTCTGTCAACTATTGCGACACTATTAATTGTTCCTCCTATGCTATCTATTTTTTCTAAGAGTGTTTCTGGTTCGTCAAATGTAAATTAAATAAACTATATATGATTTAATATCAAATAAAGCCAAATAGGCACGGAAATAGTTGAAATAAAAGTGGTAAAAGTAATTGCTTGAGAACTTTTTATTTCATATTCTTCATATTGATTTGCAAAGACAAAAACATTGGCAGCAACAGGTAAGCAAGCTATTAAAATAGCTGTTTTCATCCATAAATCTTTTTCTATTGGTATAAGTTGAAAAATTAAAAATACTAAAATTGGATGCAAAATTAACTTAAAAAAACTTATTAGCAGCATATCTTTATAAATTTTATTAAATTTCATTTCAGATACTAACATTGAACCTAATGATATTAACGCAGTAGGTACTGCAGCATTTGATAAAACCTCAAGGGTATTCTTTATTACTGGGAAGATATTGATTTCATTTATAGAAATGTAAATGCCTATCATTATCGAAAGTATTAATGGGTTTTTAAATAATAATTTAATGATTTCTAGTATTCTATCTAAAAAGGACAGCTTAGATTTAGAAAATGATAAAAACAAAATAGTTAAAGTAATTAATACAAGAGTATCAGAAAATAAAATAAGTGCTAAAGGTATTGTTGCTTGATAACCAAATACAGTAATTGAAAGTGGTATTCCAATATATCCCATATTTGGATACGAGCAATTTAATCCAAAAATTCCAATTTCATTTTTATGGGTCTTTATGAGTAAAATTGAAACAAATGCAGAAAAACAGAAGATTATTATAGTGACAGTTTCATAGTTAATAAGAAATTGATAATTAAAATAGTTATTAAAATTAGCTTCTGAAATTGCTAAGCCGATATAAGCTGGCATAGCTATATAGAATGCAAATTTACTTAACCCAGTATAAAAATTAATATTTAAGAAGTTAAAATAACGTAGAGCCGCGCCAAGAAATATTAATATAAAAAATGGACTGCATATTGATAAAACAACTAACATTCATTTTTTTGATGGCTAATAGGATGCTTTAGCCTGAAACACTTACTCTTCTGATGATTATTGAACCTGATGGTTTATTATTAACATTCTCAACAGTCCTTGATGGTTGACTAACCAAGATGGTTTCAGTGCCAAAATTATCAACAACACTAAGGCGAGCTCTAATTTGACTGCCAACTAAATATTGTCCTAACTCTAAGCTGATGCCCTGAATATTCTCCATTACAGACCAACTTCGTCCATCTGTTGAGCTTTCCCATTGAACAGATAAACTTGCAACACCATCTTCATCAGTGATTTGCGATGTGTCAGCCATTAGCATTCCGTTTTCATTGGCTTCACCTGACAAAACAACTTCACCTTCTACAGGATCATCTAAATTCATTACTATGTCTGAAGGGCTTGAGATCATTACTTCTCTTGTATCTTGACCGTCTAAGTAAGCGACAATTGCCCTGTATGCATAATTTACATGCATTTGATCTAGCTTTAAAACCTCGCCGGTTGTATCATCGAAAGCTTGCCAATCACTTCCTTGTTTAGACCTTTGCCAAATAACTTGCATTTCACCTATGCCATCTTCATCAGATACAGTGCTAGTGTCTACTATTAATGTTGCATCTTCTTTTGCGTTTCCAACCAATAAAGGCCCGCCTTTTGGCTTGTCATTAACATTTTGAACAGGGTTAGAGGCCGAACTAAATAAAGTTTCTAGATTCCCTTGTTTGTCTAAAAACGTAATTTGAACTCTTAACACTTGTCCAACATGAGCTTGCCTAGGAGTAAATGATTGTTGTGTAGCTCCAAAAATGTCTATCCATCTACTATCATTTGTTTCTTTTTGCCATTGAACATATATCTTTCCAACTCCATCAGAGTCAGAAATTCCCGAAACATCAATTATAAGAGGTTCATCTTCAATCGCCAAAAATGCGTTTGATGAAGTTTGACCACTATCTGTAGTTTCAGAAGAATTGTTTGAAGATGTCTCAGTGCTAGTAGTTCCAGATGATGTTTCACTTGATGAAGCTGCAGTATTGTCTGAACTATTGCTAGTGCTTTCTGTAACTTGTTGACTTTCACTAGAACTATTTGTTTCATTTGAGCCTGATTCGCTATTAGGCATTCCGCCAGCAAGTACAAGAGCTGGTGAAGCTATCAAACCTAATAATATAAACAAACGCCTCATTTTAAGCATTCGTTCCTCCAGAAATAAACTATTAATCATAACATAAATTAATATTATATGATAGATTTATTTAATATATTAACAAATTAGTCAATATTATTGCATTTAATTATAGAATATTATTAATAAATTACTATATTTTTTATATTTTTTATATGTAATTGCTTTATTTTGAAGGAAAAAAATGCGTAGTGTCGAAGAAATTAGGAACTCAATTAAAGATTTGATAGAAAAAGCAGAAAGTGAGGAAGCTATAATAGCTGAAGAACCTAACCACAGTTCTGATAATCAAGAGGCAGGGGTTTCAGTAGGCAATGAACTTTCCAATGAAATTTTAAACCAAATAAATCTAGAAGTATCAGAGTTTCAGAAAGCATTTAAAGGTCAAGGCGCAGAAGGACTGATTGCTCAATCAATTCGCGATACAATAAGACCAGTTTTAGAGGAGTGGCTTAAAAACAATTTACCTATAATCGTAAAAGAAGTAGTTGATGAGAAAATAAATGAAATAAGGAAAAATAGCTAAACCTATTTAATTTTTTTCCAGTATTGGACTATTTTATTTTTTTCGGGCCTTATTCTTTCTTTAGGCTCTAAGTTCTTACCACCAATATAAATAAAACCAGATATTTTATCATTTTTAACATTACCCCCTAGTGCTGCAAGTATTTCTTCATCATATGCATACCATTCTGTTAGCCATTGGGCTGCATAACCTAATGATTGAGCAGAAATAAGTATGTTATGACAAACGGCAGCTGAAGAAAGTTGCATTTCCCATAAGGGAATTTTGTCATGCTTAACAGGGCTCGAAATCACACAAATGACAACACCTGCACGTAAAAACCTGTTTTCTTCATAATTTATTGTCTCATATGAAGCATTAGGATTTAAAATTTTAAACCTTTTTCCAAGGTGATGTTTTCCAAATTCTTCCCTTGTCTTTCCTTGAAGTATAATGATCTTCCAAGGTGCAAGAGCTCCATGGTCCGGGACCCTAGTTCCAACGGAAATTATATTATTTAGATCAATACGATTTACGGTTGATGGCAACATTGTTTTTGCTGTGACACTTCTCCGCTTTAAAAGGAAATTAATGAATGTTTTTGACATGAAAAAGACCTGTTTTAAATAAAAATACAGAAATTAATAAATACATATATTATAATAAGTTAAATTTAAACAAACTGAATTATATTTTCTTATATTTTGAAAACAGATTTTGATATTATTGTAATTGGCGGTGGTATTAACGGCTCTGGTATTGCTAGAGAGGCTTCCGGAAGAGGGTATTCAGTTGCTTTGCTTGAAATGAATGATTTGTCTAGTGCTACATCATCTTGGTCTACCAAATTAATTCATGGAGGGTTGAGGTACATGGAACAATATAATTTTCGTTTGGTAAGAGAGTCCCTTGTAGAAAGAGAAAACCTCATGGAAATAGCCCCTAATATTATTAGGCCGTTGAGGTTTGTTATGCCGCATAGCGCCGGTTTAAGACCATCCTGGCTAATAAGGCTGGGATTATTAATTTATGATAATATCGCTCCAAGAAGATTTTTACGCTCTTCAAGAATTGTCAAACTAAATAAAAATACTTTAGGTTTACCTCTGCAAGAAGAGTTTAAAAAAGGATATGAGTATTCTGATTGTATGGTTGAAGACGCACGTTTAGTAGTCCTTAACGCCATGGACGCTAATAAATATGGTGCAAAAATAATGACAAATACAAAAGTGATTAAGATAATTAAGAATGATTTTTCCTGGAAAATCATTGCTGAAAATAAAGATCAAAGAAGTACAAAAAAAATAGAATTAACATCTAAAGTCTTAGTGAATGCTTCTGGCCCTTGGACAAATGATCTGTTATCAAAAATCAACAAAACCAAAGACAATGATAATAATGCTAGGCTCATAAAAGGAAGTCACATTATTGTGCCAAGGCTTTATGATCACAATAAAGCTTATATTTTTCAAAATAGTGATGGAAGAGTTATTTTTACCATTCCATTTGAAAAGGAGTTTAGCCTTATAGGCACTACTGACATTCCTTTTAAGGGAAATCCTCTCGAAGCAAAAATATCATTAGAAGAAATTAATTATTTATGTGAATCAGTATCACGTTATTTTAAAAATAGAGTATTCCCAGAAGATGTGGTTTGGAACTACAGTGGAGTTCGATCTTTATTGGATGATGGAAGAAAAAAAGCTAAGGATATAACAAGAGATTATTCCATCAAATCTGATTATTTAAACCAAAAAATGTGCATTTCAATTTTTGGCGGAAAAATTACAACTTATAGAAAATTATCTGAAGAAGTAATGAAAATTATAGGTAAATATCTTAATAAACATTCATCTAATTGGACTTCTAAAAGAAGTTTACCTGGCGGTGAATTTTCGCCCCTAGATTTTCAGAATTTGCTTAAAAGATATATTCAAAAGTATTCTTTTTTAGATGAACAAGTAGTTGCAAGACTATTCCATTCGTATGGAAAAAACATTGAAAAAATAATAAAAAATAAAAATAATACAAGGGATTTAGGATCTCATTTTGGCTCTGGGCTATATGAGTGTGAGGTAAGCTGGTTAATAGAAAATGAATGGGTTAAAAAAGCAGAGGACGTTTTATGGAGGAGAACAAAACTTGGACTATTTTTAAAAAAAGATCAGGTGAAAACTCTTGAAAAACACATCAATTCAAAAGTCCTTGCCTAATCCTTTTTTTAATTCTGACAAACCCAGACCAATTAGTATGATAATTAACGCAACAATAAATTGGGAAGGTAGTTTTTCTTTTAGGAGAAACACACCAAATATTATTGCCCAAATAGGTACTTGATAGTTTACTAAACTTAAAAATGGCGGTCCTTTACGTCTGATCAGAGTTACCTTAATGATTGTAGCCAGTGCAGTAGGAAACAAACCTAAATAAATTACTCCTAACAAAGGAAAACCATAGTTAAATTTTGGGATGCCATCTATCATAAGAGCTAGTGGTATAATCAAAATTGAAGCAAATAAAAGAGAGCAAGATGTAAAAGAAATAAGGTTTATTGGAGGTGTTAGTTTGGTTACAATTGAACCGCTAGCGTAGCATATACTAGCTAAAATACATGCAAATTGAGCAACAATAATTGAATTTTCATTATTGAGTTGCATTGAGTTGGGACCTATTAAAATAATAACTCCTATAAATCCTATTATAAAACCAAAAACTTTCTGTTGTGTCATTTTTTGATTAGGAACACAAAAATGTGTCATTGGCAGTACTACTAATGGGACCACAGCCATAGCGATCCCAGCAAACCCAGATGAAACTTTAACTTGAGCCCAACTTAGTAATGAAAATGGTAAAGCATTTGATAATAAGGCCATCCCCAAGCAATGCATTAAAATTTTTTTACCATTAGTATCTGATAATTTAGGTAATTTATTTCCAGTAAAATAGCCTATTAAATTTAATATAAGAGCAGCTAAAGATATTCTAATTGCAGCTATTGTAAGCGGTTGGAAGTTTTTTAGAGCTAACTCGACACCCATAAATGCCATGCCCCAAATAAGGCCAAGTGAGATTAATAAAAACCAGCTAACAAAGAAATTACTTTTCATCTCTTGAACTTTCATTGAAATGTTTAGTTTAACGAAGTTTTTCTTGATCTGTAGTTAATTCGGTTAATAAATGATTTAAGAAATTCACTGGTTCCATTTCCAAAAACTATTAAAGCAGGAGTAGCCAACAAAGTTAAAATCGTTGCAAAAGTTAATCCTCCAGCAATTGTGCTTGCTAATTGAGTCCACCATTGAGAAGAAGGAGCGCCAACAAGAATTTCTCTTTCCAAAAACTTTATTGTCAATGCGAATACCATAGGTAAAAGACCTAAAATTGTTGTAATAGCTGTTAATACAACGGGCCTAAATCTTAAAAGGCCTGCTCTAAAAGCTGCGTGTGGCGCATCATAGCCACGTTTCCTAATTTCATTATAAGTATCTAATAGGACAATATTATTATTCACAACAATTCCAGCTAAAGCTATAACACCTAACCCTGACATAACTATCCCAAAAGGTCTTCCTGTTAACCAAAGTCCTAAGAGGACACCACCAATAGATAAAACGATCGCCGACATGGTTATAAAAGTTTGCCAAAATGAATTAAATTGAACCATTAAAATCATAATCATTAATAAAATTGATAATCCAAAAGATTTTGATAAAAAAGATTGAGTTTCGGCTATATCTTCATCTTCACCTCCAAATAGAACAATAACTTCATTGTCTAAGGGGTTATTTTTAAGATCTAGTTTGAGTTGCTCAATTAATTTGGAAGATAGAAGACCTTCTTTAACATCTGAATTAATGTACATAAAGCGTGTCCCATCTTTCCGTTCTATGTCACCACTTTTGGGTTTAGGCTCTAGATTTGCAAAAACACTCATGGGAATGTATTGGCCTGAGTAGGAGGGGATTTTTAATTCTTCGAGTCTGTCAAGATTTCTTTGAGAATTTTTAAACCTTAACAATATATCTAATTCATCGTCGCTATCATCAGGTCTGTAATCTGAAATTCTTACACCGCGTGTAAGCATTTTTATCATGGTTCCTATCGCCGATATAGAAACCCCATGTTGATTTGCTGCCTCTCTATTTGTAATCAACATCCACTCAGTTCCTGGCAATGGCCGACTATCAGAAACATCTACAAATCCACCTATTTTTTCCATTCGAAATATAATTTCTTCTACAGCTTTTGAGATTTTGCCTATATTTGATCCTAAAATTTCAATCTTAATTGGTTGCCCTCCACCAGGACCAGATTGCTGAGCTTGGATGTTTATATTAGCACCAGGTATTCCAGAAATTATTTTTCTCATATTATCCATTATCTTTTTTGCGGGGTCCCTATTTTGCCAATCAGAGAAAACAGTTCTAATAATACCTATCGAGTCTCTTGGTCCATTAGGTTCCGCTTTTTTTGATCTAGCATATATGATCTCTACTCCACTAGGCTGACCCAATGTAATTTCAGTAGCATTTACAATGTTATCTTTTTCTAAAGCTGATAGGTCACCCCTAGCTAAAACTTGGATGTTGGCCTGATCTGGCTCAATATCAGGAAAAAAAGAAACGCCTAAACCTGCTTTAATATAACTATAAAAAGAAAACCCTATTATTCCAAAGACTATAAGCATTGTTATAATTGGTTGCTTAATAGAGAACTTTAGCATCCAGCGATAAAATCTTGGAGCAGAATTTTGAGAAGTTGATTTTTTTGATGGTTTTTTCCCAACTAACCCCCCTATCACAGGCACAAAGATTAGTGCCATTAAAAGAGATGAAAGAAGTACTATTATCATAGTTATAGGCAAATACTTCATAAACTGCCCTACTATTCCTGGCCAAAATAACAAAGGTAGAAAAACCATTAATGTTGTTGCTGTAGAAGAGGTGATAGGCCAAAACATTCTTGCCGCACCATCTCTGTAAGCGTCCTTTCTATTGATGCCTTTTGATAGCCTCCTGTCAGCGTATTCAGTCGTAACGATAACTGCATCGACTAATAATCCAGCAACAAGAATTAGAGAAAAAAGTACAATTATATTAAGTGTAATATTTAAAAAACTTAAAACTATGAAACCCAACAAAAAACTACCAGGTATAGCGATGCCTACTAAAAGAGCATTTCTAAAACCTAAAATTCCTAAAATAATTACCATTACTATTGCTATTGCAGCAATGACATTATTACCCAATTCACTTAAAATATTTTTAACAGTATTTGATTCATCAAATAAGTAGGAAGCTTTTACATTTTGATCTTGAGATGCTAAATAACTATCTATTTCATTTCTGGCTTCTTTTACTAGCTCTATTAGGTTTGAACCTATTCTTTTTTTAATTTCTAGAACCACAGAAGGTTCTCCATTTACTCTAGACCAACCCTGTGCTTCTCGAAAAGTTCTTCTTATGGTTGCAATATCACTAAATTTAATTGAAGTGTCATCAGCAGCTTTTATTGGCATATTCATTAATTCATCGAGAGTTTCAATGACAGCAGGGACTTTAAGCACCATTCTTCCACCACTCTGCTCCATTGCACCAGCAGTGACCAACTGACTATTTGATGAAACAAGACCTATGATTGAATTTGGTGAAAGACCGTAAGCTTCAATGCTTCCTGCATCAATCAATATTTCAACAATTTCTTCTCGATCGCCACCTATCTCAACTTCTAAAACACCAGGTAAAGATTCAAGTTTATCTTTGAGATTGCGAGCAATCGTTACTAAACTTTGCTCAGGAACTTGACCATATAAAGCCACTGTCAAAATTGGAAACATTGATATATTGATTTCAGTGATTTTTGGTTCATCTGATTCGTCAGGCAGATCAGGCTTAGCTGCGTCAACCGCTTCTCTTACGTCATCAAGAATTAGATCGATATTTTCTCCTGCATCAAATTCTAGAGTTACTGATGAATATCCTTCTGTTGAAGCAGAGGTCATTTTATCCAGGCCAGCGATTGTTCTTAAATGCTTTTCTAAAGGCTTGGCAAGTAACTTTTCTGCATCATTTGGAGAAATTCCTTCATACCCAACAGAAACATAGGCCATTGGAATGTCGACATCTGGGGTCGCTTCTTTTGGCATTTGGTTAAAGGACAATGAACCAAACACAAAAATTATCAAAAGGCCAAGAATTATTGCGTACGGTCTTGAGAAAAAGGCGTCTATGAACTTAATCATTTTTTACATCCAATTTATAATTTACTTTGTCTCCTTCAGAAACAAATGCTTGCCCTTCAGTGAGAAGAATGGCTCCATCATTTAATCCAGAAATATACACTTGATCTTCTGTGCTTTTAACAATTTTGACGGGCTCAATATTAGTTATTTCATTTTTTGAGGTTTTAACAAACAAATTACCTTCACCATCAACAATCAAATGTGCAGGCGAAATTCCAAAAGCTTTTTCAGTATTAGTAATTATTGAAACCTCAGAAGTCATTCCAGCTTTAATTTTATCATTAGGATTTGGAATATTAATTTCCACATTAAATGTTCTGGTGGAAGAATTGGCTAAAGATGCAATTTTAAATACAGTGCCTTGAAATGATTTTCCGCCTGCAATCTTTATAAATGCTTTATTTCCAATTTCAATTTGCCCCACATCAGCCTGAGATACTTTTGCTATTAGAGTAATATTCTTCATTCCCAGTATAGAAGCGACAGAATTATTTTGTGAAATTCTTTCACCTAAATCTACATTTAAGCTTTCTAGCTTTCCATCTACAGGTGAATAAATAATGCTATCTTTTAACTGTTTTTTTAAAGAAAAAAGATTCGATTTAGCATTTTCTAGAGTGGCAATACTATTAACAAGACTTAATTCAGAACTATAATTTTGTTTATTTTTAATAATTGCAATTTGTAAATTTGCACTTTCAACTTCTGCTAATTTTTTAGCTAATTCAAGAGACGATGCATAGTTGCTTTTCTCCAGTTTTTTGATAATTTCCAGATCTTTCTCTGCTAATTTTAACTTAGCTTTTGCAGCGCTTAATTCTTCATCTAGTATTCCTACGGAAGTTTTTTGTGAAATTTCAAGAGATTTTTTTGCAGCATTTAGATCTGCTTCTGCTGCAGAAATTTTTTGTTTTAGGGTGCCAACATCTATAGAAAGAATTTTAGTTCCCTTTCTTATATATTGGCCTTCTTTGACATGAGTGGAAATCACTTTCCCACCAATTTCTGAAGATATAGAAACTTGAAATTCAGGATTTGTAATTCCATTGGAGCGAATGATCTTGTCGACATTGACATTTTGGACTTTGACAGCAGAAATTATTAATTTTTTATCAGTTTTTGGTTCTGCTTTGTTTTCAGTTTTTAACTTTGAATCATTAGTTTCTTGAGGATTGTAGAACTTTAACAAATCATCTGAAAACATCCACCCAACAATTATGGATGCTATAACTATTGCCCATATATAAGATGATCTAAATTTCATTTCATGTTCCTAAAATTGTTAGATGAAAGATTGAGTTTATATATAGTTATAAATAAAAAATTTTCACTAAGTATTAATAAATTTAATAATGAATATATAAATTAATATATTTGTTATAAGCAAATTAAATTTTTTTTACAGTTAAATTTTTAGAGCTGAATGAGGGTCAATCGTCTTTATATTTAGAGCACTACCTACAGGTTTGCAAGTTAGTTGACCAGCATGAACGTTTAATCCATTAAGAAGATGTGGATCATCTTTACATGCACTTTTCCAACCTTTGTTTAGCAAAGAAAGAATAAAGGGCATTGTGGAATTTCCAAGAGCTATAGTTGAAGTACGAGCAACAGCTCCAGGCATATTCGCTACACAATAATGCATTATACCTTCCACTTCATAAATTGGATTTTCATGAGTTGTAGGTTTTGAAGTTTCAAAGCAACCACCTTGGTCTATTGCAACATCTACAATTGCAGAACCGCTCTTCATAATTTTTAGTTGTTCCTTTGAAACAAGATTTGGGGCACTAGCTCCTGGAATGAGAGCAGCTCCAATTATTAAATCTGCTTCTGCAATCAAATCCAAAGTGTTGCCAGAGTTTGAAAAAATTGTTTTAAACTTTCCTATAAAGTTTTCGTCCAAAAATCTTAATCTTGAAATAGAACGCTCTAAGATTGTAACATCAGCGCCCATGCCAGAAGCTATTCTAGCAGCATTAAGGCCTACTACTCCACCTCCCATTATGATCACTTTTGCAGGTCCAACACCTGGAACTCCTCCTAATAAAATACCACTGCCACCGTTAGTTTTTTGCAGCGTCCAAGCCCCAACTTGAGGAGCTAATCTTCCAGCAACTTCAGACATAGGTGCTAGTAATGGCAATCTTCCCAAAGGATCTGTAACCGTTTCGTATGCAATAGCAGTACATTTTGATTTAATGAGATCTTCAGTTTGATCAAGATCCGGAGCCAAATGCAAGTAAGTGAAAAGTAGTTGTCCTTCTCGTAAAAGTTTACGTTCTTTTTTTTGGGGTTCTTTAACTTTTACTATCATCTCAGATTTTAAAAATATTTCCTCTGGTTCATCAATAATTTTAGCTCCAGCACTTATGTAATCTTCATTTGAAAACCCTGAACCAATTCCTGCATTTCTTTCTATTAATACAGAATGATTGTGAAGAGATATTTCTTTGACAGCACTTGGGGTTAACCCAACTCTGTACTCTTGAGATTTAGTTTCTTTTGGGCAACCAACAATCAATTTCTTCTCCTATGTAAAATTATAAGTTTATTAATATCTCACAAAAAGTATTTTTAACCTTTTAAATTATTTTGTGGTATATATATAACTAATCTTTAGAGAGAAATAAAATTTATGCATAAAATTGGTAAAAACGTTACATTGGTCAATCATCCCTTGTTGCAACATAAACTATCTTTAATGAGGGATAAAAAAACACGCTCAGTTATATTCAGAGCTTTAATGAAGGAAGCAGGAATGATCTTAGGTGTTGAAGCTACTAAAGGACTTAAGTCCTTTGAGAAGAATATTGCCACTCCTTTGGAAGCAATGTCAGCATCATTTTTAAAGCAACCAGAGCCGGCTGTTGTTTCAATTTTAAGGGCTGGCAATGGACTGCTTGAAGGTTTGTTACAAATTATGCCTCACGCTGCTGTAGGTTTTTTAGGGATGTCTAGAGACCATGATACGTTAAAGCCAATTGATTATTATCAAAACCTACCAGCAGATATGTCTGATCGTTCAGTGATTATAGTTGATCCAATGTTAGCGACAGCAGGAAGTGGCATTGAGGCTACCAGACTAGTAAAGCTTGCAGGAGCAACCTCAATAACCTTTGTTTGCCTTCTTGCAGCGCCAGAAGGCATTAAAGCATTTAACGCAGTTCATTCAGATGTAAATTTGGTAACTGGTTCAATTGATAGAGAACTAAATGAAAAAGGGTATATTTTACCTGGTTTAGGGGATGCGGGTGATCGGATTTATGGAACCTAACCTATACTTATCGCGCCTTCTTCACAAGTAGAGACGTGTTTTCTAAAGGTTTTAAAAAGTTCTCTTCCAAAACCATGGTTGTTGTCAATTTGAGTTCTAAGATTAACCTTCCTTTTATCCAAGTCTTGATTGTCAATTATTAAATTCATTTTTCCTGTTTTGGCATTAATTTCAACAAGATCTGAATTTTGAATTTTTGATATAGGTCCATTATTCAATGCTTCTGGTGAAGCATGAACAACTGATAAAACCTTTCCCGACGCTCCAGACATTCTGCCATCGGTAATTAATGCAGTCTTGTAGCCTAAGCTTTGAAGTACAGATAAGATTGGATTTAAAGCGTGTAATTCAGGCATTCCATTTGATTTTGGTCCTTGATGGGTAACGACAATCACACAATCCTTATTTAATTTGCCTTTTTGAAAGGCGCTTTTAACTTCTTCTTGGCTAGTGAAAACTATAGCAGGAGCTCGGATTGTTAAATGTTTTTCTTCTAGAGAAGATGTTTTAACAATTCCCTTTCCAATGTTACCTGAAACTACGTTTATGCATCCTTCTAAATTAAATGGATCTTTTGCTGGTCTTAGAACATTAAGGATTTTATTATTTTTTTTCAATATTCTGAATGAGATCTTATTACTAATTTCTATGGGTCTTTTTGAATATTCTTTAAAACCATTTTTGTTAATAGTTATTATATCTTTATGTAATAAGTTATTTTTAAATAGTTCATTTATTAAATAACCTGTCCCTCCTGCTTTATGAAAATCATTAATATCGGCCTCACCATTTGGGTAAACTCTTGAGATTATAGGCACCACTTTTGATAAATCACCAAAGTCTTCCCATTTAATAATTATGCCAGCAAACTTTGCAACCGCAATTAAGTGGATTGTTAAATTAGTTGAACCTCCTGAAGCTAAGAGTCCAACTATTGCATTAACTATTGCTTGTTCATTAATTATTTCTCCTATGGGTCTCTTGCTATTTGAAGAGTTACAAATTTCTATTATTCTTTTTGAAGCTTTGTCAGTAAATAATTTACGTAATTTTGATTCTGGGTTTATAAATGCTGCTCCTGGCAACATTAAACCCATCATTTCTAATAGAAGTTGATTAGTGTTAGCTGTTCCATAAAAAGTACATGTCCCAGGACTGTGATAGGCTTTACTCTCCACTTTCAAAAGCTCTGATTTTGTAATTTGGTTTTTCAGATAAGCCTCTCTTGAGGCCGATTTTTTGGAATTACTTAATCCCGTAGTCATTGGACCTGCGGGTACAAAGATTATAGGAAGATGACCAAATGCTAAACATCCCATCAGCAAGCCAGGCACTATTTTGTCACATACCCCTAACATTAATGCCCCATCAAACACATTATGGCTTAATGCTATAGCTGTGGATTGAGCTATAACATCCCTTGAAAATAAAGATAGTTCCATTCCAACTTGTCCTTGAGTAACCCCATCACACATAGCAGGGACTCCTCCCGCAAACTGGCAAGTTCCACCATTTTGATTTATTATGTTTTTTATAATTTTTGGGTATGTTTCATATGGTTTGTGTGCCGAGAGCATATCATTATAAGCAGAAACAATAGCAATATTTGGTTTGTTCCCTTTTATTATTTCTTGTTTCTCAAATCTGTTACACCCAGCAATAGAATGGGCAAGGTTCCCACAACTTAATAAGTCTCTTGCTACTGGTTTGTTTTTAAGGAATTTTATTCTATTTAAATATTTTGTACGTTCTTTTTTTGATCTTCTAATAATGTTGCTTGTAACTTTTCCAACTACTGTGTTTATTTTATTAACGTTCATCTTAAATTCCTTTTAGATTGTCTGGTTCATGCCAAGAAAATCCATATTTATCTATTAATTTTGCAGATGACTTTGGCCCCCAGGATCCTGGTTCATAAATTGTTGGTTTAATTCCTAGTTTTTTTATTTTATTAATGATTGGGTCTAACCAATTCCAAGCGGCTTCAACTTCATCTCTTCTCATGAAAAGAGTTTGATTTCCTCTCACCACATCCATTAATAATCTTTCATATGCATCTGGAATTTTATTTTTAAACGTATCAGAGAATGACAAATTAAGGGAAGATGGGCTTATCCTTATACCTCCGGGACCAGGTTCTTTGCTCATAAGTAAAACTTTCAGACCTTCATCTGGTTGCAATCTAATTATAAGTTGATTAGGTTGAATAGAGTTTTCAATCTCCTTATCAAAAATAAAATGTCTGATTGGCTTGAAGGTAATAACGATTTCTGAAGCACTTTTCTTAAGTCTTTTCCCGGTTCTCAAGAAAAAAGGCACGCCAGCCCAACGCCAATTATCAATATTCACTTTTAAAGCAGCAAAGGTTTCAGTCTCACTGTTTGAATTTTTAGAGTCAGTTAAGTATGAAGGCGTATTAAATTTTTTGTTTTCTACTTTTCCTCCATATTGTCCTAAAATTATATCATTAGGATCGTCAATGATTTTCAAAGATAGAAGAACTTTAAGTTTTTCATCTCTTACTAAATTAGCATCAAACTTTGAAGGAGGCTCCATCGCAACAAGGCACAATAATTGAAGCATATGATTTTGCATCATGTCCTTTATAGCGCCATAAGCGTCATAATATAATTCCCTTCCTTCGATTCCTTTTTCTTCAGCGACAGTAATTTGTACATTGCTTATTGAATTATTACTCCAGTGAGTCTCAAATATTTGATTGGCAAATCTCATAACCATTAAATTTTGGACTGTTTCTTTTCCGAGATAATGATCAATTCTATATATTTGTTTTTCTTCAAAACAACCATTCAGAATATTATTTATTTTGATTGCAGATAATAAATCATGGCCAATAGGTTTTTCAATTATTACCCTAGTCTTCAAATTAGTTAGATTTTTTGATTTGATCACTTTGGCAGATAACCCAAATAATTCAGGTGCAGTCGCGAAATAGAAAAGTCTAATTTTATTTTTACTTTTTTCCAAATGACCCTTTAATAAATTTACGTTATCCTCATTAAGATCTGTCACATCAAGGCAGATATAATAAATCTTTGATAAAAACTTTGAAAATGTTTTTTGATTAATTGTTAATTGTTTGGGAGAAAGTTTTTTTCTTAAAAATTTTAAAAAAGAGTCTAACGAAAAACTTTGCCGGGATATGCAATAAATTCTTGATTTTTCAGGAATTTGATCATCTAGGTATCTTTTCATTAAAGCGGGCAATATTTTCTTTGTTGATAAATCTCCTGTGGCTCCAATAATGATGAAGTCAAATGAAGTAATTATAGATTTTGGATGCACCATTGGTTATTCTTTGCGAAAAAATTAAACTATATACCCAAAAACAAGAAAAATACATAAAATAAAATAAAATAAATTTAATTATTAGTTAAATTAAATTTAATCAAAAAATTCTGGTATATATAATAAATTATTTGTATTTTTAGCAATGCCTGTTTTTAAGATTTTCAGAAATTATTTACAGTATTTAAATAGGAATGTTTTTCTCCTTGCGTCTGCTCAAATTTTTTCGATGACTGCGATGAATATAAATATTATTACAACTGGTTTAGCTGGTTTTTTAATTGCTCCCTATGGTTGGTTGTCAACATTTCCATTAAGCCTTCAATTTGTAATTACAATGTTTGCAACTTTCCCAACCTCATTATTAATGTCTGTTTTTGGACGTAAAATTATGTTTGTCATTGGTGCTTTATCAACGTCTATGGGTGGTATATTGATGGCGGTTGCACTTTTTCAAAAACTATTTTTATTATTTTGTTTTGGATCTATTTTGTTAGGTTTGGGACATGCATCAAGTTTATTTTACAGATATGCTGCAACTGAAACAGTGCCTAAAATGGCTAAACCTAAAGCAATGTCCTTAGTCCTTTCAGGGGGTTTGATTGCTGCTTTTCTAGGTCCTAAAATTTATCAGTTATCTGCAGAAATTTATTTAGAAAGCTTATACTCAGGATGTTTTATAATGATTTCAATAGTTCAATTAATTTCCATACCATTTATATTAAATATAAAAATCCCCCTGCCTACTAAAACAGCTTCAGGTGGAAGAAAAGTAAATGAAATTTTTAAAGACCGCTCAATGATCAGAGCAATTATTTCTGCTGCTGGCGGTTATGGTATAATGAGTTTCTTGATGACAGCCACACCCTTGCAAATAATAAATATATGCAAATTTGGAATTTCTCAAAATGCCAGCATTATACAATGGCACGTTATTGCAATGTTTGCACCTTCATTTTTCACAGGAACGTTAATACAGAAATTTTCTGTTGAGAGAGTATTATCAGCAGGCATATTTGTATATTTATTAGTAGTATTAATAGCATTTTATGCTAAGACTCCCGAGCAATATCTTTTAGTGTTATTTTTGCTAGGAATCGGATGGAATTTTTTATTTATAGGTGGTTCTAGTTTGATAGTGAGTTTAACTTTCCCCGAAGAACAAGGTAAAGTTCAGGGCATAGCTGATTTTATTATATTTGGAACTGTAGCAATTTCCTCTTTAAGTGCAGGCTTGATGCACTATTTAATAGGATGGGATAAGATGGTTTTGTGGTCATTGCCGATATTGTTTATAATTTTCATTGCAAACTTGATTAAGCTTAAATAATTTTGCAACGCAATATAATTTACTATTTTGAATAGCTTCAATATATAGTGTATGTGATTAAATTAATTACTAAGTAAATTAAAAAAAAGCTGCAAAAATATTTTTTGCAGCTGAGTTCAGGGAGGAAATATAAAAAATTGTGCATTGCGTTAATAGCACATTCCCCGATTCTGTCAACTTAAAAAATATTGTCAAGATTTAATTTAAAAAATTTTACTTTGAATTTGCTAATTTAATCACTTCTGAAGAATTTAAACCACTTTCTCTTAATCTTTTAATTGTTAAGAGTGAACCAGACCTTTTTGAAATTCTATTGCCATTGTTGTCTAATTTTAGAGAATGATGAAGCCATTTTGTTGCTCTCAAATTTAATATAATTTGAATCAACCGGTGAATGTGAGTGCTTTCAAATAAATCTTCTCCCCTTATTATATGGGAAACACCGTCCGCATCATCATCAATGGTAACTGATAAGTGATAACTAGTAGAAATATCTTTCCTTGCGATTATAATATCTCCAAATTTTTCCAGATCTAACTTTATTCTTCCTCTTTCAATATCATACCAAAATAAATCTTTTTGGAGAAATTTGGCATATTTTAAGCATTCTTTAATCTTTAATCTCCAAGCAGGTGTTATACCTATTTTTTTTCTTTTGATGATTTCTTTTTCACTTAAAAGTACGTTAGTTCTTTCTAGTGTATTATTGTGAGGTGCAGAAAGAGCATCTAACGCTTCTTTTCTAGACAACCAACAAGGATAAACTAAATCCATACTTTTTAATTTGTTTAAAGCATTAGTATAATATTTTCTTCTTAGTGACTGGTCTTTAGTCCGAATAAAAGGAATTTTTAGCCAATTTATATCATCAATAATTTCTTTAACAAATTTTTCTTTGCACCTCGTAAAATCAATATCCTCAATTCTCAATAAAAATTTACCTCTATTAACTTTTGAGTAATTGTATGAATAAAGTAATGAGTAAACATGGCCTAAATGGAGGGAACCTGTCGGGGAAGGTGCAAATCTAGTAACTATCATGTTAAACTCAAGCAATAAAAAAATAGGGATAATTAAAATGAATATAGAATTAAATGGTCCTAACTATAAACCACAAAGTGACGTCATAGAATATATTTGTATTTTTTTTCATGGATGGGGCAGTAATGGTGATGATTTAATAGAATTGTCACCGATACTATCAAAGTATTTTCCAAAAATGCTTTTTTTAGCACCTCATGCACCTGAAACATGCGACATGAATCCAGTTGGCAGGCAATGGTTTAATATAATGGACAGAGAAGGGGGTATTGATGGCCCTATTAGTGGCATTGAAGATTATATTAAAAAAATAAAAATAGATTATAACATCAAAAATGAAAAAATATTTCTATTTGGCTTTAGTCAAGGAGCGATGATGGCATTACATTATGGATTGAGAGAAGCTGAAAAGTATGCTGGCATTCTGGCTTTTTCAGGTTCTTTAGTATCACCATCTAGGCTTGGAGAAATAAAAAATAAAACCCCAATTCTATTGGTTCATGGAAAAATGGATGAAGTTGTCCCATTTGATGAAATGCAAAAGGCATCAGAAAAACTAAAAGAATTTGATTTAAATGTTGAAACTTTTCCGATACCAACAGTTGGCCATTGCATAGATAACTCTGGTATCGAGATGGCTATAAAATTCATGAAAAAGAATTGCAATTAAACTCATTGATTTAATTGTAATATTAATATCTTATTGTAAATATATTAATAATGATAAGGTTAAAGTTTGAATTATTCTCCTACATTAGTATTAAACTCTGATTTTAGACCTTTAAGTTATTTTCCACTTTCTCTATGGTCTTGGCAAGAAACTATAAAAGCTGTTTTTTTGAAAAGGGTAAACATTCTTTCTGAATATGAATATGTGATTCATTCGCCATCATATCAAATCAGGTTGCCCTCTGTAATTTCATTAAAACAATATGTTCGTCAAGCACAGGCCCCTGCTTTTACTAGGTTTAATGTTTTTTTAAGGGACAGTTTTAGTTGTCAATATTGTAATTTAAAATTTCCTGCACAACAGTTAACTTTTGATCATGTTCTGCCAAGGTCCCTTGGAGGAAGAACTACCTGGGGAAATGTAGTTACCGCTTGTCAAAAATGTAATTATAAAAAAGGCAATAAAGTTTTAAATCTATCTGGTTTAAGTCTTAGGTTGAAGCCTGAACAGCCCTCAACTTGGCTTTTGCAGCAAAATGGTAGAGCCTTCCCACCAAATTTTTTGCACCAAAGCTGGAGAGATTATCTATACTGGGATACAGAATTAGAAAAGTAAATTTTTAAGTTCATATTTTTTCTGCAATTTTAATCGCACCCCTGCAACCGCTTTGAATGATTCCTTTCATTATTCTATAGCCAAAAGCTTCTTCGCC
This sequence comes from uncultured SAR116 cluster alpha proteobacterium, assembly GCA_902532475.1. Taxonomy (GTDB): domain Bacteria; phylum Pseudomonadota; class Alphaproteobacteria; order Puniceispirillales. The sequence goes on from CACAIE010000001.1 coordinate 39,512, forward strand.
ATTATTCTCTTGAGCTATATTTCTATGTTCTAATTCTTCATCTGCAAATTCATTTAAAACTTTAGATAAAACTTTATTGCTTGATTTTAACTTTATTGCTTGTTTTTGGTAATGTTCACCAATAACTTCTTCTACAGCTATTGTACAAGCCATAGCTGACTTTGTTCCCATTAAAGCTGTTACAGCTCCTAAAGTTAACCCAGCTAAATTCCAAACAGGAGTTAGAAAACTAGGTCTTATATTGTATTCATTTAACAATTCATCAAACTTATCCAAATGATGTTGCTCTTGGTCTCTCATATGTTTAATTTCTTCGGCTTCTTTGCGACCAGATAAAATTAAAAGCTGCCCATCATAAATCTTTCTGGCACTGACTTCACCAGCATGATCAACCCGCAACATTTTAGATAATTCTTTATGTTCTTTTTTCTTTTTCATAACGCCTCTCCCAATTATAAAAGCCAAAAATAATACAAAAACAACCCAAAACCAATGATAATATAGTATTCCAGTTTGCCATGGACAACCCTAGGAAATCCCAGAAAATTATATCGCAACCTGAAATAGGTTTAGCTAATAAATCATTTAGAGTTATATTTGAATTAAAATTAGTATCTATGCAACTAGAAGGTGAATTAAAATAACCCAACTCCACGCCAGAGTGCCACAATCCAATTGCAGAACTTATTAGAGAAAAAAGACCAGCAAGTAATAAGAACTTATTATAATGATTTTTTATTAATAAAGATAACAAACAAATTGCTATTACACCTACATGAGGCCATCTTTGCCATATACACATCTGGCAAGGTGTCAAATTATTAACGTATTCAAATGTTAAAGCTGTTATCAACAAACTGCTAGAAAATATAATCGCAACTAAAGAAGGATTTTTAGTAATTAAATTATCAATAACCATAATATTAAAATAATTACTCCTAATACTAGTGTGGTTAAAGCTAAATTATTTTTTATAAAGTTTATAGCTTTTTCCCCAAGATAATAAGATAAAAAAGCTACAATTAAAAATCTTATTCCTCTTCCAAAAATTGAGCCTAAAACAAATATTATCAACGGAACCCCGGAAGCTCCAGCTGAAATAGCAATAAGCTTATAAGGTAGTGGCGTAAACGCACCTATGAATGTAAGCATCAATCCCCAATTGGCAAAACCATTTCTTACCTGTTTGAGGTCATTCCCAGAAACCCCAGGTAAAAAATCAACTAAGTTATTGATGCCAACACCAACTGACAATCCTAATATCCATCCAAAAATTCCACCGAAAACTGAAGCTAAAATCGTAAAAAATGTCAAAAAAACAATTTTTCTTGGCTTGGCAATAATGCATGCAGCTAATAACGGATCTACTGGTATAGGGAAGAAAATAGACTCTGCAAAAGACAAACCAAATAAAACTTTGTTTGTAGTTTTGCTTGAGGAAACTTCTTTAATTTTATCATAAAAATATTTGATTGTGAATTGACTTGATTTAAGCAGTTCTTTGTCTCCAAGGGTTACTTTATTTCAGCATTTATGAGATGGTACGGATGGTCGGACTTGAACCGACAAGGTGTTGCCACCGGGGGATTTTGAATCCCCTGCGTCTACCAATTCCGCCACATCCGCAGAAGTTAAAATAATATATTGAATTATTATATTTAAATTATCATTAATCAATGATTTTATGAAAAATTGTTTGATATTATTCTTTTTTGCAATCTCTCTAAGTAGCTATCGCGTAAACCTAAATTTTTGAGACTTTCACAAGTTTTATTTAAATATTCACAAGCTGTTCCAAGATATCCCTGAGCTTTTGAAATCATTAAAGCTGTTTTAGCTTCTGAAATTGAACAAAGATAATTTTCATGACTTTTATTGATCACAAAAACGATCATATTAATTTTCCCTTTTGCTGAATGACCCTTGAGTATTTTTGGGATATACGCTCCTGTTATCATTTCACGTCTCCAGATTAAATCTAATTCTAGAGGGGCTAATTTTGTATTAATTTTAAATGCTTGCCCTAAAGTAGAACCACCAGCATTTAATCCTAGAACCAGGCCAGGAAAATCTTTACTTCCTCTGCCCATTTCAGATTTTAAACAATACTTTCTTCTGTATCCATATATTTTTACATTTCGTTTTTCTATTGGTTCAATAACTGGATTCCAAATTAAAGAACCATACCCAAATAGCCAAACATCATCTTTGAAGTTGTCAGGGATTAGTTTTCGTCTAGAATTGAGAAGAGTTTTGTCATCAAGGAGTTTATCCCCAAAACCATGCTTTCTAGCAATTTTTCGTAATTTATCATCTTTAATATTCTGGCGGTTTAATTTAATTGTAGGTTGCATAATTAGTTATAGATCTAAAGTTCAGTTAAGTATAAATAAAAAGTAATATAGTACTGGTTAGCTCTAAATAAAATAAACAATTATTTATAAGCAGTTATAAAACAAAGTTATTTTTTCTGATTCAAAGTAACTACCCTCTGGGGAAATGGTATCTCAATTTTTGCGTCATCAAGAACAGATTTTGTTTTTTTCATTAGATCCCAATATAATTCCCAATAAACGTTATTTTTTGCATATAACCTTAATCTAACAGTAATTGAGCTATCACCATATTGAACCACCAAACCTTGAGGCTGAGGTTTGTTTAAAACCCTTTCATCCTCAGCCATTTTCAATAATGTATTTAAAACAAAATCAAGGTCGCAGTTATATGATACGCCAATATCAATATCCATTCTGCGTGTGTTATATCTTGAGTGGTTTATAATAGTTGATGACCATATGGTGCTATTTGGAACAGAAATATAAACATTGTCAAAAGTGTCAATGGTTGTAGTGAATAAACCAATCTCTCTTACAGTTCCAGACATATTTGCTGCTTCAATCCAATTACCAACTTTGAAAGGCCTTAAAAATAATAGCATAACACCTGCTGCAACATTAGATAATGTACCTTGCAATGCTAATCCAATTGCAAGGCCTGCCGCACCCAAGACTGCTATTATAGAAGTTGTGTTAACTCCAAATTGAGCTAAAACGGCAACTACTGTTACAACCAGTAAAGCATACCTGATGACTGAGCCTGCTACAGGAGGTAAAGTGGGGTCAAGTTTGTCTACCTTTATTAATGTATCTCTAATCCAAATACTAATTTTTGATGAAAACCAAATACCAATTATCAGGGTAATGACGGCTGCTAAAAAATTCAATGACCAATCAATTGCTAATTGAATGATTGCAGGAAATTCATTTGAGAAGTTTATATAGTCCATTAATTAAGTTCGAATTACTCCAAAAAATTAAGATAATTTAATCTTTTACTAAATTAAATCTACCACTAATAAATGGTTTATATTATTAATGCATTAAAAAATATAATTATTTGAGCTTGTAAGAGTATTTAATGAAAATTATCAATTGGGGAATTTTAGATAAAAAATTGAATATTGACTCAAGTGCTGCAGCCATAGGAAACTTTGATGGAGTTCACCTTGGCCATGTTCATGTCTTAAAACAAGCAAAAAAGTATTCTAGAAAATTACATCTTCCTCTTACGATTTTGACATTTGACCCCCATCCAAGGGAGTTTTTTTCAAAAGATAAAGAGTTTTTTAAACTGCAAAATTTTTCAGAGAAGAGTAAATCTTTAAAAGAACATGGTGTCGATTGTTTAATTAAATTGAAATTTGATCACTTGCTTTCAGAGTTATCCCCTGAAGAATTTATAAAAATAATTTTGTGTGATAATTTATCCATAAAACATGTTTGTGTTGGTAAAGATTTTAAATTTGGAAGAAACCGACAAGGCAGTATAGAAACTCTTAAAACAATTGGAAAAATTTATAAACTTAATGTTTCAGATATAGAAATTAAAAATAAAAGTGGATTAACAATTTCATCAACAAAAATTAGAGAGTATCTTAAAGCTGGAAACATAGAAACTGCTAATAGATTATTAGGTAGACCATATATAATATCTGATTTAGTCATTGAGGGAGATAAAAGAGGAAGAAAAATTAATTTTCCTACAGCAAATATTAAGTTAAATGATCTAATTAGACCAGCATTTGGCGTTTACGCTGTAAAGGTATCAGGTATAGGAATTAAATCTTATAATGGAATAGCAAATATTGGGAAGAGGCCTACTGTAAATGATCGTGGAGTATTATTAGAGGTTAATATCTTTGATTTTGATGGTGATCTTTACGGTAAGGAGATTAAAGTCTCATTATTAAAATTTATTAGAGAAGAACAAAAATTTGATGGGTTAGGAAGTTTAAAGGAACAAATTATAAAAGATGTATATAAAGCGAAAAACATTTTAAAATCATATTCAGAAATATAGAATCATAAAGTTATTATCAATTTAAAGGCTAAATTATTATATGAACTACAAACAAACAGTATTTTTACCAAAAACTGAATTTCCAATGAAAGCTGGTTTGCCCCGAAAGGAACCAGAGATTCTTAAAGATTGGGATGAACTAAATATTTATCAAAAACTAAGAGATTTAAGAAAAGGATCCGAAAAATATATTCTTCATGATGGACCACCATATGCAAATGGAAATCTTCATATGGGCACAGCACTAAATAAAATTTTAAAAGATATAATTAATCGTTTTCAATCAATGTTAGGGAAAGATGCTAACTATGTACCTGGATGGGATTGCCATGGGCTACCTATAGAATGGAAAATTGAGGAGCAATACAGAAAAAGAGGTAAGGATAAAGATTCAATTCCAATAGTTGAATTTAGAAAAGAATGTAGAGATTTTGCAAAAAAATGGATGGACATTCAATCTCAAGAGTTTCAAAGATTAGGAGTTTGTGGAGATTTTTTTAACCCATATACAACCATGACTTATGAAGCTGAGGCTTCTATAGCTAACGAAATGGGGAAATTTTTATTGAATGGAAGTTTATATAGAGGATCTAAACCAGTAATGTGGTCAGTTGTTGAAAAAACTGCTTTAGCTGAAGCTGAAATAGAATATGAAGATCACAAGTCAATTACAATTTATGCAAAGTTTCCAGTTAAAAATAGTCACTTAAAAGAACTAAATGATGCAAATATTATAATTTGGACAACGACACCCTGGACAATACCAGGAAATAGAGCCGTCGCTTACGCCAAAGAAATTCACTATTCTTTATTGCATATTCTTAAAACAGAAGAGGGAAGTATAGCAAAGGCCAACCAAAAGATTGTAATTGCAAAAGATTTAATAAATAGCGTTTTGCCAGATTGCAAAATACTAGAATGGAATGAGATTTTATCAATCGAAGGTGAAAAGTTCCTGGGCACAATTTTATCGCATCCTTTGGGAAATTTTGGTTACAACCATGAAGTTGAAATGCTTCCTGCTGATTTTGTTACAGTTGATCAAGGAACAGGTTTTGTTCATATAGCGCCGGGGCACGGTGAAGATGATTATATCCTAGGTAAAGAACATAATATAGAGGTTCCTGAAACATTAAATGCTAATGGAAAACTTTTAGATCATCTACCGCTTTTTGGTGGGATGCATGTTTTAAGAGATAATTCAAAAATAGCTGACATAATGTCAGAAAAAGATTCATTAATTGGAAGAGGAGAGCTAATTCATTCTTATCCACATTCTTGGCGTTCAAAAGCTCCATTAGTTTTTAGAAATACACCCCAATGGTTTATATCAATGGATAAAAATGAATTAAGAAATATAGCTCTTAAAGAAATAGAAAAAACAAAATTTTATCCACCTGCTGGTAAGCAAAGATTGTTTTCTATGATAGAAAATAGACCTGATTGGTGTTTAAGCAGGCAGAGAGCTTGGGGTATACCTATCCCGGTGTTTATTAATAAAAAAACAGGTGAACCGCTGAGAGACAAAATAGTGATAGATAGAATTGTAGATGCATTTAAGAAAAAAGGCTCCGATGCATGGTTTGAAACTTCTTCTAAAGATTTTCTTAACCCAGAGTATGAAGCAGAAGATTATAATCAAGTTCAAGATATTGCTGATGTGTGGTTTGATTCAGGTTCAACTCATGCTTTTGTTCTTGAGGAAAGATCGGATTTGAATAGCCCTGCGAATCTTTATTTGGAAGGTTCGGATCAGCATAGGGGATGGTTCCATTCATCTTTACTTGAATCGGTTGGATCAAGGGGTGTAGCACCTTTTGAAGGAATTTTAACGCACGGTTTTGTCCTTGATGACAAAGGAAGAAAAATGTCGAAATCTCTTGGTAATACAGTCAATCCACAAGACATTCTAAGAGATTACGGTGCAGACATTTTAAGGTTATGGGTGGCAGGTTCAGATTACTATGAAGATTTAAGAATTGGCCCTGAAATTATCAAGCACCATACTGACCATTACAGGAGATTGAGAAACACACTGAGATATCTTCTTGGTAGCTTAAATGGTTTTAATGATAAGGAGAAAATTGAGTGTTCACAGATGCCTCAGCTAGAAAAATGGCTTTTGCATAGAGTTTTTGAGATTAACAATTCGATTAGAGAAAAAATTGAGGAGTATCAATTCCACTCTATTTACACCGAAATTCATAATTTCTGTACCGTTGAGCTCTCTTCTTTTTATTTTGACATTAGAAAAGATCTTTTATATTGCGGAGATCCTCTTGGAATGGAAAGAAGGGGTTGTAGAACAGCATTAGATATACTTTTTAACTACCTTTCATCTTGGTTAGCACCCATTTTATGCTTTACAGCTGAGGAAGCTTGGCAATCTTATGTTAAGAATAAAGAGGACTCTATTCATTTGAAAACTATTCCAGAATCAAATCGAGACTGGTCAAATGAAGACTTAAGTAAAAAATGGAAAAGAATCAGATATATAAGAAGTCTTGTGTTATTAGAAATTGAAGAAGCAAGAAACAAAAATATAATTAAATCTAGTCTTCAAGCAGTTCCCAAGATTTCAATGACAGAAACTGATAAAAATTTGTTTGATGGCGTTAATGCTGCTGACATATTTATTACATCAGATGTAAGTTTTATATTAAATGATGTTGATACACCCTCTGTAGAAATTCATATTGCTGAGGGAAACAAATGTGAACGATGTTGGAAAATACTCCCTGAAGTTAAGGAAGAAGAGATCTGCAATAGATGCAATGATGTTATTAAAAGAAATTTCAAATAAAGATGAATATTGCTCAATTTCTTAAAGGTCATTTAAAATTGCGAATTTGGGTTTTACCTATTGCGGTTCTTTTTCTTGATCAAATATCCAAGTTTATTATTCATGCCTATTTATTTAACGATATGTCATCGATAAAACTATTGTTTTTTTTTAATTTGGTTCCTGTATGGAATAGTGGAATATCTTTTGGGATGTTTAATGAAACAGGCGAAATTGGAAGGTTATTTTTTATAATTTTGGGATTTACGTTCGGTGTCATAATTCCAATCTATACGTCTAATTGGAATTTCATAGAAAGAATTGGTGCTGGGTTTTTGTCTGGTGGAGCTTTAGGAAATGCTTTAGATAGAGTCATTTATGGAAGTGTAGTGGATTTTTTAGATTTCCATTGGAATGATATTCACTTTCCAACATTTAATTTTGCAGATACATTTATTACATTTGGTGTAATTTTAATATTCTTTGCTAATTTTAGAAAAAGTAATTAAAAATTAATTTATAAATATTAGGATTTAGATTTTGAATAAAATATTTTTAACCTTTCTTCTTATTTTTTGTTTCTATTTGACTGGTTGCTCTAGTTTTAGGCAAGCAGTAGGTTCTGAGAAGATTAAATTAGACGAATTCGCTATAGTTGAAAAAAATAAGCTGGTTATGCCTCCAAAGTTCGATTTAACTGCTGAAATAAAATCTTTAGACAATAAAGAATCTAATGCAAAACATGAAATTGCCACCTTGTTTGGTGTGGAAAGAAGGCTAGAAATGGATGACCTAGACCAACAGTTTTCTAAGTTATTTCCTTTGGGACAAATATCAGAAAATATAAGAATATTAATTAATGAAGAAACATATAACCTCCAAATGCAAAGCAGGGCAGGAATTGATATTCTTTTTGGAGATAATGACCCTCCATTAATTGGGCCAATACTCGATGCCACAAAAGAACAGGATAGGTTGAATCAACTTCTAAATAAATAATTTACTTATCTTACATTTTTAGGAGGGCAAATGCCTATAAGAATTCTTTCAGATGATCTTATAAATCAAATTGCAGCAGGTGAAGTGGTTGAACGACCAGCAAATATAGTTAAGGAACTGATTGAAAATTCAATTGATTCTAAGGCAAATGAAATTGAGGTTCTTATTAGAGGAGGAGGTATCCAATCGATAATAATTAATGATAATGGGAATGGAATGCATGAAAAAGAACTTCCAATTGCTATTTTGAGGTATGCAACTTCGAAGCTAGATAAAGATAATTTGAATGAGATAAAGAATTTTGGTTTTAGAGGTGAAGCGCTTCCAGCTATTTCATCAATTTCAAAACTCGAGATCACTAGTAAAACCGAAATAAACAAGGAAGCATCCAGTATAGAAATTGAACGTGGTAGCGTGATAACTCAAAAGCCAAAAATGAGAGGAAAAGGGACTACAGTTAAAGTAACTTCATTATTTGAAGCGACCCCAGCTAGGTTAAAATTTTTAAAATCTATAAGAGTTGAAAATTCGCATTGCAAGGATGTTTTTTTAAAGATGGCAATATCCCATCCTCAAATTAACTTTAAATTAAACATTGATGGTAAAAATATTTATAATTTTAAAACAGACGAAAGTAACGATTCTATAAGTGCAGAAAGGATAAGTGAAGCTTTTGGATATGATTTTATTCAAAACTCTATAAAAATAAAATCAGAGAGAAATGGATCTAAATTATCAGGTATTATTAGCTTTCCTACTTTCAACTCATCCACATCAACCCATCAGTATTTATATGTCAATAATCGTTCTATAAAAGACAAAAAAATTCTTAGCTCAATTAAAGTTGCATATTTTGATACAATACCTAAAGGTAGATTTCCATTAATGGTTTTATTTCTGGAGTTACCAACATCTATGGTTGATGTTAATGTTCATCCCTCTAAAGCTGAAGTAAGATTTCAAAATGAAAAAGAGATTAAAGGGTTGATAATTTCCTCTATAAAATCAGCAATTTCAAATATTAAAAATCAAGTCGTTTTTAATAGAGATTTATCTTCAAATTTAATAGATAAAACTGAAGTTTACAAAAGTAATAGATTTGCCCGCTATTCTGATGAAAAAGTTGGTGGAATAAATAATTCACGTTTTGACAAGTCAGAACAAAATAATTTTTACCAAAGCAATTTCTCAAAAGAGATTGCTTCAAAGCCTTCCGCAAAGGTTAATGATGTTAATTATTCAAATGAAATGCAACAAAGGTATCCAATGGGAGCAGCAAGGGCACAATTTCATAAAAATTATATAATTTCTGAAACTGATGACGGAATTGTTATAGTTGACCAACATGCCGCACATGAAAGAATAGTTAAGGAAGAAATGCTAAAAGAATTAAAAAACAATAAGATACATGCACAAATATTACTTATTCCTGAAATCATTAATCTGTCATCATCTCATAGAGATGCCATTTTAGAAAATATTAACACCTTAAATCAATTAGGATTCGAAGTTGAGTCATTCGGAGAGGGTACAGTTTTAATTAGAGCAATTCCTAATTTATTAAATAATGCAAATATATCTGAATTAATTAAAGATGTCGCTCAAGAACTATTTGAATTGGGAACACAAATTAGTATTGATCAAAAAATGGACAATATTATTTCTACCAGTTCTTGTTATGGCTCAATAAGGTCAGGTAGGGAGTTGTCAGGGGAGGATATGAATGCATTATTAAGAAAAATGGAAATAACACCTAATTCTGCTCAATGTAACCATGGGAGGCCAACGTCTATTTCGCTATCATTAAAAGATATAGAAAAGTTATTTAAAAGAAGGTAAATATTTAAAGATATTTATTAAAGACTTGCTTATTTTTTTTGATAATAATAACTCGAAACTATTAATTTTTGGAGCAAATTCTTTTACAGATGTTTCATAAATAATTATGGCTCCTGGAGAAAGAGCGTCTAATTCATCTAATTTTGATAAAGCTGCAATCCCAAGTTTTGAAAAATATGGTGGGTCTAAAAAAACTAATTCTGAAGGTTCGAATTTCCAATCATTAATGTTTCTTACATCTTCATTAATTGTATAAAAAATATTTTTTGTGTTTAAAATTTTAATGTTAGATTGAATAATTTTATTAGCAATATTATCACTTTCTATAAAGATAACTTTACTAGGATCCCCCCTTGATGCTGCTTCTATTCCTAATGCCCCTGTGCCGGCAAAAATATCTATTATAATTTTAGATTTTAAAGGGTAACCAAATTTGCCTCCTTCTAGAATTCCCATTACTGTTTCTCTGAATCTATCAGTAGATGGTCTGGTTGATAAATTTTTTGGAGTGCAAAGTTTTATTCTTTTATATTTTCCTGAAATTATTCTCATTTATATTTATCTAAAATACCAAGTTGATCGCATATAACATTTTTATTAATTTCTGAAACTTCAGCTCTTTTAAGGTTGCCTAATTGAAAAGGGCCATAAGAAATTCTAATTAGACGGTTAACAGGATAGCCTAAAAAATCCATTATTCTTCGAACTTCTCGATTTTTTCCTTCTCTTAATCCGATCAAAATCCAAGCATTACTTCCTTTTTGGATTTCTAAGCTTGCTTCAATCGGTCCAGTTTTGAAGTTTGGTAATTTTATGCCTTTTTTCAGATTTTCTAATTCATTGGAATTTGCATATCCGTGAACTCGAACTTTATATCTTCTTAACCAACCAGTAGAAGGAAGTTCAAGCTTTCTTGAAGTTTCACCATTATTGGTTAAAAGAATTAATCCTTCAGATTCATAATCTAGCCTTCCAACGGATATTACTCTTGGAAGACTTTTAGGTAAAAAATCAAATATGGTAGTTCTTCCTTTAGGATCATGATTAGTAACAAGGCATCCTTTAGGTTTGTGAAATCTCCAAATTCTAGTCTTCGGAGGTTTAGGAACTTCAATATTATTTACTAAAATTTTATCATCTTTTGAAACTTTTGTTGCAGGGGTATCAATCAAGATATTATTTATTTTTACTTTGCCTTCAGAAATCCAACGTTCAGCTTCCCTTCTTGAGCAAAGACCAGCTCTTGACAGAACTTTTGCTACCCTTTCTTTCCCAATTATTTTTTCTTTATTAATATTTTTCATAGTTATAGAAATTTTTAATAGAAATGATTTAAATTTAAACTAAACTCATGATTGAATGAAAACAACATCAAAAAACTTAATTGATCCAATGGAAATAGCTTTTGAGGAGGCAAAAAAAGCATATGAAAACAATGAAGTTCCTGTTGGAGCTGTCATTGCTGACAGCTATGGAAACATAATATCTAGGGCATTTAACCAGGTTGAAACCCAACAAGATCCTACTGCTCATGCTGAGATTTTAGCCATCAAAAAAGCAACCGTTAAAATTGGTAATAAAAGGCTGACGGATTGTAATTTATATGTAACATTGGAGCCTTGTTCAATGTGCGCATCGGCAATTGAACAATCAAGAATAAAAAGATTATATTTTGGCTGTGAAGATCATAAAAAAGGTGCTGTCAACAATGGAGCTAAGATTTTTAATCAAAAGTCATGCAATCATAAGCCAGAAATATATGACGGGATAAAGGAAAAAGAGTGTAGTAATTTATTAAAAGAATTTTTTAAATCTTTAAGACAAAATTAAATTTAATTTAATTAATCTTCTTTAACAATTATTGACAAAAAACTTATAGAATTTCTAATGACTGAAAACAGAAATACGAATTCCAAAATATGGGAAATAAAAGAATTATCTCAAGCAATAAAAAATACTATAGAGAATTCATTTGAATTTATTCGTTTGAGGGGAGAAATATCTAAGCCAAGTTTTCCATCGTCTGGACATATATATTTTGCACTAAAAGATGACATATCGATCATAAATGCAACTATTTGGAAATGGAATTCACATAGAATTTCATTAAAGCCAGAGGAAGGTTTGGAAGTAATTTGTAGTGGAAAATTAACCACATATCCTGGAAGGTCATCTTATCAAATTAATGTATTTAGTATAGAAATGGCTGGAGAGGGAGCACTATTAAAACAATTAGAAGAAAGAAGAAAAAAACTTCTCTCAGAAGGTTATTTCGATAATGATTTGAAACAATCTGTTCCTTCTTATCCAAAATGTATTGGAGTAATAACTAGTCTTCAAGGGGCTGTGGTTGAAGATATCTTAGATACAATAAAAGAAAGATGGCCAAGCAAAGTTATAGTTTTTTCTGTACCTGTTCAAGGATCAAATGCAGCTAAGAAGATCTCTAAAGCCATAGAATATTTTAACAATATTGAACACAATCATTTTTCAAAACCAGATGTTTTGATTGTTGCTAGAGGGGGAGGGAGTGTAGAGGATCTATGGGCATTTAATGAAGAAATTATTGTCAAGTCAGTTTTTGCAAGTAAATTGCCAATAATTTCTGCAATAGGTCATGAAACTGATACTACTTTAATAGATTATGCTTCAGATTTAAGGGCTCCAACACCAACTAAGGCTGCAGTACTGGTTACACCATTTAAACCTGACGTAATTTCAAAAGTTCATGAAAATAGTAAAAGAATTACATATTCTATAAAAAATAAAATAGATGAAAAACTGGAAATGATATCCTTTTACGCAAGAATGATAGATAAAACAGAGCATTTTTTATCACCTCCAAATCAAAGGCTAGACTTAAAAAGTAGTGAATTAGATAATCTGATAAAAAACTTATTTTCTAACAAAATGGTTGGTTTTTTATCCCTCAAAAATAAATTAGGGAGCTCAGAAAAAATGTTTTTTGATATTCAAAGAAAAATTCAAAACATTTTCAATAAGTCGTCATCGGTTATTACTACAAAACTAAATTCTCATTGGTTTTCTTATCTTGAGATTGCAAATGGAATAAACCCTAAAATAATCAAATCTATCCTTGAGTTATATGAAAAAGAAATCATTGTAAATTATAATTATATAAGAAAATCAATCGAAAATATAATTAATATTGAGAATGATAAACTCAAGAGTATCGATAGGTTGTTAAATAAAAGTGACTTATCAAAAGTTTTTATGAGGGGCTTTGTTTACTTGCAAACAAACAGTGGTGAAAAAATTACTGAACTAAAACATTTATCACATAATCAAAAAATAAATCTTACATTTAGTGATGGGAAAGCTAAAGCAAGTATCCTTGATATAAAATTAAATAAATAATTCAAAACCTAAACCTTCCATCTTCGGTGATGCCAAAACCATTGACCAGGGTTTTGATTAACCCAAGATGTTATAAGGTTATTAATTTCAATCATTATGTTTTTGACACGCTTTTCCTTGTCCCCCTTAAATTTATTTAAGTCTAATTGAGGGTGAATAATGATATCAAATAAACAACCCTTTTTCCTAATGATCTGTAATGGAATGATAGGGCAGGACAATTTTAATGCCATGATAGCTGGTGACGTTAAAGTGTTTGCAGGTTGACCCATGAAATTAATTTTTATTCCAGTATTTAATCTTTGGTCAGATAAAAGAAGAACAATACCCTTAGAACGTAAAACAGATAACATTCTCATTGCCCCGTGATTTCCTTTTGGAACTACTTCTCCAGGTAAAGGGGATCTTTTTTTTCTAAGTATCCATTCTGCTATGGGAGCATTTAATTTTCTATAAACCCTCATCACAGGTCTATTTATTATTAATCCAGGATAAGGGGTAAGTTCCCAGTTGGCAAGATGAGCTGCTACAAAAATAAAAGGTTGGTCATGGCTTGGGAGATTTTCTTTTCCCTTAACGTTAATAAAGCTACCTATTTTTCCTAAGTGAGGATATTCACCAGCGTTCCTACCCAAATTTTCAATTGCTTGATTAAGAATCTTTCTTTGCTCTTTATTTGACCAGTTAGGATAAATTAACTTGATATTATCAAAAGCCCTTTTATTTTGAGGAAGAAAAGGCGAAATAAGCAAAGCTAGCTTTCCTCCTGTCCAACTGGAAAGTTTTGGGCTTAAGCACCAGAAAGAAAAAAATAAAATTATCGCTAAAATTCCCTGGAAAGGTTCAAAAATAATTTTCTCAAAAACTTTTCTAATATAATTATTTTTCATATAAAACTTTTGTCAATTCTTCAATTAGTTCTTTTTCTTTAGACACTTTAAGCCTGACTGGAAGTTGAGTGATTTGTTTAATTAAACTTTTATCTATTTCGTTAATTTTTACAAAGTCTTTTTCAGTTGTAACTAATTGTCCGTTTCTCAATTTACTTATTTTAATTAAATCTTCCAATTCACTTTGCTGGTATTTATGGTGATCTTGGAAACATATTGTTTCTATTAAATTTAATTTTTTATCGTTTAATGTAGCAAAGAACTTTTTTGGAAAGCCAATACCTGAAAAAGCTATAATATTTTTACCTTTCAAATAATTAATAGTCTTTATATCAGGTTCAAAAATTGATTTAAAAATTTTGACCCTATTATTTATACTTAATATTTTTTTTGAGATACTATTTCTGTCTTCGCCCACAATGATTGCAATATCAATATTTTTTAAACCATTTTCAAATTTTTCTCTTAAAGGCCCAGAAGGGATTACCCTTCCATTGCCGATTCCCTCTTTTCCATCAAAAACTAAAATCTTTAAATCTTGTAAAACTGAGTTATTTTGAATTCCGTCATCCATTAAAATTAAATTACCTGTATTCATTCGCTCTATGTTTTTTATTGCTTTCCACCTCGACCTACAAATCCAGGTTTCATTAAATTTAGAATGTAAAATTGCTTCATCTCCCACTTCACTAGAGGTATTTTTGGGGCCTACTTTTGTAGGTGATTTAAGATTACCGCCATAACCCTTTAGCAATATTATAGATTTATAATTTAATTTATTTAATAAGTTAGCTATGTATAAAACAGTCGGGGTTTTTCCTGATCCACCTATTGTTAAATTTCCTACACATATAACAGGTATTTTTGATTTATAATTTTTTTCAAATATTTTTTTTATTTTTCCTAAAACTAAAAAAATTAAACTCATTGGTACCAATAAATGAGAAATAATGTTTTTAGTCTTCCAAAATTTTGGTTGATGCATCATATATTAAAGGAACAACCCTGTTACTTTATTAGCTATTTTTTTTCTTCGATTGCTCCATTCTTTAGTTAACAATGAAGCTGATTTTGTTAAGTCTTTTCTAAGCTGATAATCAGTAATAATTTGTTTTATAACTTCATAAATTTCTTCTAAAGAGTTGGTCTTTAATTTAATCAATGCATTTTTTTCGAGCATTTCAGAAACTAGTTTTTGGCATTTTTCAGTATAAGGACCAATTAATATTGATGAATTATAATAACATGGTTCAGAAGGATTGTGACCTCCAAGTGGTAGAAGTGACCCTCCCATAAAAACTATATCAGCAATTGAATACAAAGTTGCCATTTCGCCATAAGTATCACAAATCCAAAACTGATCATCAGTTTGAGGAATGTCCCCCTTACTTTTAAGTTTAATATTCAAACCATGAATAACACTAATTGATTTTGCTCTTTCGATATGTCTGGGAGCTATAATTAGTAAAGTATTAAAATTATTTCTATTTAACTTCTTAACGCAATTTAACAAAATTTCCTCTTCACCGTCATGGGTTGAAGCAGCAAGAATAATAGTTTTATTATGGTTGTTAAGTTTTAAAATATTTAACAATTCTTTATTAGGGCCTTGAGGTGGAAAAGATGCCTTTAACGTTTCAGATGTAGAAACATTTTTAGCACCTAGTCGTTTAAATTGTTTTGTTTGCTTTTCATCAATAGTTAAAATCATGTCAAACTTTTCAAAAATATATTTTGTATTTTTTAAACCCAGAAACTTTAATCTCATAAAACTTTTCTCAGAGATTTGGGCGGAGACCATTATTACAGGGATGCCTAAGAGCCAAGAATTAAGAATAAAATTAGGCCATATTTCAGATTCCATCATTATTAATGCATCTGGTTCCCAAAACTTTAAGAAACGTTTAACCCAGTTTGAATTATCATATGGGTGATACTGATGAATTATATCATTATTATTATTTAAAAAAATTCCGGATGTTTTAGATCCCGAAGTAATTAAAATTTGACCTTTATACCCATTTTCTCTCATTCCTTTTGAAAGAGCGCTAGCTGAAACGCTTTCTCCTAAACTAGCAACATGTATCCAAATTAACTTTTCAGATTTATTTTTTTCTATTGACGGAAAGCCGTATCGTTCTTTAACTCTCGACTTTTCCTCTAAACCTCTCCAGACTCTGGTGTGTATCCAGAATGGCACAAGTGGCGTTAATAGAAACCATGCAAAATTATATAAAATAACAAAATAATTTGATTTAACTGGGTTCATTATTTATGTCCGAAATGATTATCAGCAAGCTTTGTATAAAAATTAAGAGCTTTGCTGAGTTCTTCGGTATATCTTTCTATTTCGCCTTTTGAACAATTATTAGGTATTTTGATAGGTTCTCCCCATACCCAAATTCCTTTGGAAAAGGGTTTAGGAACTAGAGATTTATCCCAATTATTTAGTCTCCAAAAATTTGAGGCAGACCAAGCAATTGGTATAATCTTTAGACCAGAGATTTTAGCTACAGCAACAGGGCCTTGACTGCATTCTAATGCTGGACCTCTGGGTCCATCAGGGGTTATACCAATACTAATACCTTTTTTTGCTTTTTTAATAAGACCTATAATTCCTCCAACTGCATTTCGGTTAGTTGAACCCCACACAGTTTGGAAACCAAGATGATTAATAGCCTTAGCAATTAATTGACCGTCAGAATGAGGGGATTGAAGCATAGCAAGTGGTTTTTCCATTGGCCAAATTTTATTCATTACAGCAATTCTTTCATGCCAAAACACAACAATAATAGGTTCATTGCTCTCTAAGGCCTTTAATTTATTTTCTTCATTTAATATTTTCCATTTAATGGATAAAGAAAGTAATTTTATTACTAAAGCTATAACAGGAGCAATAATTGATTTGCCGATAGCGGTCTTAGTTAATCTTTTGATCACGTTTGTAACATTCAAAAAAAAGTTTTATCATATTAACTATAATGTATATAAAATTTTTAGTTTAGTTTAGTTTAGATTAGATAGTTTCATTTATCTTTATTAACTTAATGTAAATAAACTTTAGTTACTATGTTTTAAAAATGATAGATCCCAAAACAAATAATTTATCAGGAAAAAATTTAATTATAAGATTTTGGAATGATTATATTAGGCCAAGAAAACCTTTAGTAATCTTATGTTTGTTATTATTAGCATTAGTTGCAATCAGTTTCGCTCTTTATCCAGCTCTAATTGGCTGGGTATTTGACGCTTTAGAAGCTAGAAATACCACTTTGTTATATCAACTTGCTGGAATTATAATTTTAATTTCATTGATTAAAGCCTTTGCAGTTTATAGGCAAATCCAAGTTGTCAACAAATTAGTTTTTTCTATAATTGAAGAAATTCAATACCAAATGACATCAAGGCTAATTGATTCAGATTTGGCGTTGATTACAGCGCAACCACCAGGGCACTTTGTATCACGAATCGTAAATGATTTGAATCTAATTAGAGATGCTTTGGTTAGGGTTGCAAATTCTTTTGTCAAAGACAGTTTAACTCTAATAGCGATGATTTGTTTAATGGCTTGGTATGATTGGTTTCTGGCTTTTTTAGTAGTTTGTGTTTTCCCAATTGCAATCTATCCAATAGTTAAAATTGGGCTTGATCAGAGAAAAGCGAGTTATAATCTTCAAAATCACATGGAAACTCTTATTTCCCAACTATCTGAAACAATAGCTAATGTGCCAATTATTAAAGCTTACAATCTAGAGATCTATGAAAAAGAAAGAAGTAAATATAATTTCAACCAATTATTTCTAAGATTGATGAAATTGGTAGTTGGCAGAGCAAGGGTTGAGCCAATATTGGAAATTTTAGGTGGGATAGCTATTTCAATAGTTATAATTTCTGGAGCCTGGAGAATAAGTCATGTTGATTTTAGTGTAGGTGATTTTGCAGGGTTCATAACAGCAATGCTGTTAATGGTTCAACCTGCTAGAGGTTTAGGAAGTTTTAATTCGGTTGTTCAGGAAGGTATAGCAGCAACAAAGAGAATTTATGAATTAATTGACCAAAAGCCAAAAATTGCTTCATCAAAATCATCAAAACCGATTTATTCTGGAAATGAATATATTCAATTTGAAAGTGTTTCATTTAAGTACAGCAAAACAAAAACACTAAATAATGTTTCATTTAAAGCTGAAAAAGGAAAAGTAACAGCAATTGTTGGCGCGTCTGGAGCAGGGAAAACTACTTTATTAGGCCTTATAGAAAGATTTTATGAAGTTTCTCAAGGTGCAATTTATATAGGCGATCAAGAATTAAAGGATATAGAAATTTCTTCATTAAGATCAAAAATTGCTTTAGTGTCTCAAGACGCAACATTGTTTGATGATACAATTAAAAATAATATTAAATTTGGCAACCAAGAAGCAAGTTTTGATGAAATAATGAATGCTGCTCAAAATGCGGCCGCTCATGACTTTATTCAATCAATGCCAAAAGGCTATGAAACAAAAATTGGAACTGGAGGCAATTTACTCTCTGGTGGTCAAAGACAAAGAATTGCTATTGCAAGAGCATTCTTAAGAGACGCGCCTATTTTATTATTAGATGAAGCCACTAGTTCACTTGACTCAGAGTCAGAGAATAAGATACAGCAAGCTATGGATCAATTGTCTAAGGGCAGAACCACAATTGTAGTAGCGCATAGACTATCTACAGTTAGAAAAGCTCATAAAATCATTGTGTTAGATGAAGGTAAAGTCGTTGAAAGTGGATCTCATGATAGTTTAATTGCACAAGATGGTATATACACTAACCTTTGTAGGCTACAGTTTTTTTTCGGTTAGAAACTTTTTATTCTCTTCCCAAAATTTTATCAAAAAGATTTTGAAAAAGATTTAATTTAAACGAATTTTTTAGTTTATTGGGGTCATAGATAATTTTAGACCAATCCCAAAATGAAAGTTTCCCACCTTCTGAAGAGTATGATATAAAATTATCAAAAAAATGGTCTAGAATTCCAGATTTTGCGTATCGAATATGTAAATATTTAAATGATAATTGATTTTTAGCTTTTTTGACATCAATCCCTTTGTGAATAAGATATAAAGTAGCCATAATACCTGTTCTGTCTGCCCCTGATTTGCAGTGTATTAAAGCTGGGTATTCTATTTTATTAAATAATTTCTGAGAGTAATTAATTTGATCAAGAGTAGGTGCCCCCCTTGAATGTAATTTAAATTCAATTAAATTTAATTTTAAATTTTTGCATACTCTCCTTTCCATTTGGTCGACCAGGTCATCTCTTGACCCTCTTAAGTTTATAATTGTTTTGATGCCATCGTTTTTGAATTTTAAAAGAAGAGATGGAGAAGGTTGTGCTGATCTATATAATTCTTGATCAATTGACCAAAAGTTGGGGTAAATTGCCCTGAGAAAACCATGATCATTAAATATCCGATGCTTCCATTCAGCATGACTTTCTTTGATTTGAAACATGCTTCTAATTTCCTGCAATCATCATATTCTCAACCCTTAATGATGGCGCCATCATTGAATGAGTTGTGTCTAAATCATTAGCTGCAGATAAATTTAAAAACATTTCTTTTAAATTTCCAGCTATAGTAATTTCAGATACTGGATCAGTTATTTCTCCATCAATAATCCAAAAGCCTGATGCCCCTCTTGAATAATCACCAGTTATTAGATTTACTGAAGATCCAATTAGTTCTGTGACATATAGCCCTGATTTAATATCATTCCTTAATTCTTTTGGTGAAATATTACTAGGTGAAATCATAAAATTAGATGTTCCTGGAGATGCGGGCCCTCCAATGCCTCTTCTAGCATTTCCTGTTGGCTTAAGATCTAATTGCCTAGATGAAGCTAAATCTAGTAGCCAACCCTTTAAGATTCCTTTTTCTATAATATTTCTTTTTATTGTAGGAAGTCCTTCTCCATCAAATGGTACACTTCCGTGTCCCCTGTATAATTTAGGATCATCAACCACATCAATAGAAGTATTTAAGATCTTTTCATTCATTTTCTCTAAAAACATACTCGTTCCCCTTGCTACTGAGGCACCGTTAATTGAAGAAGAAATATGACCTGCAATTGATTTAGATACACGAGGGTCAAATATTACTGGAAAATTTCCAGTGTTTCCCTGGGATGAGTTCAATCTGCTTAAAGCTCTTTTAGCTGCACGTAAGCCAACTTCCTTTGGAGAACGCATATCTTCAGCAAAAGCCTTTGCAGTATAATCATAATCTGTTTCCATTTCTGAGCCTTCTCCTGCAATCACTGAAACAGAGATAGAGTGAGAAGATCTTTCTAAATGACCAAAGAAACCATTTGTTGAGATCATAGATATATCTGTTTTACCCCATGCAGCACCTGCACCTTCAGAATTAGTTATTCCTTTAACTGATCTAGCACTTTCTTCAGTCTCTAATGCTAAATCTATTAATTTTGTGGGGGTAGGTCTATATGGATCAAGCATATTTATTTTTGACCAATTTTTTGCTACTTGATCTTTTGAAGCTATACCACAAAAAGGGTTTTCAGGAGTGAGTTTTACCATTGAAATTACTCTGTCTACCATCTTTAGTAAACTATCATTATCAGTTCTACTAGACGAAACACTTGCAGTTTTCTTCCCAATGTATACAGTTAGTCCAATATCCAGTGCATCAGAGCTTTCAATTGCTTCGATTTTTCCTAATCTGCACTCAGCTGATTGACCTTGGCCTTTAGCCATAATAACCTCAGAATTTTCAGCTCCAGCATTAGTGGACATTTTAATTAACTTTTCCATTAAACTTTTGTCATTTTTTGTCATTTTTTTCTCTTAAGAATGTATATAATTTGACTTATTTTAATTTTGAGTAAATAAAATCAATATGAGCTTAAAAATCTTTATTGACGGCGCAGAAGGTACTACGGGATTACAATTAAGACAACGATTATTATTGCACCCCGAAGTAAAACTAATTTCTATTAATAATGATAAAAGAAAAGATTTAAACCACAGACTAGAAAAATTTTCTGAAGCTGATTTAATTTTTTTATGTTTGCCTGACGAAGAATCAAAAAAATCTGTTTATGAAATAACCAAACAATTTGGTTCAAAGAAAGTTATTATAGATACTTCTTCGGTCCATAGAATTGATAAAGATTGGAAATACGGTTTCCCAGAATTAAATATTAATCAAAAATCATTAATCAGGGATACCACAAGAATAACTAACCCAGGTTGCTATGCTACAGGTGCGTTGGCATTAATTAGGCCTTTAATCGATAATAACATTATTGATAAATCGGCAACTCTAAACATTAACGCTGTTAGTGGCTACACTGGAGGAGGAAAGAAATTAATTGAATACTTTTCCACCCAAGACAAAGAGACGTTTGTCTATTATTCAACTTTTTTGGATCATAAGCATTTAAAAGAAATAACAAGATATGGTTTGTTAAAAAAAAATCCAATTTTTTGCCCTTCAGTCGGAGCTTTTCCTCAAGGAATGGCAGTTTCTTTACCTCTTCACTTCGATTGGATGAAGGAAGGAATAAATGGGAGAAAAATACATGCCATTTTTAAAGACAGGTATAGATCAGAGGAGTTTGTTTCAATAAATCCTCTTAATTCTAAAGAGAGCTTAACAAAAGAGGGTTTTTTATCACCTGAAATTTTAATAGGTACAAATTATTTAAATATTTCAATTTTTTCTAATGATTTATCTGGCCAGATTTGGCTGATAGCCAGGCTTGATAACTTGGGCAAGGGTGCATCGGGAGCGGCTGTTCAAAACATGAATCTAAAATATGGATTTAATGAAAAGCTTGGCACAATGCTATCAAAATGAGAAACTATTCTGATCCTATATGGACTGAGTTACCCGAAGGAATGAAAAGGGCTGAGTTATACCCTTATAATGCTCCAAACTATGGGTTTTTGCTCAATAGGGGAAAAATTGAACCAATACCAGAAAATTTAAACTTATCAAATAAAATTCCTATTCTTGCAATTGGCTCTAATAGAGCGCCTTCTCAGTTGTTAAGAAAATTTGGCACTAAAGAAATTGTAGCTGTAACTCCTGCAATTGTTAGGAACTGTGATGTGATTTATGCTTCGATAATTTCATATTATGGTGCCATACCAGCTACATTATGGCCAAAAGAAGGTTCAGAAATAAAATTATCAATTATTTGGTTAAATAATGCCCAACTGGAAATTATGCACGATACAGAAGCTGTAGGCAAAGCGTATGATTTTGTCGAATTTAAAGATGGATTAATTGACCGTAAATCTCTTTTTTATCTTGGTAGTAAAGTCTATGGATACGTTTCTAGATCAGGAGCTTTAAATTTTGGTTTTAATCAAAGTAAAATAAGGGCTCTATCTGCCATAAAAGCCAAAAAGAGATTTTTGAAATCAGTAAATCAAGATAAAGCCATTAAGTTGGTATCAAAAAATATCTGGGGCAGAAATAAAGAAAAAGATATTTATTTGTTTAGAAAAAAAATTGTATCAGACAAAATTTATAGAATAGAAATTATAAATAGGCTAAGAAATATTGGCATTACCCCTAAAAATACACCGTGGACTGTTTTACATGATATTGAGTTGAATAGTTTAGATTTCTATTAATTCAATCGAGATAATAAAGATCAATAAATGCAAATAAAGATAAAATTAAACCTAAGTCCCTATTAGATTTAAATAACATCAGAGCAATTTTAGGATCATTTAATTTTATTTTTAATGTTTGCCAAATCATATGAATCCCAGCCAAGATAACTCCAATAGTCCAAAAACTTGGCGATTTGACATTTAAAAAGAGTATAGTAGCAAATAAGTAAGTTAACAATATCGCTAATCTTGTGTGTTTATCAAACGTAAGAGCAGTAGAGTTGATATTTAATTTAATATCATCTTTTTTATCTTGAATTGAGTAAATAGTATCATACCCAAAGACCCAGGCGATGGTAGCAATGTATAAAATTACAACATCTATAGTTAAGGCTGTATTTGTTGCAGACCAACCAAGTGGAACACCCCAAGAAAAAACAATTCCTAGAGCAAACTGAGGAAATTTAGTATATCTTTTTGCAAGAGGATATAAGGCAATTAGTGGCAATGAAATTAAAGCTACAATAAAAGAATTAAAGGGTAGATATAATAAAATAAATACTGACAAAAGTAGAACTAAAGAAAGACCTACAAACGCTTCTCTAGGAGAGATTGTACCGTTTGCAATTGGCCTATTCAAAGTTCTGGTAACTTTTGAATCTATATCTCTGTCCCAAAGATCGTTAATAATGCACCCTGCTCCTCTCATCAAAATAGACCCTATTGTAAAAAGCAATATTAATTTTATAGATAAATAAATAGATGAAGATTTTAAAAGAATAATCCACCAAGCTGGCAATACCAATAACCACCAACCAATAGGCCTATCAAGTCTTAATAGAATAGCCCACAATCTCAATTTTGATGGTAACATTAAAATAAAAAAATTCTTTGAAATGTCTGTATGTTTTTCCATAATAATAAAATATTACCATTCAAATTTAAAAATTATAATTTATAATCAAATAAATTAAATACTGAGTTAATAAAAATAAATAATAAATAATAATGCGAACCTATTCACCAGCAATTAGATTGTATGTCAATTTCCCTTTGAAAAAGGAGACTAATTTTTGTGTTCAAGATAAACAGGCACATTATTTATCTAATGTTATGAGGCTTAAAATTGGCAGAAAATTTTTAGTATTTAATGGAGTTGATGGTGAGTTTGAGGCTGAGATCATCAATAAACTTAACAACGCAATCAAATGCAAGTTGAATAGAAAAATTAGAAAACAACTAGTAGAGCCAAGACTAAATCTGATATTCTCATTAGTTAAGAAGGATAGAGTTTTCAATATTATTGAAAAATGTACTGAACTTGGCGTTAGTGAATTTCAACCAATAATTTCTGAAAGAACACAAAAAACAAATTTTAGATTGGAAAGGTTTCAATTAAATGCAGTTGAGGCTTCAGAACAAACTAATAGACTCACTATACCTAAAATTAACGAGGTTCAAAAATTGAGTGAAGTGATTGAAGATTGGAATAAAAGTGAAACTATAATATTTTGCAATGAAAATGGTGGAAAACCAATAATTGAAACTTTAAATAATATTTCGAAGCCAATATCAATATTAATTGGACCTGAAGGTGGCTTTTCTAAAGCCGAATTAGAGTACTTTGTTAATTTTGATTTTATAAAGCCAGTTTCGTTAGGGCCAAGAATTCTCAGATCTGACACGGCAGCAATTTCTAGTGTAACTTGTTACCAATCTTTTGTTGGTGATTGGGGTTATTCTAATGAATAAAGATACAATAATCTCATCGCGGTCTCAATTAGTTCAATATTTTGAAAGAAAAGAAAAAGAAATTAACGAGTGGAAAATTGGAACTGAACACGAAAAATTTATTTTTTCATTAAAAAACTTTCATCCAGTTCCTTACAAGGGGAAAAATGGTATAGAAAGTTTATTAAATGCTTTAAAAGAAAATTCAGGCTGGAAACCTATAAATGAAAAAAATAATATTATAGGATTGATAGCAGAAAATCAAAGTTCAATATCATTAGAACCTGGTGGGCAGCTGGAACTTTCGGGAGCTCCACTAGAAAACTTACATATGACCTGCGATGAAACAGGAAACCATTTAAATCAGCTTCGAAAGGCATTGAAGAAATTAAATCTGGGTATGGCAGGTTTTGGTTTCCATCCATTATCTTCCAGAGAAGATTTCCAATTTATGCCTAAGGGACGTTACAAAATTATGAAAAAATGGATGCCCAAAGTTGGTGAAATGGGTTTAGATATGATGCTTAGAACGTGCACTATACAGGTAAACCTAGATTATTCAGATGAAATTGATATGGTTAGAAAGTTTAAAACAGCAACTACTCTTCAACCAATTATAACAGCCCTTTTTTGTAATTCCCCCTTTTATGAGGGTAAACCCTCAGGTTTTTTGAGCATGAGAACTGAAGTATGGAGAAATACTGATAAAGCAAGATCAGGGATACCTGCATGTTTGTTTGAAGAAGATTTTGGTTATGCAAAATGGGTTGATTACTTATTAAGTGTGCCAATGTATTTTGTTCACCGAGATGGAAAATATTATGATGTTTCAGGAGCTTCATTTCAGAGTTTTTTAAATGGAAAACTAAAGGATTTTGAGGGGCAACGTCCCACGATTAAAGACTGGGAAGATCATATGAGTGTTGCGTTTACAGATGTAAGGTTAAAAGGTTTTCTAGAGATGAGAGGTGCGGATGGTGGTCCTTGGGACAGGATTTGTGCTCTACCTGCAGTTTGGGTGGGCTTATTATATGATAAAGAATCACTTGAAGCAGCTGAAGAATTAGCAAAACATATCACTTTTACTGAAATAATTGAAGCAACTGAAGCATGTTCAAAAACTGGCTTAAAAGCGAATATAGGGAAGTTTAAAATTCAAGAACTAGCAAAGGAACTATTAATGATTTCAAAAAGGGGCTTGCAAAAAAGAAATCAATTAGACAGTAGCGGTCAAGATGAGACGGGGTTTTTATCTCCTCTATTTTCTATGGCAGAAGCTGGAGAAACTTTAGCTGATGAAATGCTTGAAAGTTTTTACTCTAACTGGAAACAAGAGGCCTATCATGCATTTATTAAGCAAAAACTATAATTTAAATAACTACAAAAATTAAAAAATTCTATGCAGCTTCAGTCCCGCCAACAGTAATTCCATTCATCTTTAAAGTTGGTTGGCCCACACCAACCGGCACTCCTTGACCTTCTTTACCGCAGGTGCCAACACCATTATCTAACTTTAAGTCGTTACCAATCATCGAGATCTTATTCATAGCATCAGGGCCATTCCCAATTAGGGTTGCCCCTTTAAGAGGTGAAGTTGGTTTTCCATCTTCTATAAGATAAGCTTCAGAAGCCGAAAACACAAATTTTCCGCTTGTTATATCTACCTGTCCTCCACCGAAATTAACTGCATAAATTCCCTTTTTAACTGAGCTTATAATTTCCTCAGGTTCGTATTCTCCATTAGCCATAAAAGTATTTGTCATTCTAGGCATCACATGGGATGCATAATTTTCTCTTCTACCATTTCCAGTTGCTTCAACGCCCATGAGTCTAGCGTTTTGTCTATCCTGCATGTATCCACATAAAATTCCGTCTTCTATAAGTATATTTTTCCTACTTTGCATCCCTTCATCATCAATTGATATAGAACCTCTTTTATCTGGTATTGTTCCGTCATCAATAACGGTAACTCCTTTGGATGCGACTTTTTCACCAATTTTTCCAGAAAATACGGAAGTTCCCTTTCTATTAAAATCTCCTTCGAGTCCGTGACCAACTGCCTCATGAAGCATAACTCCTGGCCACCCAGGGCCAAGTACGACTTCCATTTCCCCCGCAGGTGCTGGGATGGTGTCTAACCCTAAAACTGCTAATCTAAGGGCTTCATCTGCTTGAGATTGCCACTTTTCTTCGTTTAACCAAGAATCAAACATTACTCTTCCGCCACTACCTGAAGCACCGCTTTCTCTCCTACCGTCTTGCTCAACAACAACTGAAATATTAAGCCTTACCATAGGGCGGAAATCTTCAGCTTGAAATCCATCTGGCCTGATAATTCTTACTGCTTGCCATGACCCAGAAATAGAGCATGAAACCTGCTTGATCCTATTGTCCTTGGCTCTTAAGTATCTGTCAATTTTTCCTAATAGATCTACTTTTTCTTGGAAAGAAGTTGTTTCTACAGGGTTTAATTTGGAATATAGGGGTAAGGAGTTTTTAGCAGGATGAACCGAAAAATTAACATTCCTCCCTGTAGTAATTGCCTTTACAGTTTCAGCGGCTTTTTTAAGTGAATTAGTATTTAATGATCCTGAATGAGCGTAACCTCTTGTTTCGCCCATAATTGCCCTTAATCCAAATCCTTGTGTAGTATCATAAGAAGCCAATTTAAGTTTACCATCATCCCATGCTATTCCTTCAGATTTACTTAGTTCTAAAAAAAGCTCACCATCATCGGCACCATGGAGGGCCTCCTTTACAATTTTTTGGGTATTTTGAAGGTTTAGTTCAGTCATGTTAAAAAACAAATCATTTGTTTCTTTGTAGTTTTCCATTTTTGACTCCAAGAATGATGTAAATCAATTATATAAATTATACTTTTATGCTATTAAAATAAATAATTTTTTTTTAAGAACAGAAAGTTTAGAAAATCTTTATATATTTATATAATAAATCTTGTTTTACATTCCTGTCAGGGTTATTTTGCAATAAAAATATAAACTTAAAAATCTATAGTTACGGATGATGAATGTCATGAAAGAAAATAATTTAAAAAAAGTGTTTCTAACAGCTTTGATGCCTTTAATATTTTTGATTGATTATTCTTACGCATCTGAACCATTGCCATGGCAACTAGGTTTACAACCCCCAGCGGGGAGTATAGCAACCATGGCAAACGATTTACATAATTTACTTCTAGTTGTCATTACTGCTATTTCGTTATTTGTTTTATTTTTATTAATTTATGTATGTGTGAAATTTAGAGCTGATAAGAATCCGAATCCATCTAAAAGGACACACAATAGTGTTTTAGAGGTCCTGTGGACTGTGATACCAGTTTTGATTTTAGTTGTCATTGCTGTTCCTTCATTTAGATTGCTTTATTACTTAGACAAACAAATTGAACCAGATATGACTATTAAAGTTACTGGAGTTCAATGGTATTGGAATTATGAGTATCCTGATCAAAATCTGGGTTTTGATAGTTATATGATTAGTGATGAGGATTTGCAACCGGGTCAAAAGAGATTACTTGATGTTGATAATCCCTTAGTTTTGCCTGAGGGATCGAAAATAAAAGTACTAATAGCTGGAAATGATGTCCTACATTCTTTCTTTGTACCGTCGCTAGCTGTTCAGGAATACTCTGTTCCTGGGAAGCTTAATGAAGTATGGATGGATATACCAAAAGGCGAAAAAACATATTATGGCCAATGCAACCAAATTTGTGGAATAAATCATTCGTATATGCCTATTGTCATCAAAGTTTTAACAAAAGAAAATTATGAGACCTGGCTTAAGAAAGCAAGGACTGAATTTGCTTTATTAGAGCCATTGTCGAAAGAAAACTTAGTATTGGCTGAGGTAAAAAATTAAAAGGAGAAATAGTAAAAATGGGAACAGCGTCAAACTTAGATGATCATGATCATGGTGCGCCAACAGGATTTGTAAGGCGTTGGCTTTATTCTACTAATCACAAAGACATAGGTACAATGTACCTAATATTTTCTATTACTGCTGCATTGATAGGTAGTGGTATGTCAGTTTTCATGAGGATAGAGCTTGCGTCACCAGGTGTGCAGTATATGTCAGATGGGCATATGTGGAATGTATTTACCACTGCTCATGGTCTTATTATGGTTTTCTTTGTTGTTATGCCAGGTCTCATAGGCGGGTTTGGCAATTGGTTTGTGCCATTAATGATTGGTGCTCCTGATATGGCTTTTCCAAGAATGAATAATATTTCTTTTTGGCTTTTACCTCCTTCATTTATACTTTTATTATTGTCAGCGATTATTGATGGAGGAGCAGGCGTGGGGTGGACAATCTATCCTCCATTGTCTGGAAAAGAAGGATCTCCTGGTATGTCAATGGACTTAGCAATCTTCTCTCTTCACTTGGCTGGCGCTTCGTCAATCTTGGGCGCAGCAAATTTTATAACCACAATTTTTAATATGCGCACACCAGGGATGACACTTCATAAAATGCCGTTATTTGTTTGGTCAATGCTAGTAACGGCATTCTTGTTATTGCTATCTCTTCCAGTTTTGGCTGGGGCAATAACAATGCTATTAACTGATCGTAATTTTGGAACGGCCTTTTTTATTCCTGAAGGAGGCGGAGACCCCATACTTTTTTTACATCTTTTTTGGTTTTTTGGCCATCCAGAAGTTTATATAATGATACTCCCAGCTTTTGGAATTGTTAGCCAAATAATTTCTACTTTTAGTAAAAAGCCTGTGTTTGGATACCTCGGGATGGCTTATGCTATGGTTTCTATCGGTGTGATTGGCTTTGTGGTTTGGGCTCACCATATGTACACCGTGGGAATGGATGTTGATACAAGAGCATATTTTACCGCAGCAACTATGGTTATTGCAGTTCCCACTGGGATAAAGATATTTAGTTGGATAGCAACAATGTGGGGAGGTTCAATTGAGTTTAAAACCCCAATGTTGTGGGCACTTGGTTTTATTTTTCTTTTTACTGTTGGCGGTGTTACAGGAGTTGTGTTGTCAAATGCAGGTTTAGACGTTGTTCTTCATAACACTTATTATGTTGTCGCCCATTTTCATTATGTTCTTTCTTTGGGGGCAGTTTTTGGTCTATTTGCAGGGTTTTATTATTGGTTTTCTAAAATGACAGGATATGAATATAGTGAACGACTAGGGCAACTTCACTTTTGGGTAACTTTTATTGGTGTAAATCTAACTTTTTTCCCAATGCATTTTCTAGGTTTAGCTGGAATGCCAAGACGATACGTGGATTACCCAGACGCTTTTGCTGGTTGGAATATGGTGGCATCAATAGGTTCTTTGATTAGTGTGGCGGGAGTGGTAATTTTCTTTATTTTAATAATTGAAGCTTTTGGTTCCCGAAGGAAGGTCGAAAATAATCCCTGGGGTGAGGGAGGCACAACTATTGAGTGGACCACGAGCTCCCCTCCACCTTTTCACAGTTTTGAAGAATTGCCTAAAGTTTAAAAATTAAAGAATAGGTTATGAGATCAATGAGTTTTTTATCTCAAGAAGAAAATCAGCTACTTTATACTCCAAGCGTGTATGATTTTTTTGAGTTAATGAAGCCAAGAGTAATGTCGTTGGTTGTCTTTACAACTTTAGTTGGGATGTATATGTCTCCCTATCAACTTCACCCTGTTCTTTCATTAATCGCTCTTTTGTCAATAGCAATGGGCGCAGGATCTGCAGGTGCAATTAATCAATGGATTGACAGAGACATAGATAAAATCATGTTAAGAACTAAAGAAAGGCCGATCCCATCAGGAAGGGTTGACCCGGCTGAAGCGATAACTTTTTCATTAGTTATTTCATTGATTTCAGTTATTTTACTGGGCCTTGCCTCAAATTGGTTGGCAGCTTTTTTACTTGCATTTACAATTTTCTTTTACGCTGTTATCTACTCGATATTTTTAAAACGCAAAACCACACAAAATATTGTTATCGGCGGTATTGCCGGATCTTTGCCTCCAGTTATTGGATGGGTTGCCATGACCGGGGGCATTGAACTTTTACCTTGTCTCTTATTTTTGATAATATTTTTGTGGACACCACCCCATTTTTGGGCGCTGGCTTTGGTTAAGTCTGAAGATTATGCTAGAGCTAAGATCCCTATGATGCCCAATATAGCTGGGATACAATCAACCAAACTTCAAATTGTAATTTATTCTTTTTTATTGTTGTTTTCATCAATTCTTCCAAATGTATTTGGTTTTTCTGGGGCTATATATCTCTTAGTTTCTTTACCCCTAGGTTTAATATTTTTAACTTTAGCTTTGGCTTTAATCATATTTCCAAAAAATAGACTGGAAATGCATTTGTTTGGTTACTCTATTTTTTATTTATTTGGGACTTTTATAGCTTTTGTTTTGGACAAACTTTTGAAAATTAACGTTTTATGAAAAATAGAATTATACCTAAAACAGCTGAGCAGCTTAAAAATATCAAAAGAAAAAGCAATTGGGTTTTTTTAACAATAATTCTATTAATATGTTTAACTTTTTATTTAATGACCATTTTTAGAATGATATCTTAAATGAATTATTCAAACAATCAAAACGCTATTAAAACTCAAAATAGAAGAGTTATAGTTATTATTTCCTTTGTCGGCCTTCTAATGCTTTCATTGTCTTTTGCTTCGGTTCCATTATATGATATTTTTTGTAGGGTTACTGGATTTGGTGGCACAACTCAAATTGCTTCCTCTGCGCCAGGCTCTCAAGGATTTCCAGATATAAACATAAGATTTGAATCAAGTACTTCGCAATCTTTGAACTGGAGTTTTTATCCGAAAGATAAGGTGGTTACTATTCCTTTGGGAGAAGAAAAAACAGTCTTCTATGTTGCAAAAAATTTAACTAATAAGCCAATTGTAGGAACAGCAATATTTAATGTCACACCGGCTAAAGTTGGACAGTATTTTATGAAAATAGATTGTTTTTGTTTTATAGAACAGTTGTTAAATCCTAGTGAAAGTATGGAAATGCCCGTTACGTTTTTTATTGACCCAGAGATATTTAAAGATGAAAATGCAAAGGAGGTTAGTGAAATTACACTTTCTTATACATTTATGAAGTCGTTGGATCAATCAAAAGTTATTTTAGAAAAGTTATAGATTGCACTCAGTAAGGAGAAAATTATGAGCGGAAATCACTCTTATCATTTAGTTGAACCAAGTCCATGGCCTGCAGTGGGTGCTGCAGGTGGTTTTGTCTTGGTATTAGGAGCGGCTATGTATATGCATGAATATGCTTATGGAGGGATAGCAGCTTTAATTGGCTTTGGTCTTGTTTTTTTAACGATGTTTTATTGGTGGAGAGATATAGTCAGAGAAGGGGAATTTCAAGGCCACCATAGCCCTATAGTGCAAATTGGGCTTAGATATGGAATGATGCTATTTATAGCTTCGGAAGTTATGTTCTTTGTGGCATTCTTTTGGGCGTTTTTTGCTGCATCACTGTTCCCAGTAGGAGGTATATGGCCGCCTCAAGGAATAGCGACTTTTGATCCGTTTGACTTGCCTTTGGTCAATACTCTGATTTTACTTTTATCGGGTTCAACCGTGACTTGGGCTCATCACGCTCTTATAGAAGACAATCGTAATGATTTTCTATTAGGTTTATTATTAACTGTTTTATTGGGAATTTCTTTTACATTCTTTCAAGCACTTGAGTATATGCACGCTCCATTTGGATTTACTGAAGGTATATACCCCTCTGTATTTTTTATGGCCACAGGTTTTCATGGTTTTCATGTAATTGTTGGAACAATCTTTTTATCTGTTTGTTTGTTGAGGGGATACTTAGGCCACTTTACAAAAACACATCATTTTGGATTTGAGGCGGCAGCATGGTACTGGCATTTTGTTGATGTGGTGTGGTTATTTTTGTTTATTTGCATTTACATGTGGGGAAGTTAATAACGAGTCAATCAGGTCATGAAGGTTTATATAGACAATAAGTAGAGTTTTCGGGTCCTTTCCATAGTATTTTAAAGTGATCACATGACTACTTAGACAGCACTTCTGAATTTGAACATGTGGCTGCAAACTTTCAAAGGTTATTTTAGGAGACGTAAAGTTGAAAGTAAACTTCAAGCCGTCGATGTGGTTATCTTGTTTTGCAGTTCCAGCATTTATTATTTTATGTATTTTAGGTTCTTGGCAAATGCAAAGGCTAGGTTGGAAATCAAACTTAATAGAAGAGTACAACACTAAATTTAACAAAGACCCTTTAATTTTAAATGAACATTTTAAAAACCTTCCAGGAAATAAATTTAGGAGAGTTATTGTCAAAGGTAAGTTTGACCATAACAAAGAAATTAATATTATAGGAAAAACATATGAAGGTAATGCGGGCTTTCATATTATCACTCCATTTGTTACGGAGAATAATGATACAATCTATATTAATAGAGGTTGGGTACCTAAAAAATATTTAAGAAAATCATCTAGAAAATTTAGTTTAGTTGAAGGAAAAACACAAATTATAGGTTTGTTAAGAATGCCTCAAACAAAGGGGTATTTTGTTCCAAACAATGAGCCGAATAATGGGTTTTGGTTTACAGTGATTCCCAACGAATTTAACAAACACTTTAATTTAAATGCAGAAAAAACTTTTTATATAGTTGAATTAAAAGTTGGAGATAAGTTAAAATTACCTATACCAGCAAATGGTGAAATACAAATTCCTAATAATCACCTCCAATATGCTATTACTTGGTATAGTCTAGCAATCGGATTAATTATCATTTATTTTGCTTGGCACCGTCAAAATGGATATTTAGCATTAAAGTAATAAATAACTTAATTAATTTGGATTAATATTTCTTAATTAGGTTGAATTTTATGATTTACTACCTTAATTTCAATAAAAATTAATCTCTCATTATTTTTATGAAGTACTTATCGACTAGAGGCTCCCAGAAAAACCTTTCTTATAATAAAATTCTTTTAGAAGGGTTAAGCATTGATGGAGGTTTATTTGTTCCAGAAAAATTGCCAAAATTTTCTTTGAGTGAATTGTTAGAAATATCAAAACTTAATTATTATGAATTAGCATCAGAAATTATTCATAAGTTTACAGGCGATGATGCAGATATTAAACAACTCAGAGAAATATGTAAAAGAACATATCAAAAATTTAATGGCCCTGACATAGCACCTTTAAAAGATATAGGGGGCAATAACTTTATTTTAGAACTTTTCCATGGACCCACATGGGCATTTAAAGATTATGCAATGCAACTTTTAGCATCTGATTTTGAGAGGGTTCTATCTGAAAGCAATCAAAAGTCTCTAATTTTAGGAGCAACAAGCGGTGACACAGGGTCAGCTGCTTTACAAGCCTTTGCAGGAAAAGACAATTTAGATATATTTATTTTATTTCCTAAGGGCAGAGTATCACCTATTCAAGAAGCGCAAATGACATCAATTATTGAAGATGGCGCTCATGCGATACAAATAGATGGTGATTTTGATGATTGCCAACAAATAGTAAAAGATATTTTTAGTGATAAAAAATATAGAGAAAGAGTAAATTTATCTGCGGTCAACTCAATAAATTGGGCTCGTGTAGTTCCTCAAATTGTGTATTATTTTTACTCTTCTTTTAAACTTGGAGCTCCAAATCAACAAATTGCCTTTTCAGTTCCAACTGGAAATTTTGGAAATATATATGCTGGTTTGTGCGCAAAAAGAATGGGGTTGCCTATAGATAAATTAATTTGCGCTTCAAATAGAAACAACATATTGAATCGATTTTTTAATTCGGGTTTGATGGAACGAAAAAATGTTGAGCCTTCTTTAAGCCCATCTATGGATATACAAGTCTCAAGTAATTTTGAAAGGCTTCTTTTTGAAATTTATGAAAGGGATTCAAGAAAAGTAAAATTCGATTTAGAAAAATTTAAAACAAAAGGCGTTTATGAAATTGACAAAGAAAAACTTCAAAGTTTGAAAAATGATTTTCTATCCTATTACTTAGATGATGAAGGGATTGTGAAGGAAATTGCAAGAGTTTATAAAAATAACAAAACAATTATAGACCCGCATTCCGCGTGCGGCACCTATGCAGCTGAGCAAGCTAGAAAAAATAATGAAATCGATAAAAAAACGCCAATTATTTCATTGGCATGCGCCCATCCATGTAAGTTTCCTGATGCTGTTTATAAATCTATTAAAGTAAAATCTTCACTGCCCAATGGTTCTAAGGATTTACTTTCAAGGAAGAAAAAAAGCTTATTTGCTCCAGCAGACCATAACACTGTTAAATCGATAATTGAAGGTTACAGAAGGTTATAATTAAGCATTCCCAAAATTACTTGAAATTTGATCAGGCTTAATGCCTAATTCACTCAAAGATTTTTCCCATATTTTGTTTAGCTCTGAACTAAATACAATTTCAGGTTTTGCAGGCAAAGTAAGCCAGCTATTTTCCTTTAATTCAAATTCTAATTGACCTGAAAACCATCCTGCATATCCTACAGTAATGATTGATGAAGTTGGTCCTTTTCCTGAAGCAATTTCTTTAATAATGTCTATACTACAGGTCATACTGAAAATATCATTAATTACTTTCGTATCAGGTAATACATGTTCACTTGAGTGAAGGACGAAGCCCCTAGATGTATCCATTGGGCCTCCAATTCGAATACTTTTATGAGAATAATCAGAAGGTAAATTTATCGACATTTGATCGCAAAATAATTTAAAATTAAAATTTTTGTTAACTTTATTTAAAACTAAACCCATCGCATGGTCACTGTCGTGTGAACAGATAAAAATAACTGACTTCATGAATCTTTTATCTGTTATAGCAGGTGTGGCTATTAAAAGTTGTCCTTCTAAAAAATATGACATATATAAATCCTTTGCATATATTGTATGGAGAAAATTATCATTATCAAGAATTTAACTAAAAATAAGTTGATTTGAAATTGAGAGTTAATCCATCAATGATCAAAAATCTTATAAAAATTATCTTTGTTACTATTTTACTAGTTATAAACTGTTCAGTTTATGCAGCAACATCTGATTGGAAAATAAGCAAATTAAATGAAAATAAAATCCTTCAAATGAGGCTCTTTTCTGGGACTGAAGGGGTAATAGGTATAAAAAAAATCCCAATTGCCTTTGAAGTGATCACAAATCCAGGGTGGAAAATTTATTGGCGTTATCCAGGGGATGCAGGTTTACCAACTCAAATTGATTATAGTAATTCAATCAACATTAAGAAATTAGATATTTTTTGGCCAGCACCTTTTAGATTTTCAACTTTTGGGATAGATACTTTTGGTTATGAGGGACAAACAATTTTTCCTTTGAGCATAATTCCCGAAAATGAAAATGAAACTATTGTTTTGAATTCTAAAATTAATTTATTGGCATGCAATCAAATTTGTATACCTTTTTCAGAAAACATTACTTTAGAAATACCAAAAAAAACACATAAGCCAAATTATAAAGCACGAGAAAGAGCTCAATTTTTATCTTTGGTTCCTAAAAATTATATACCTGATGGTTTTTCCTTAGGTAGTATTTCATTGATTGAGGAAGGTATTATATTGTCAGATTCAATAATACCAGAGAATAATTTTGATATATTTATAGAAAATGATAAGGGAATTAATTTTGGTAAACCTTTAAAAAAAGGTAATGATATATTTTTGCCTGCGTTTGGTGATTTTAATTCTATAGATTTGTTAGGAAATCAAATAACTATCACTTTTGTTGGAGAAGAACTGAGTTTTGAATCAAAACAAACTCTAAATGACTTAAAAAATAAAGATTTATTTAACTTTAATTTAAATAAACTTTTATATTTTATATTTATTGCGTTCATTGGTGGTATCATATTAAACTTTATGCCTTGTGTTCTTCCAGTAATTTCACTTAAACTATCAAAGATATTTGATGCAAACACATACCAAACCCCAAAGATAAAAACATCATTCTTAATAACAACCCTAGGTATTATCTCGAGCTTTTTTCTGCTTGGATTAGCATTAATCTTAATAAAAAATTTAGGATATGCAATTAGTTGGGGAATGCAGTATCAAAATTTATATTTTTTATCATTAATGTCACTAGTAATGTTTGCTTTTGGGTTAAATATGATAGGAATTTTTCAAATCACATTACCGTTTGATGTTTTGAAAATAGTTCCAAAAATTAAAACTGGAAATTTCAGTGATTTCTTAAATGGTTTTTTAGCCACTTTATTAGCCACTCCATGCTCTGCACCATTTGTTGGAACAGCTATAACATTTGCGTTTTCAGAAAATAATTTCAGCATGATTTTGATATTTATATCAATGGGGATAGGGTTATCGGTCCCATGGTTGTTAGTAGCTTTTTTCCCAAGAATTTTAAACTATTTTCCAAAACCAGGAAATTGGATGGTCATTTTCAAAAAATTTTTAGGAATGGGTATGCTCATTACTGCATTTTGGATTTTTTCTATACTTTTATCCTCATATAATTCAATTTTTGGTAGTTCAAATGATTATATTGAAAGTAATTATGTAATAAAATGGGAAAAAGGATTAGCTAACCTCTTAGCTGAGCAAGGTTATACGGTTATTGTAGATATCACGGCTGACTGGTGTCTTACGTGCAAGTTAAACAAAATAGTAATTTTTAATATTAATGAGCTAAGTCAAGGCATCAAAAATGGTAAAATTAAATTTATTCAAGGGGATTGGACTCTGCCAAATGCAGAAATTTTAGAGTTCTTAGGAGAAAACAAAAGATATGGAATACCATTTAATGTAGTTTATGGACCTCAAAACTCAAATGGTATTATTTTACCTGAAATTTTGACCAAGAAAGCCTTATTGAAGGCTTTGGGAAATGTTAAGTGAAATTGGAATCAAAATGTTAAAAATACAAAATATTATTAATTGCAAATTAAAAATTAAAGATGATAGTGGCGTAAAAGACATTAGCGTAAAAGAAATAATAAATAATAGGTTTATTGTTTTATTTGGAGTTCCTGGGGCATTTACTCCCACTTGTTCAGTAAAGCACTTACCGAGTTATATTAAGAATTATAAAGATATTCATTCCCTAGGAGTAGATGAAATAATATGTGTTT
Organism: uncultured SAR116 cluster alpha proteobacterium; assembly: GCA_902532475.1. GTDB lineage: Bacteria > Pseudomonadota > Alphaproteobacteria > Puniceispirillales. The sequence goes on from CACAIE010000001.1 coordinate 77,221, forward strand.
CTGTAAATGATCCTTTTGTTATGCATGCATGGGGAAAGTTTAATAATACTCAAAATAAAATCACTATGATGAGTGATGTGGGAGGTAATCTAGCAAGGGCAATGGGCATTGAAGCTAATTTCGGGCCTAATTTATTAATTAGAATGGAGAGATTTTCATTAATAATAAAAGAAAACGAAATAAAATATTTTATCAAGGATGAAAGAGGTAGTTATGGTAAAACAAGTGCAGAAAATATGATATTTGAACTGAAAAACATCTCTTAGTTATTTTCTGATAATTCCTCTATTCCTTTTCGAGCTAAGTAATCTGCCCTTTCATTTTCGCTGTCACCAGAATGCCCCTTTACCCATTGCCATTTAACGTTATGTTTTTTTACATGGATTTCAAGTGAAACCCATAGTTCTTTATTAGCAACAGGTTTCTTTGATGAATTTAACCAACCTTTTGCTTTCCAATTTGGAAGCCACTGAGTAATACCATTAATGACATAAGTGCTATCTGTTTTTACTAAGACATCAGATTTCTTTTTTAAATTTTCAAAGCCTTTAATGACTGCAGTTAACTCCATTTTATTATTTGTAGTTAGAACTTCACCTCCAAAAAATTCTTTTTTTAAATCGTTTTTCTTTATAATTACGCACCAACCTCCAGGTCCTGGATTTCCACTACATGCGCCATCAGTTATGAAAGTAACTGTATCCAATTAATTTAACTCTAAATCATTTAATTTATTAAAAAATAGCATTTTATCTAGATACTCCTTTGGATTTAACTTTACTACATATGCATCAGAAGGTGTGTTGTACCAGTCATGTAGGCGCGTAAGGAAAAATCTAATTGACGCGCCTTTGGTAAGAGTTAATAGATTATTTCTTTCCTCTTTACTCAATTCACGTATTTGATTGTATCCAAATAAAATTGATTCAGCTCTATCTTTCATAAGTTCATTATTATCATTGAAACACCATGAATTTATGCAAACTGCTATGTCATAAGCCAAAATATCTGTGCAAGCGAAGTAAAAATCAATAATTCCGGTTAATTTGTCATCAACAAAAAAGACATTATTAGGGAATAAATCTGCATGTATCTGTCCCTTAGGTAATCCTATAGGCCAATTTATAACTGTATCTGCAATCATATCCTCTAGTTCTTTTGGGTTATAAAATTCACTAATATCTTGATATTTTGAAAAACTTTCAAGCAATGGCAACCAAGAATTATATCCCAAATCATTTTTCCTATTTTGACTAAATTTTATTCCTTCCAAGTGTAAATGAGCCAAATTCTTACCTACTTCATAACAATGTTTGGGCTGTATATTTTTTAATGACTTGCCGTGTAAAAAACTTATTAGTAATGAGTTTTTGTTTGAAATTCGTTGAATCTCTCTACCAGAATTATCATATATCGGTTTTGGACAACAAATGCCACTTGAATTTAAATGCTTCATTAAATTAATAAAATAGGGTAAATCATTTTCTTTTACTCTTTTTTCATAAATTGTAAGGATAAAATTATCTTTATCTGTAATAATTTTATAATTTGAATTTTCTACACCCTCCTGAATGCCAATTATTTCAATCAGTTCTCCAATATCAAATTTAGTTAGTATTTCATCCATTTGACTAAAAGAAATTTTGGTATAAACAGCCATTAATTATTCTAGTTCTTTTGGAAGTTTAAAATAAATATTTTCTTGAATAGAAGAGTTTTGAATTTCAGTTATTTCATAGAGATCGAAAAGCCTATTTCTGATTTCCTCGATAAGACTTTCGGGTGCAGAAGCTCCAGAAGAAAGGCCGATGTTTTGAATCAAATCAATTTCATTCCATTTAATAAAGTTGACATCAGAAATTAAAAAAGCTTTTTTGCAACCAGCTTTTTGGGCCACTTCGACCAAACGTTTAGAATTTGATGAATTTTCAGAACCGACTATAAGCATTAAATCAACTTTAGAAGCAATCTCTTTTACAGCTGTTTGTCTATTAGACGTGGCGTAGCATATATCTCCTTTTTTTGGTCCTGATATATTAGGATATCTTTTAGAAAGAACATTTACGATTTCAGCAGTATCATCAACTGATAATGTGGTTTGGCTAAGCCAAGCAAGAGGCTTTCTTGGTGCTCTAACCTTTTTAGCTTCTTTAACAGTTTGAATTAAAGTAATGCAATTTTCGGGGACCTGACCTCTTGTTCCTTCTATCTCAGGATGGCCATCATGTCCTATTAATAATATATGGTATCCATTTTTATAAAGCTTCAGTGCTTCAAGATGGACTTTTGTTACTAATGGGCAAGTTGCATCAAAAACAATTAAATTATTATCTTTGGCATCACTAGAAACCTTTTTTGAAACACCATGGGCTGAGAAAATCACATTTGAACCTTTAGGTACTTCATTCAAATTATCAACAAATATAGCTCCATCTTCTGATAATCGCTTCACAACATGTTTGTTGTGAACTATTTCATGATTTACATATATGGGCTTTCCATATATTTTTATTGTTTTCTCAACAATCTTAATTGCTCTCTCAACACCAGCACAAAAGCCCCTTGGAGAAGCAAGATAAAGGTTTTTATTTAACTTTTTTATACTTTTTATAGAATTCATTTTATTAATACCAAAAATCTGGTTTAAGATATTAGGTTCAAAGAATAAATTCAATTACAATTAAATATTTAAATTAAGTTTTTTGGAAGAATCTAAAATAAGGCCAGTAGATTTTTTTTCATCTATCTCGTCTATAAGTGTTTCCTCACTTGCTTTAATAGATAAATCAATAACTAAATTTTTGACATCAACAAGAGCTTGTTTTTCAGCAGCATTAATTTTTTGTTTGGCTTGTTTTTCCTGACGTGCAATCAATGCTTTAGTATTTTCTTCGGCATTTATTTGAAGTTGCTTGGCATGTTCTTCAGCTCGTTCTAAAATATTTTTTGCTTCTTGTTCTGCCTCATCTTGAAGGCGTTTATAATTATTTAAAACATCCTTTGCTTCTTGGCGTAATTTTTCTGCTTCTTCTAATTTAGCTTGGACTTGTTTTGCGCGATTATCTAATACTTCAATAAAAGGTTTAGCCCCATATCTCCAAGCTATCAGGCAAAAAATAACAAAACCTATAGCAACCCATCCAGCTTCATTTATAAACATTTTCTAATTGCCTGCCTTTAAATTTTTAAAATCATCAGATTGAGAGATTTGATCTGAGATATTTTTCGATATAATTCTTTCCTTAATATTAATTCCAGATACCTTTTTCGAAATAGAAACAGCAATATCGGTAGATATTAGTGTAATATTTTTTAAACTCTTGTTTTTAGCATCTGATATATTTTTCTCTGCATCTAAAAGGTTTTTTGTTAATCTTTCTTTGGCTTTCTTTTCAGTCTCTTGAAGTTTAAGTTTAGTTTTTTCAATAGCATCCTTAACTATTTTATTAGCTTTGTTTTTTGCGCTTGATATAGACTTTTCTTGGCTAATCTTGCTGTTTTCTGCTTCTTCACGAGCAGATTTTGCAGAAAATAAATCAGCACTTATTCTCTCTTTTCTCTGATTTAAAATTTCAGATAGTTTAGGTGTTATAAAAAATTTAAGAACAAGAAATGTAAATCCAAAAGTTAATATTAACCAAAAAATTAAACTTGGGTATGTGCTCACATCAAGTTGAGGCATTCCTTCTTTATCTTTACTTGCCGAAAAAGCATTGAATGTATTAAATAAGCATAAAGAGTAAATATAAAATTTAATAGTTTTGAACACTAAACGTTCCAATTAATTAATTAAAATTTACTAGAATGCAAAAAGAATTAAGAATGCGACCACTAATCCAAAAAGTCCTGTGGCTTCCACTAATGCAAAATAAAGAAATGCTATGGCTCTTAATTCTCCAGACATAGATGGATTTCTAGCCATACTATTTACAATTCCTGAAAAAAGCACCCCAAGACCAACTGCCGCTCCTAAAAGTGGTGCTACTGCTAATCCTGCCGCTATAAGTTTTGCTGCTTCTGTTTCCATTTTTTTCTCTCCAAAGTTAATATAGTTGATGTTAATGGTGAAGGTTTAATGCATCATTTAAATAAATGCATGTTAAAACTGTAAATACATATGCTTGAAGTACTGCAACTAACACTTCAAGAGCTGTCATGCCAATTATTGCTGCAATTGGAAGAATCGCAACAGGTGCTAGATAAATGCTACCTGAGCCAATTAACATCACCGCAAGACCGCCAAAAACTTTTAATAGTGTATGTCCGGCAAGCATATTTGCAAACAACCTAACAGATAAACTGATTGGTCTAATACAATAAGAAATTAATTCAATCACAAATAAAAGTGGCTGGAGAATCAATGGTGTTCCTGAAGGTAAAAATAAAGATAAAAATCCAAAACCATGACGTACAATGCCAATAATGGTTACAGATAAAAAAATTACTATTGCCATAAAGAAAGTGATTATTATTTGACTGGTAAATGTATAGCTGTAAGGAAGCATGCCTAAAAGATTTCCAAACAAAACTAATAGAAAAAGTGTAAAAATAAATGAAAAATATGGCCTGCCAGAATCCCCTGTATTTTCTAAAAGAAGATTTTCAACAAATTCAAAAATCATTTCAGAAATAGCTTGTAATTTCCCTGGGACAGTTTCTGCGGCTCTGACCCCAAATCCTAAAATTATCAAAGGAACTATAGATGCTAAAACCATAAAAAGAGAAGCATTAGTAAAGGAGATATCAAATCCAAAAAATGGATCTTTTATTTCAAATATTGTTTTTACTACAAATTGCTCTATTGGAGAATGCATTGAAGAACCACTAGCGAATAGGTAATTTGGTATTAAAATAAAATTAAACACAGAAAAGATAAATAAAGTGATATTATACATCGGGTTTTTCAAATATTTATTCACTTTTATTTTCATAGATGTTTTTTTTCCAAATTGTGTAAATACCACTTATACCACCCAAAAAAATTCCTAATATAATAAACAAAGGTGAAGTTAGAAGAAATAGGTCAATATAGTAACCAACAAAACCTCCAATCAAAAAGCCAAGAATTAATTCAAAAAGTGTTCTAATGCCATAACTGTATTCTTTAGCATTTGACTTTGGTTTATTCTTGAGGTTATCAACTAAATTGCTCTCTACCTTCTCAATTCTTTCACTTAAATTGTTTAATAATCTTTTATTATTTTTTTGCAATTACAAGTTAACTTAACTATTAAATTATACATTAATTACCTGTTCGCAAACTAAAACTCGATTGCAATTATGTCAAGTCGATAAAGTTATTTTTTATGCAGTTTCTTTTAGGTCAATAGCTTTTTCTAGGTTTACAGAAACTAGTTGGCTGACACCTTTTTCCGACATTGTCACACCATAAAGTCTATCCATTCTTGCCATTGTAAGTCTGTGATGCGTGATTATCATAAACCTAGTATTAGTTTGAAGTTTTATTTCATCAAGTAAATCACAAAACCTTGCCACATTAGTATCATCTAAAGGAGCATCAACTTCGTCCAAAATACATATTGGTGAAGGGTTTGTTAAAAAGACAGCAAATAATAATGCTATAGCTGTTAAGGCTTTTTCGCCGCCAGATAAAAGTGATAAAGTCTGTAATTTTTTCCCAGGTGGTCTTGCCATAATTTCTAAGCCCGAGTTTAAAGGGTCATTTTCATTGGTAAACTGTAATTTGGCTTCACCACCCCCGTACAACTTTTTAAAAATTTTTTCGAATTCACTTTGAACTTTATTAAAAGCAACCAAAATCCTTTCCTTACCTTCTCTGTTTAAAGTTTTTATACCATCTCTCAATTTATTAATTGCACTTTCTAGGTCCTTAGATTCTTTTAAAATATTTGATATCTGTTCTTCCAATTCTTTCATTTCTATCTCTGCTCTAAGATTAACTGGGCCCATTTCATCACGTTCGCGGATCAGTCGGTTTAGTTTAGCTTCTAGGTCATCGTAAGCTAATAAAGCTAGTTCCTCTTTTATTCCCATATGATCCTTTATTTCTTTTGGAGAATAATTAAATTTATTGCTCATTTGTTCGACTAGTAAATTAAGTTCATTTTCAATTAAATCTCTTTGACTTTCTGCTCTGACCTTACTTTCATTCGCTGTTCGCAATTCAATTTCTAGGTTTCTACATAGTAAATTAGCGTCATTAAATGTTTTTTCAGTAGCCAAAAGCTTTTCAGAAGATATTTTGCATTCAGCTTCTATTATTTCAACCTTAGTTAATAGTTGACTTCTTTTTTTTGTGAGTTCATCTGGTTTGTTTGTTAGATTAATAATTTCATTTTTTAATTCAGATTGTTTTTTCTGAAGTTCTTTAATTTGGTTGAGTGATTCAAGTGATCTTTTGTTCCATTCTTCCGTTTCTTTTTTTATATCTATAATTCTATTAGAACAAAAAACTTTATTTTGTTCTAACTTTGCTTGCAAACTTATACTGTTTGAAAGCTTTAACCTGATTTCTTCAGCCGATTTATTTGCTTTTTCTAATCTTTTGTTAGCGTCTATGCTTTTATCTTTATTTTTCAAAATAATATCAATTTGACTGATATTTGATTTTAACTCTTTTATTTCATTTTGAATGATTTCTTTCCTTTCCTTTTTTGAGTTTTCTTTTGAAGTTTTTTCATTTAATTCAAATTCAATTTTTACCTTTTTTTCTTTATTTTCATTAATCAGTTGATTAGTTGTATTAGTTTTATCTTCATAGTTATAATAACTTTCTTTACTAGAACGGTATTCTTTTTCAGCTTTCTCGAGTTTTGTTTTTAAATGGGTTCTTTCTTTTTCTAAAGTTCTCAAACGCCTATTTTGTTTTAGAATTTCTTCTGACGATGATGTTGAGTTAATAGGAATAACAAACCCATCCCATCTCCATAAACCTCCTTTTTCTGTGGTGATTGCTTGACCAGGCAATAGAGATTCTTGAATTAATTTTGCTTCATGTTCTGTTTTTACAATGCCAACCCCACTAAGAGAATATTTTGCTAGTGAAGGATTATCAATAAAGTTTATTAAGGGTTCGACATTTTCTGGTGGATTAAAATTATTAATTGGTTTAATCGAATTCCAGTAAGGTCGCTCACTTTCATTTAAGCTTCCTTCTAAACTATCACCAAGTACTGAACTAACTGAAGATTCATATCCTTCCTTAACTTTAATCTTTTGAGAAAGCTTTGATTTTATTTCAGATTTATCAAATTGCAAAATCCTATCAATTGCATCAAATTCTGCTTCTAGACTTCTAAATTCGTATGAAAGTTTTTCAAAATGTATTTTTGTTGTTTCTAAAGATTTAGCCGAGCCTTCTAAAAGTTTATTAAATTCAGATAATTGTTTTTCATTTGTATCAATTATTTTATTTGTCTTAATTAATTCATTTTTAAGTATATTGACATTTTGAACATTACTATTCTTTGTTAAATTTTGATATTCTGTTTGAAGGCTTACTATATAATTAGAAAGTTTTATTTTTTCATTTCCAAGGTTTTCAATATACAATTTATTTGAATTAATGTCAGTGATTAAAGTTGTTTGATTCTTTTCAATATATACAACTTCTTCTTTAATTTTTTTAAGCGTTTGATTCTCTTTTTTATAATTCTCTTCTTGCTTTTCTAAATCTTTTAAAAGTATTTTATTCTCATTATTAAGTTTTCCAATTACATTTATGGCCTCAGAATTTAGTTTCTCTTCTCTGTAGATGTTTTCTTTAATATTATTCAAACTATTTTTTGCCTTTTCTTTGCTTTCGCTTATTTGATTCAATTCATTTTCAATGTTTGAAAGTGAAATTTTTAAATTTTGAAAAATTGCCTGGTTTTCAGTTTCGATTTTTCTTAACTCAGGTAAAACGCCACTTACATTTACCCGATCCTTTTCAGCTGCACCCATTTTTCTTGTGATTTCGATATATATATTTTGTTCTCGTTTAAAAGAACCGTTGATTTCCTCAAGTCTCTTACTTTTATCCTCATGTTTTTTTGTTATTAAAGTTGCTTCAGCTTTTCTTAATCTGTCCCCAACAGACCTATAGCGTGATGCTTGTCTTGCTTGCTTGCTAAGAGATTTTTTTTGTTCTTCCATAGTAATTACAATATCTTCTAATCTATGAAGATTTGTTTCTGCAGCATTTAACCTTAATTCAGCTTCATGTCTTCTATGGTGCAATCCAGTTATGTTCGCTGCTTCTTCTAGTAAACCTCTTCTTATTTCTGGCTTTGCGCTTATAAGGCTGGATATTTGGCCTTGAGAAACTATCCCTGAACTTTTTGCTCCAGTAGAGTTATCAGCGAATAATAAATTAACATCTTTAGCTCTTACTGAATTAGCATTAATTGTCCAGGTCGAACCTTTTCCTCTTTCAATTCTGCGTTTTACTTCTAATTCATCATATTCACTAAATTGAGATACATTTTTCATTTCAGAATTGTCAATAACTACTATCGCTTCAGCAATATCTCTTGGTGGTCTGTTTGAAGATCCGCCAAAAATAATATCATCCATGTCTTCGCCACGCATTTGTTTCGCGCTTGTTTCGCCCATCACCCATCTAAATGCTTCAACAACATTTGATTTTCCACATCCATTTGGGCCAACAATCCCTGTTAAGCCATCTTGAATTTCTAAATCTATTGGGTCTACGAATGATTTAAAGCTATTTAATTTTAATCTTTTGAATTTCAAATTTAGACTTTCACTTTTTTAATAAAAATTATGTACTTAACTTTTTAAAAGTATCTTCAAATTTTTCTATTGATAAATTACCAGCAAGCATAAATTTATTATTAATTACAAAGCTAGGTGTTGATTGGATGTTCCAATCTTTTTCAGCTTGTTGTCTCATTTTAAATATGCCTTCTAAGAGATCCATTTGATCGATGGAAGCATCAATCTTACTCTTACTTAAACCTGCAAGTCTTCCCATCTTTTTTAATTCATTAATTGGCTCTTTGTTTCTGGCCCAACGTTCTTGACTTTTAAATAACACATTAACAAATTTGTAGTATTGTTCTTTTGCAACTAATCTTGCCATTGCCGCAGCTCTAAGTGCAAGTCCATCTAAGGGAAAATCTCTCATTTCAAGTCTAAGCTTACCTGTATCTATATATTTTTCTTTTAAGATTGGTAATTTTTTAACATGAAATTCAGCGCAGTGGCTACATGTTAATGATACATATTCAACAAATTGAATTGGAGCATTTTTATTCCCCAAATATCTTGGAGAAAGAGCTTCTTCAAGATTAAATATATTTTCAGATTTGGCAAAAACAGGAATGCTGGATAATGATAGATAAAAAATTAACTTTAAAACATCTCTTCGGATTAAATTTTTGCAATTCATTAAACTGCCCCTCTGTAATTTATAATTAAATATCTCATAAGGTTCTTAATTAAATTTTTTAACTAATTTCAACACCAAGTTTAATCAAAGCCCCAGCTAACCTTTGATTTTTAATTTTCTTTATATTGTTATTAATTTTACTTTTTATAATAGGTTTTTTAGAATTTATATCTAATTCATTATAATCACTTTTAAAAAAACTATTATGAAGTTTAATCTTATTTATTGCTTTATATCCAAACATTGAATTGATTTTATCTATAATTTCTTTTGATTGCATTTCTAGTTCAGGGCCTAATCCAGACTTTATTTTAATGTGTAAGGTGCCTTCTTCTTTTTTATTTTTTGGAAAATTTATTTTTAAAGGAAAAGACCAATTTTTAGCATCACCTGCTAATGTTGGCCATGATGTAATTATTTCATTATGTATAAAACCTCTCTTCTTTAAGAATTCATCTAAGCCTGGGATGTTTATATCCCCAATTTTATTTTGGTATTTCATTAATAAAGTTTTTTGAATATCAGTAATTATATTTTAGTTTAATATAAACTATAATTAATAAAAAAAAAATCTTTTTCATGGAACAAAATATTAAACAAATTAGTAATGATCTTTTAGTTTGGTATGATGAAAATGCCAGAGTTCTTCCTTGGAGGTACTTTGGTAAAACAAAGGTTGATCCATATAAAGTCTGGATTTCAGAGATTATGCTTCAACAAACTTCAGTTAAAATGGTGATACCTTACTTTAAGGAATTTCTTAAAAGGTGGCCTACAGTTACTAAGTTGTCTGAAGCTGATTTGTCTGAAGTTTTGAGTTTTTGGTCAGGCTTAGGCTATTATTCACGAGCTCGAAATTTACTTAAATGTGCGGTATTGATAGAATCATATTATAATGGAAAATTTCCAGAAAATGAAAAAGAATTATTAAAATTGCCTGGTATAGGAGTTTACACATCAGCGGCTATTTTATCAATTGCATTTAATAAATGTGCTGTTGTTGTAGATGGAAATATAAAAAGATTAATAAGTAGAATCTTTTCATTAAAAACACCAATTAAAAGTAACTATAAAGAAATTTGGAGCTTAACTCAAATTATAACACCCGATAAAAGGTTTGGAGATTTTGCCCAGTCAATGATGGATTTAGGCTCTAAAATATGCACCCCAACTTCACCAAAATGTAAAATTTGCCCAATTTCTAACAATTGCTTAGCAAAAATAAACAACATGGAAAATCTCCTACCAATTAAATTAAAAAAAACTTTAAAACCCATTAGAAATGGGAATTCATATATAATTAAAAATAAAAACAAGATACTTCTTTATAAGCGCCCTAACAAAGGCTTGCTTGCAGGTTTAGTTTCGATTCCCTCTGGCGAATGGGATAACTATGATGATGCAAGGCTAAAGTTTATAAATAACTTTAAAAAACATAAATTTTCTCAAATCAAACATGAATTCACTCATTTTAGTCTGAAAATGGAAATTTATTGTATTGATTATAATATACCCCATAATGCTGCAATTAAAATTCCTTCTGGTTTTAATTGGTATAGTTTTCAAGAAGTAAAAAATCTTGCTATGCCCTCTTTAATGCAAAAAATATTCAAGACTACGAGCTTTTATAAAATTCCCATTCAATAACTCTATTCCCACTGCTTCTTAGATTTTTAAGTGATAAATTAATATAAATTTGTTTACTTTTTAATAAATTTAATTGATTTACAAATATTGAGTCTTGTAAAAATACAGAATTCTCCCTTGTTTTAAAAGACCAACCTGATCCATTTTTTAACCTTAAAAGAATGTCTCCTGAAAGGACCATAGCTGGTTTTAAATGCGGAGATAAATGAAACCTCAATTCTGCTTCAAGAGGTATAGTTCCAGGAGCTCCTGAATAAATTAACTCATCTCTACCAGAAATTTTGTTTCCATGATCATGAAGCATAATTTCCCTTTTATGGTATATACCATGTGAACTAAAATAACCGTTATGTAATGCAGATGCAAAGAAACCATCTTTTGTTCTTTCAAAGATTTTATTTGTTGTGTTCGCAATTCTTCCTTCATTTTTATAGTTTTCTAGGTTCGATGAGTTTTTCCCATCAATTGAAATTGTTGAATGCGCAGAAGTCCCTCTGAGTGCTTTTGTCCATTTAGTTTCTGTTTCCATAAAACCGTTATTTACAACTATTAAATTTTTTCTATAGCTTAATTCAAACGAAAGTGTTCCTGCATGCCAGTTTTCTGAGTTATTATTTGGATTCCCAGCGTCGAAAAATATAGATGTTGATTTCAAATTTATTCTAGCAAACCCATCATTTGTAATGCCATTATAAGGCTTTATAGTTGAATTGGATTTAGAGATTAACTGACTTATTAAGTCCTTTGAAAATTTACTTCCACCATTAAAGTTAACAACAGACCCGTCAGTGTGCTGAAGCATCTTTGAGCAAGATGTAACTTTATTAATTATTTGATCGTATTTTTCTCTATATTGAATCGATGATGATTTACCTAAGTATTGAATTTCTATTATAATTTTTAATATTTCAAAATGAATATGGGGTTTTCTTGAGGTGTGCATTCCGTCAACATTGAAAATATTATCCGTTTCTTCAATAACTTTTTCAATAATGTCATCTATTTCTTCTTTTACTGTTGTCAAACATATCCTTCCAGCCATCATACCTAAAAGGGCATACATTTTATCTTTATAATTATTTATTTTTTTCCAATCTAACTCTAAGCATCTAGCTTGAGTAGCAAAACTTGTCATAAGTTGCTCTTGAAAATCAGCTTTAGCAGTATCTGCAAAAGTTCCATAACAGAATAAAATATTGCTTAATCTTTTACCCAAAAGTTCTGTTGTCCAGGTTCTATTATCCCATTCATGATTAGCGCTTTGCCATTCATTGAACAAATCCCTACATCTTATTCTAGCTCTTTGATTGGGGACCTCTCTGAGATCTCTTAACCACTCAAAACTATGCCAGTATTCATTGGAAATAATTTTTGGGTGGGAAATAAAAGATTTTTCACCATTAGATAAAGATCCTTTCCAGGGATCTATGGGCCTGAGCAGAGGGCTTTTAGGATTAGTGCCAGAAATTTTCCACTTGAAAATGGGACTATTTTTTCGCCAAAAGCTTTTAAATTTATATATGATGTTCATCTATCTTTAAAACTTAAGATTTATATTTTTTGTAATCTACATATAAAAAAACCATCATTTCCTCCATCTGAACCTAAGCAATTGGGAAAAATTCTTAACCACCCTTCTTTGGTTATAGCATGTTCAAATTTTGATACTTCCTTAGGTAAAATACGCAAGATCTTTAAATCTTGAGATTTTTTTAAAATAGAATATATTTGATTTTCTCCTTCTTCTTTTTGAAGGGAACATACAGAATATATCAAAATACCATTTTTATTTAACCATGATAGGCTTTGTTTAATTAATTTTGATTGGATTTCTAGGTAACAATACAAGTTTTCCTTAGTTCTGTTTTTTAAAATGTCTGGATGCCTCCTGATAGTTCCTGTAGCGCTACATGGAGCATCTAATAAAACTGCATCTATATCACATTTAGGCTTCCATAAAGTGCCATCAGCAATTACAATGTTTGTTTGCAGATCTAACCTCTTCATATTTTCCTTTAGATACTCAACTCTCTTTTGATTAATATCTACGGAAATTACTTTTTTCCCAAAACTTGCCAACTGAGCAGTTTTTCCACCTGGCGCAGAGCATAAGTCAATAATATTCATTTTGTCAGAATTAATTAATAACTCTCCAGGAATAGATGCTGAAACATCTTGTACCCACCAACGATATTTTTTAATGTGACTGTGAAAGTAGGGAATAGATGTTGGGTTAATTAAATTTTTTTTTCTTACTGTTTTACCCCAAATAAATTTACCATCAATTACTGCTTCCATTTCAGTTGGATTTCCAGAAACGGTTAAATCTAAATATGGTTGAGTTTGCAGCCATTTTAAAATTTCTTTTGTCTTGTTCTTACCCCATGATGCCTCCCAGTTTTTGACAAGCCATTTTGGGTAGTTCATTTCATTAGTTAATTGTGAAAGAATATTTTTATTATCTCTGTCAATATTTCTTAGAACTGCATTAGCAAGTTTAGAAAGATTTTTTGAAACTTTTAATTTAGTTATTTCTACAGCATCATTAATAGCTGCATACTTTGCCGATTCAATGAAAAGTAATTCAGCTACACCTACTCTCATGATGTTATTAAAAGTATTTTCCTTTTGAGGAATTCCTCTTTTTAAGAACCTTCCTAAAACGTGATCAATTTGACCCAATTTTCTTAGAACCACAGTTATCAAAAGTCTACAAAACTTTCTATCTTTTGTGTCCATATTAATAAATTGAATTGATTTTGAGATGACATGCTCAAAAGGAGCATTACTTTTAAAAATCTTATTTAATAAATCTATGGAAATAGATCTTGCTGGGCTGATTGATTGTTTTTGTAATGACAAAATTATTAATTAATAAAAAAGTTGAAAAAAATAGGTTATAAATGATAAATACTATAATTAATACAATTAGGAAATGTATGATAGCAACAAAAAATTATAGCTCATCTAAGCAAAAGAAAAGTTTAAATAGTTCTGAAGAAAATAAAATGTTTTGTTTAACAAAAAATTTAAAAATTCAGGAAAAAGAAGTTGGTGGAGTCAAAGGTCCAGAGCCAACAAGGTACGGTGATTGGGAAAAAAATGGGAGATGCTCTGATTTTTAAAATTATATAATGTCTGAAATTAAATCAATAATCAAAATTAAATCAGCCATAAGGTCATCTTTTGCAAACAATAAAATAGCAACCATTATTCACAGAGGAGATGAGGATAATGGCGCAATATTATTAAAAATTCGAAGGAATGATTCAAAATCTTTTATTTTAGGTAAATCCTTGTCAGAAGAAGGTCAATATGTATGGAAAACATTGATAGGAAATCAAAATGATTGGCTCGAAGAAGCATTAGTTACTGCAAGAATCGAAAATGAATTAAAAATAGATCCTGATCTGTGGGTATTGGAAATAGAATCTGATACAATATGGAACCCTTTAGAGGTAAGTTAAAATTATGATTAGTAAAAAAAGAACCTTTGAAATTTTGAATAAAGCAAAATATGGAGATACTGCTAGTCGCATTTTTGATATATCATTAACAATACTAATATTGGCAAATCTAGCGGCGGTAAGTTTAGAATCCGTTGAATCAATCAATAATGATTATTGGATATATTTCATATACTTTGAATATTTCTCAGTTATTATTTTCTCTGTTGAATATATTTTAAGAATTTGGGTGCAATCTATTAATACAGATACGCCGTCCAAGACGCCTTTGGGAAGAAGATTGAGGTATATATTTAGTTTTACAGGCATGATAGATTTGCTTGCTATTTTGCCGAGCTTATTGCCACTTTTTGCAGGAGGCCTTGATTTAAGATGGCTAAGAGTTTTAAGGATGGCAAGGTTATTAAAAATGTCTCACTATTCTTCTGCTCTTGAGGATTTGACCACAACAATTTATGAGGAGAGAAGGTCGTTAGGAGCTGCACTCTATCTATTTATGATAGCTATTTTCTTGTCTAGCGCTATGTTGTATTTAGCAGAAAATAAAGTTCAACCAGAGTTCTTTAGTTCGATACCTCAGACGATGTGGTGGTCTATTATCACTCTGACTACCGTTGGATACGGTGATGTTTCTCCAATTACTCCACTTGGCCAGGTATTTGGTGCAATAACTGCTGTAATGGGAGTAATGTCAGTTGCACTTTTAACTGGTATTGTTGCTTCAGGGTTTTCCAGTCAAATGTCCAGAAGGAAACAAATTGTTGAAGCTGAGATAGCCGAGGCTTTGAGTGATGGTGTTATTTCAGAAGAAGAGGAAAAGCACATTGAAGAACTAAGAAAAAAATTAAACCTTTCGGAAGAGCATGTTAATTCTATCACAGAAATTTTGAAACATGAAAAGAACGAAGGATCTAAGCAAAATGATTAAATCTCAACTAAACCCCAAGTCCAGCTTTTGAAACAAGCTCAGCTATAGTTTGTTCTTGTTTCGGACCCATTAAATGTGCTCCATGAATTCCGTCAATTTCTTTAAATTGCTCCAAAAGTTCTATGCAGATATTTTGTCCCTCTGCTTTTTGATCGCCGGCTCCTTCTATTCTTTTTATTACTTTCTCAGGGATATTTACCCCAAATAAATTTTTATCCATCCATCTTGCACTTTTAGCTGATGAAAGAGGCCCTAAGCCAACAATATAATATGCTTTTTCTGTTACTCCAAAATCTCTGATAGCTTTCATATATTGTTTGAGAACTTCTATGTCAAATGCAAATTGTGTTTGAAAAAAATTGGCTCCAGATGAAATTTTTGTCAGCAAACCAGATGCATTAAAATCCTTATCAGGTATTCTGGGCAAATCTGCTGCACCTATAAATAATTCTGGTCTTGGATCTATTTTGCGTCCAGTTGGGAAGGTGCCATTTTCTTTCATGATTTTTGCAGTTTCCATTAATTGGCGACTATCAATATCATGAACTTTTTTTGAATCCGGTTGGTCTCCAACGGTAATATCGTCTCCATACAAACATAATATATTTGGAATGCCTAATGCCCAACCACCTATCAAGTCACCTTGAAGAGCGAGACGGTTACGATCTCTAGTAGTGAATTGGAGAACAGGTTCTATACCATTTTTAGCTAAAATTGCTGCAGTAGCAAGAGCAGACATATGTGGTTTTGCACCCGCACCGTCAGTAACGTTTACAGCGTCAACAATATTTTTAAGACAATTTACCTTATTTAAAACTGTTTCAGGGTCAGCTGCATCTGGAGGTGAAGTTTCTGCTGTTATTACAAATCTATTGTTTTCCAAAGATGACTTAAGTTTACTTTTTATGGTCATATTAAATCCAATTTATTGGTGCGGCTGGAGGGACTTGAACCCCCACGGCTTGCGCCACCAGAACCTAAATCTGGCGTGTCTACCAATTTCACCACAGCCGCAAAATTTCTATAAATTGCTTTTATCAATTAAAATATATTTTTGCAAAGTTAATATTTAAGTATGATTAAAATAATAATTAAATTTAGTTGTTTAAAATTATAACTATGTTTAAGACGATAGTATATTTTTTCAAAAAATTAAATTTATGGAAACAGTTTTAAATAAAGAAATTAGTATAGCTCCCATGATGAAATGGACTGATAGGCATTGTAGGTATTTCCACCGTCAATTTTCTAAATCCATTTTACTCTATACAGAAATGATTTCTTCAAACGCTGTTATGTTTGGTAATAGAAAGAAATTATTAGACTATAATGATGAAGAACATCCAGTTGCTATTCAGCTTGGTGGATCAAATCCATCATTACTAGGTAAAGCAGCAAAAATCTGTGAAAAATTAGGATATGATGAGATAAATTTAAATGTAGGTTGTCCATCTCCTAAAGTAAAATCAGGGCGTTTTGGAGCCTGTCTAATGGCTGAGCCTAAATTAGTAAAAGAATGTCTAGAGGCTATGAAAAATGAAGTTAATGTTCCTATTTCAGTGAAATGTAGAATAGGAATTGATGATATGGATGAAATAACTGGCTTAGATGAATTTGTAGATCAGGTATTAGATGCAAGAGTTTCAAAAATTATAGTTCACGCAAGAAAAGCTTTCCTTAAAGGATTGAACCCAAAACAAAATAGAGAAGTCCCTCCAATAAATTATCAGAGAGTTAAGTTATTAAAAAATAGATTAAATAATAATGTAAAAATCATTGTAAATGGTGGAATCAATTCAATGAAAGTATCTAAAAAACTATTGCAATGGGCTGATGGAATTATGATTGGAAGACAAGCTTACAGGTCACCTTTAATGATACACTATTTAAATCAGTTTTTCTCAAAATCTTATGATCATTATGATCATGACGTCAGAATTAATGTTACTGAAAATATTGTTAATTATGCAAATCAATGCATAAAAAATGATAAAAACTTTAAATTAAACCATATAACAAGGCATATGCTTGGATTATATTCAGGACTTCCTGGGGGTAGAATTTTTAGGAAAAAACTGAATGAAATTGCAATAAATAACAACCAACCAAAAGCTATTTTAGATTTATCTGAAAAAATAGAAACAATAATTAAAAGTAAAAACTTAATGGTAGCTTAAGTAAACAATAAATGAAGTGCAATTATGGAAAAACTAAATGAAAAAAATGAAAATACTTTCAGAAAACAAATTTTAGAGTTAGGCCCTTTAGTTCTTTTTTTTATAGGCAACTACTTTTTGGGTATTTTGTGGGGAACTGCAATATTAGTTATAGCAACGTTAATATCTATATCCATTTCATTGCTACTTGAAAAGAAAATACCCTTAATGGCTGCGTTTGGTTGTGCTGCAGTGGTATTTTTTGGAATGCTAACTTTGATTTTTGATCAAGATGTTGCAATCGATAGTCAATCAGCAATTGGTGTGTTTTTATTTATTAAAATCAAACCAACAGTTGTGAGCGCAATGATTGCGTTAGGTTTATTTATTGCAGATTTTATGAGATACAATCCTCTTAAAAGTATAATGTCATCTGGAATAAACCTAACACCCAAAGGTTGGAAATTACTTTCAAGACTATGGATAATAATGTTTATATCAATGGCAATTGCTAATGAAATTGCATGGAGAAATTTGACTACAGACGACTGGGTTTCATTTAAGGCTTTTGGAATACCTGTGTTATCAATAGTTTTTGCACTTTTTTCAATCCCGGTAATCCGAAAATACAATCAAGATGATGGTTGAATTGATAAAATTAAAGATATTTACCTTTTAAAAATTTAAATTTATTGATTTGACGTCTAAAAAAATTAGGTATATGTCGAATATAGATAAATTATTTTAAACTTTTGTTTAAAATAATAAGTGATTTTATATTTATGTAGGTCTGTATGTCAGAGGAAATAGAAGAAGAAATTATTTTATCGGAGTTGAATGATGAAGAGCTTGTTCTGCAAATGCATGATGATTTATATGACGGTTTGCAGGAAGAAGTTGTTGAAGGGGTAGAAATCCTCCTTGAAAGAGGTTGGACACCTTATAAAGTTCTTACTGAGGCTTTAGTTGCTGGTATGACTATTGTAGGTATAGATTTCAGAGACGGTATTTTATTTGTACCTGAAGTTTTAATGGCAGCCAATGCAATGAAAGCTGGAATGAAAATTCTTAGACCACTTTTAGCAGAGACTGGTGCCCCTCAAGTTGGTAAAATGGTTATTGGGACAGTTAAAGGAGATATTCACGACATAGGAAAAAATTTAGTTTCCATGATGATGGAAGGTGCCGGTTTTGAAGTTATAGACATTGGAATTAATAATCCAGTTGAAAATTATTTAGAGGCAATAGAAAAGCATAAACCAAATATTTTAGGTATGTCTGCTCTACTCACAACTACTATGCCTTACATGAAAGTTGTAATTGATACTATGGTTGAAAAGGGAATTAGAGACGATTATATAATTTTGGTTGGTGGCGCTCCTTTGAATGAAGAATTTGCTGATAGTGTTGGCGCAGATGCGTATTGCAGGGATGCAGCGGTAGCTGTTGAAACGGCAAAAAAACTTATTCTTGAGAGAGGATCATCAAATGCAGTCGTTTAAGGTTGTCCGACAGTCTTTTGGGCTAAGTTGTCCAATTATTTAAATATAATTTAATGGCTCATATAATCACTGTTTTTTGGAGAGACATTCCCGCCCAAGTAATTGCAGAGGAAGGCAGAGGAAGGAATAGAAAACAGGCCAAAGTTGAACTTGAAAAAAGATTTCTAATTGCCATTGATTCTGCAGCTATGAAAAGTGGTGCTGACAATACAGATGATTACTTAAATTATTGGAGAAGGTCAAAACCAGAAACTATATCAGGAAGCTTGGAATTTGAAGCAGATAAATTGAGACAAACACTTGAAAAAAAATATTCAAATGCTGTATTAAAGGCGCTTATTTCAAATGGTGGATATAAGCAATTGTAAATATTATAGAATTTCCAGATAATTTTATCTTTTCGGCTTAAGTGAAAAAGCTTTTAAAACTTAGTCGATTTTATTTATTAATTTGTCGAAAATAGAATAATAAAATTAATTATATATCCTATTTATTTGTTAAAAATTTGGAAAATTTTATGTTAGCTCAAAGCCCTGAATACATTTTACATCAAGTAACAAAAGGTTGGTCAATTGAAGTTACTCCAAATGCAGCAAAAAAAATTGATAATTTTTCTGAACTGCTCCAAAAAAATACAACAGTTAACGTTACTTTTCTGCCCAACTCAAATCTTTTAGATACTATTGAAGTTTGTAAAAGACTTTTTAAGGATGGTATGAACCCTGTTCCACACATATCTGCTAGGTCAATAAAAAACTTTGATGAGCTTGATTCTTTTGTAAAACAATTATCACAAACTTCTAATGTTAGGGAGGTTCTAGTAATATCAGGTAGTTTAGATTCTCCAATAGGTGAATTTCATGAGACCATGCAGATTTTAAATTCTGGTATCCTTCAAAAATATAATATCGAGAAAGTAGGTGTTGCTGGTCATCCTGAAGGCAGTCCTGATATTTCTGATGCTTTGATTAAGGATTCTTTGAAAAGAAAAATTGAATGGTCACTTAAAGAAGACATCTCTCTTTATTTAGAGACGCAATTTTCATTTGATGCCACGCCTGTTTTATTATGGGAAAAATCAATCAGAAATGAAGGCATAAAACTACCAATTCGTATTGGAGTTCCTGGCCCAGCTAATATCAAAACACTTTTTCAATTTGCTAGATCTTCAGGTGTAGGGGCTTCTATTAGGATGATAGCAAAGCAATCAAGAAATATTTCAAAATTATTAATGGTGCAAGCTCCAGACAAATATATTTTTGATTTGGCAAATGGCATTAACATGGACGAAGAATGTATGATTGAAAATTTGCATTTTTACCCTTTTGGTGGATTTAAAAGGACGGTTGAATGGGTTTCAGGACTTGAAAACGGAAACTTTATCTTTGATGGAATTGGTGGTTTCAAGGTGAATGAATTTTAGTCTGAATACTTATAAAAATGGAAGGTAAAAAGTTATGTCAAGAACTGTAATTTCATCGGATAAGAAGGAAATCATCATTGGATTTGATCAACCCTTTTGTATTATAGGCGAGAGAATAAACCCGACAGGCCGTAAGCTTATGGCTTCAGAAATGAAAAGTGGAGATTACTCCAGAGTAATTTCTGATGCAGAAGCTCAGGTAAATGCGGGGGCTCATATGCTTGATGTTAATGCAGGTATTCCTTTGGCAGATGAACCGGCAATTTTAGCGAAAAGCATACAACTTGTTCAGGATGTTGTTGATGTCCCTCTATCTATCGACAGTTCGATTGTAGAGGCATTAGAAGCTGGTTTGTCTGTATATAAAGGTAGACCATTAGTTAATTCAGTTACAGGGGAAGAGGAAAGATTAGAAGTGGTTCTTCCATTAGTAAAAAAATATGACGCAGCTGTGGTTGCCATTTCTAATGATGAATCTGGAATTTCTGAAGACCCTAATGTGCGTTATGATGTTGCCAAAAAAATTGTTGAGCGTGCAGAAGATTATGGAATAAAACGCCAGGATGTAGTTGTTGATCCTCTTGTTATGCCTGTTGGTGCTATTAACTCTGCAGGAATCGGAGTATTTAAATTAATTAGAAGATTAAGAGAGGAGTTAAAAGTTAATACAACTTGTGGTGCATCAAATATATCTTTTGGACTACCCAATAGGCATGGTTTGAACTCCTCTTTTTTATCAATGGCTATGGGTGCTGGAATGACATCGGCTATTATGAACCCGCTTCATAATGAAGAGGTAACCTCAATTAAGGGTGCGGATGTTATGATGGGAGTAGATCCTGAGTGCAGAAGGTGGATTAAAACTTTTAGAGAACCCTCAGTAGAAAGAGAAGGGGAAAATTATAGAACAAGGCTAAGAAGACGAAGAAGACAATAATTATATTTTGTATAAATATGATATTATAAACAAATGAAACAAAAAAGTATTAACAAAAACTTTGACCGCAGCAATAAAAATATTAAGGTTTTTTTTGCTCCTTCAGGTAAACAAGGCCTTGCAGACACTAATAAAACAGTACTTCAAATAGCAAGAAGTTTAGGTGTGGATATCGATTCTGTATGCGGTGGAAGAGCGATGTGTGGAAGATGTCAAATAGAGGTTTCTGAAGGTGAATTTGCCAAGTATGGTATATCAAGCAAGTCAGAAAATTTGTCAGAAAGAACCCATACAGAGAAAAGGTATTCTGAAAAAAGAAATTTAAATGTTAATCGAAGGTTATCTTGTCAGGCTAGAATCAATGAAGATGTAGTAATTGATGTTCCTCCTGAAAGCCAAGTTCATAGGCAAGTTATTAGGAAAGCTATTGACGATAGAGAAGTAACAATTGATCCAGTCATTAACTTATATTTTGTTGAGGTTAGAGAGCCCAGTATGCATGATCCGTCTGGAGACTTTCAAAGACTGATTGAATCTCTTAAACAGCAATGGAATTTAAATACAAAGGATAAATTTTCTATTGATTTAAAAGTGCTTCAAAAATTACAAACAGTTTTAAGAAATGGTAAATGGGGTGTCACTGTTGCTTTAAGAGATGGTAAAAGAGTAGTTGATGTTTGGCCAGGTTTAAAAGAACGTATTTATGGTGCAGCTGTTGATGTAGGCTCGACTACAATTTCAGTTCATCTTGTTGATTTGCACTCAGGATTAACCATATCTTCTTCAGGTGGTATGAACCCTCAAATTAGATATGGCGAAGATCTAATGAGCAGGGTTTCATACGTAATGATGAATGAAAAAGGAGATAAGGACTTATCTCAGGTAGTTCAGGAAGGAATTGAAAGTTTGATAAAAGAAGCAGCTGTAACTGCATCAATTGATTTTCAAGATGTTCTCGAAGTTGTCTTTGTTGGTAATCCAGTTATGCATCATTTATTATTGGGTATAAATCCTACAGAACTTGGTGGTGCACCCTTTGCTCTTTCTATTGATAGTCCATTTCAATGTTTAGCAAATGAAGTAAATATTAATTTGAACCCTGGAACAAGGTTATATGGTTTGCCATGTATTGCAGGTCATGTTGGAGCAGATGCTGCGGCTGCTACTTTGGCTGAAGAGCCTTATAAAAATAAATTCTTTTCATTAATAATAGATGTAGGCACTAATGCTGAAATTATTCTGGGAAATAAAGAAAGAATTTTAGCAGCCTCTTCACCGACTGGGCCTGCTTTTGAAGGAGCTCAGATCACTTGCGGTCAAAGAGCTGCTCCTGGTGCAATTGAAAAAGTTAGAATTAACCCAAAAACTTTAGAGCCAAAATTTTGTGTAATCGGTACAAAAGGTTGGCTGGATGAAAATAGTATAAAAAAAGATAAAAATCCTGTCTCGATCACTGGGATTTGTGGTTCTGGAATTATTGAAGTTTTGGGGGAAATG
>CACAIE010000002.1 GCA_902532475.1 uncultured SAR116 cluster alpha proteobacterium
TGGTAAAAAGTTTGGTGAATTGCATAGTCATCCAGCTGCCCCAACCATGGAAGATTTCCCTGAAATTTTTGAAATCCATGCACATAAAGATAGTAAAATTGCAAATGGAGAATTTTGGCACTCAGATGTTTCTTGTGACGTAACACCTCCCTTGGGCACCATGCTTCAAATCCATATACTTCCTGAAACTGGTGGAGATACAATGTTTTCAAATATGTATGCAGCTTATGATGCATTAGGAGATAAATATAAAAACCTTTTGGATGGTCTTGTGGCTATTCATGAATCTGAGCATATTTATAAAGGAAGATA
The DNA here is from genome assembly GCA_902532475.1 of uncultured SAR116 cluster alpha proteobacterium. Classification (GTDB taxonomy): domain Bacteria; phylum Pseudomonadota; class Alphaproteobacteria; order Puniceispirillales. The sequence continues at coordinate 313 of CACAIE010000002.1, forward strand.
TTCAGATAGAGGGGTTTCTGAAAATAAAATTTTAACCCCTACTGCCAGGCACCCACTTATAAGAACTCATCCTATAACAAAGAAAAAAGCTATTTATGTTAACCGGACATTTACAACAGGAATTGAAGGCATGACTAAGGAAGAAAGTTCTTCAATACTCAGCTTTTTATTTGAACATTGTGAACACATCAATTTTCAAATTAGATATAGATGGTCAAAGAATGATATGGCTTTTTGGGATAATAGATGCGCAATGCACAGGGCAATATGGGATTACTGGCCTAATGAAAGAAAAGGTAGAAGAGTGACAATTAAAGGTGATATTCCAAAATGAAGGAGAACAAATCAATATGAGGGCTTCAGACCTACTTATAAAAAGTATTTTAAATTCCGGCATTAATAAAATTTTTTCTCTATCTGGAAATCAAATAATGCCTATATTTGATTCTGTCGTAGATTTAGATATAGAAATCATTCATTGTAGGCATGAAGCTTCTGCAGTCTTTATGGCTGATGGATATGCTCAATCAAGTGGCAATACTGGTATTGCATTAGTAACTGCTGCTCCTGGTTTTACTAATTCACTTGGTCCTCTTTATGCTATTAACGCTAATCAATCCCCAGTTTTACTTTTGTCTGGGGATAGTCCTTTAAGCCAAAATGGACTTATGTCTTTTCAAGAATTGAACCAAACAAGCATTTCAAAAAGATTAGTAAAAACAAGTTGGCGCATTGAAGATGCTAATCTCATTGGAAAAGATATAACTAAAGCAATTTCTTTAACAAATAATGGTAGGCCTGGGCCAGTTCACATTGCTTTACCCTTTGATATATTAAATGAAAAAATAATAAATATTGCCCCTCATGAAACAAATACTTCAAAACCAAATAATTTAATAATTAAACCGGATAAATTGCAAGCTATTGAAAAATTATTACTTAAAAGTCAAAAACCATTGATAATTACAGGCCCCTCCTTATCTGAAAGTAGAAATAAGGATTTATACAAACAATTATATTCTTCAACAAATATTCCAATAATCACAATGAACAGCCCAAGAGGTAGCAATGATCCGTCCCTTGGTAAACTTAAGTTAGTTTTAAAAGAGGCTGACCTATTAATCTTTATTGATAAGGACATTGATTTTACACTAGGTTTTGGTTCAAAGGAAAGAATTTCATCTGATAACATCATATATATCTCATGTAATGATGCATCCATTAATCATGCAAAAAAAATGTTGGGAGATAGAACTTTAATAAACTTTAGTGCAGAACCTAAAAGCGCAATTGCAAGTATAAGCAAACTAAAACATAACCAAAATTATGAATCGTGGTTCAATCATGTAAAAATTTTATTAGCTTCCAGGCCTAACAAACCTGCGATTAAAACTGACAAACTAACACCCTATAATTTATGCAAGATAGCCGTTAATGAAGTTGAAAATAATACTGACGCAATTTACATTTCTGATGGAGGTGAATTTGGACAATGGGCCCAATCCATTATACCCAAATCAAAAATTTTAACTAATGGGCCTTCTGGTGCAATTGGCGGAGCAACACCACAAGCAATAGGAGCTTCATTCGCTAATCCAGATTCAATTGTAGTATGTTTTATGGGTGACGGAACAGCAGGGTTTCAAATAGCTGAGTGGGAAACTGCTAGAAGACATAACTTACCAATTATATATATCATTGGAAATGACCAAAGATGGGGAGCGGAGGTTGAAATTCAAATTAGAGAGTATGGTCAAGATAGAGCTAAGTATTGCATGCTTGACAACCTAACAAGATATGACCAAATTGCAGAAGGCATGGGCTGCAAAGGACATTTTGTGCAATCCACCGGTGAACTTGCAAAAGTAATTAACGAAGCAATTTTATCTAAAAAGACAACTATAATTGACATTCAAATGGACGGATTGCCAGCTCCTTCATTTTAAAAAACTAAGTTATTTTTTGCAAATATCAAATTCTTGTCTAATATTTAATTTTACTATTGGAAACTTCTATGGATCAAAAATTAAAAAACTATTCCTTTGATTGGTTACAGCGATCATTTGTCAGTTAGGCCAGGAGAAACAATTAGTTTTAAAGTATCATCTGAAAGTGTTGCTAGTTTTACAGCAAGTTTGTTTAGATCCTATTCATCAGATCCCAACCCAAAAGGGGTTGGCATTTTTGAAGAAAGTGCTGAACAATTTTTTCCAACAAAATCATTCAAGTCTAGGAAGCAAAACCATTATCCTGGATCATATGCAATTTCTAAGAATGAACTTTTATTCCCTATAAATACTAGTTTTAAATTGAGTATAAACTTTTTTAGTACTTTAAGAAAAAACAACCCTCAAACATTAATCAGCATTAACAATCTAAAGCTTTTCCTCAGCGAAGAGAGTAAAATTACATGTGAATATTCTGGCAAGATTTTAACTATTTCAAAAACTATTAAAATTAAGAACTGGTATAAATTAGAACTTGATTATAATGCTCAAAAAAATAAAATATTTCTTAAACAAACTAATATCCAAAACAATCTAGTTGAAGAAGAGGTTATTTCAAGTTTCAATTCACAACATTTAAAACCTGTTAATGGAAAAGTATTTTTAGCGGCAAGCCAAGACAATAATTCAGTTAAAGATTACTTCAACGGCAAACTAGAAAACCCTAAAATTTTAATTAAAAATTATAATGAAGCTTTTGATATTTTTGCTGATTGGAATTTTTCAGAAAATATACCTTCAACTAATATTAAAGATTTTTCTAACAATCAAAACGATTTGAAAATTGTGAATTTTGCCACAAGAGGCGTTACTGGTTCTAATTGGGATGGTTCGCAGATGTCATGGAAACATAATCCCAACCATTATGGTGCAATACATTTTCATGAAGATGACATCTATGATTTTGAATGGAAGAATGATTTCAGTTTTAATATACCTCAAAATATGCCAAGCGGCATATATGTAATGCGATTAAAATGTAAATCACATGAGGACAATATTCCTTTTTTTGTTTGTCCACCAAAAAATAAAATCACTTCAAGTTTATGTGTGATCATTCCAACTTTCACATATGTAGTTTACGGAAACCATGCCCGTCCAGATTATAAAAAGAGTTGGGAGAACAAAATTAAAGAATGGAATGCTTATCCACATAACCCTTCAAATTATAAGCATTATGGACTTTCAACTTATAATTTTCATTCTGATGGAAGTGGTATTTGTCATGCTTCTCATTTAAGACCTTTGATAAATTTAAAAGTTGGATACTTAACATTTGGATTGTCCGCCTGTTCAGGTCTTCGTCATTTCCAAGCAGACAGTCATTTGTTTAGTTGGCTCCATAATAAAAATATTCAATTTGATGTTCTCACTGACCATGAATTACATCAAGAAGGATTGGGGGCCATTGAAAATTACTCAGCAGTAATGACAACTTCTCACCCAGAATACCATACTCAAGAAACATTAAAAACATTTCATGACTATAAAGATAAGGGGGGTAATTTGATCTATTTAGGAGGAAATGGATTTTATTGGAAAGTTTGTCTGCATAATGAAAATAATAAAATTATTGAAATTAGAAGAGCCGAAGATGGTATAAGAGCTTGGGCATCAGAACCAGGGGAATACTACAATGCTTTTGATGGAAGTTATGGCGGCCTCTGGAGAAGAAATGGCATTCCACCTCAAAAATTAACGGGTGTTGGATTTAGTGCTCAAGGACAATTTACTGGCTCTTATTATAAGAGAAAAAATTTTGATAAAAAGAATAAATGGATTTTTAAAGGTGTAAAAGAAGAAAAAATAGGTGACTTTGGATTTAGTGGTGGAGGGGCCGCTGGATATGAACTTGACCGCACAGATTATAATTTAGGAACTCCTGAAAATAGTCAAATTCTCGCTTCTTCTGAGGGCCATGATCAAGATTATGTTTTAGTTCCAGAAGAACACCTCACACATATAACAACCGTATCTGGAGAACCTTTAGAAAAATTACTAAGAGCAGATATGCTCTACTTTGAAAATGACAATGGTGGAAAAGTTTTTAGTACTGGCTCGATCACTTTCTGTGGCAGCCTTCCCTATAATAAATTTAACAATAATGTTTCAACATTACTTCAAAATATTGTTAATGAATTTTTAAAGTAGGTTTATAAATTTAATTGCATTTTTAATTAATTTAATTGCACTAGAAATTATTGTTTTTATTATAGAATTGACTTACATTGGAGATATTAATGGAAAATTCTTACACAGATACTCAGCTTTTTATTAATGGACAATGGAAAGACGCTCAAGCAAAGGAAACCATTGACGTAATAAACCCAGCAACAGAAATTGTGATTGGGAAAATGGCTCATGCAAGAAAAGCTGATTTAGATGAAGCTCTATCTGCAGCAGATAAAGCGTTTATCAAATGGAAAAATATAAACTCATTTGAAAGATATAAAGTTTTAAGAAAAGCAGCAAACCTCCTAAGGGAAAGATCAAGCGAAATTGCAAGAATCATGACTATTGAGCATGGCAAGCCAATAGGCGAATCACTTGCTGAAGTGAATTTATCAGCTGACATTACAGACTGGCTGGGTGAAGAATCTAGAAGAGCATATGGTAGGCTCGTACCGTCAAGGTCTAGTGATATTTATCAAATGGTCGTCAAGGAACCAGTTGGACCTGTTGCAGGTTTTTCTCCTTGGAATTTTCCAATTAATCAGGCGGTAAGAAAAATTGGAGGTGCAGTCGCTGCAGGTTGTTCTATAATAATAAAAGGGCCAGAAGAAACACCTGCGAGTTGTGCGGAATTAGTAAAAGCCTATGCCGATGCTGGAGTTCCAGAAGGAGTAATTAATTTGGTTTATGGCATTCCTTCAGAAATTTCTGAATATCTAATCCCTCACCCTGTTATTAGGAAAATATCTTTTACTGGTTCAACATCTGTTGGAAAACTTTTAGCTTCTATGGCTGGATTGCATATGAAATTGGTCACAATGGAGTTGGGCGGCCATGCACCAGCAATAATATTTGGTGATGCAAATGTTGATAATGCAGTTCAGCTAATTGCGAATAATAAATTTAGAAATGCTGGACAAGTATGTGTTTCTCCAACAAGGTTTTTGGTTCATGAAAGTCTATATGAAAAATTTGTAGATGGTTTTATCAAAGTATCTGAATCTCAAGTCGTAGGAAATGGTTTAGACCCTAAAACGACCATGGGACCATTGGCGCATGACCGGCGATTGGATGCAATGGAAATGTTTGTTTCAGACGCTATAGGAAAAGGAGCAAAGATTAAAACTGGAGGCAAAAGAAAAGGTAACAAAGGTTACTTTTTTGAACCAACCGTTTTAACTGATGTTCCAACCAATGCAAGAATGATGAATGAAGAACCTTTTGGCCCTCTTGCACCCATAACCCCATTTCAAAGTTTTGATGAAGTTGTTAAAGAAGCCAATCGGCTGCCTTACGGACTCGCAGCGTTTGCTTTTACTAATTCTTCTAAAACTGCAGAAAAAATTAGTTCTTCAATAGAAAGTGGAATTGTATCTGTAAATCAACCTTGGATGCCTGTTGTTGAAGTTCCTTTTGGAGGAATAAAGGATTCTGGATATGGAAGGGAACTCGGCACTGAAGGTTTAGAAGCTTACATGCTATCTAAATTTATCACCCAAAAATCTAGTATCTAGGCATCACAGCTTATCAATTTCATTACAAAAAGTTTTGATTAAATTATCTGAAACATGAAATTCGAATTCTTTTGAGGGAAATACAACTGTTTCTATAACTGAAATAAATTTCTTTAAATGCTTTTATTCTTGTTTTATGCATATATAGTTATTCTTATGATGATCTTTGCATTCCCGAAATTGCTACTTTACTTCCTAACTGCTTTTTGGAAAGTTTTGTTAACTTAATTTAATTGATTAAAATATGACTGAATTTCCACTTGGTAATCTAAATGAAAAAGAAACAAACTTATCAGGTGGACTGGCTAGTTTTCCTTTAAATAATGCGATTGATCCAAAAAAACTGGGGTCTGTTAAATTAATTCCAGATGGTGAGTTTGAAGCTGGTAGTTATCAAACTTTTGAATGGGTTTATACTGCAGGCACTTTTGGCATAGATGATTCTGGCTCAATAAAAATATGTTTTAGGTTTGCTAGTGATCAAGGAAAACCACAATTTACTAATCCCAAAGGACCAAACTATACAACTATAGTAGCATCGAATAACGCATTACTTAAATATGACTATGACCCAAAGGGAAATATAAGGCCCTGGGATAAAACTATTAATATAAGAGTTGTTCAGGGATATTTGACAGAAGGCGATACTATAAAGGTAATTTTTGGAGATACATCTCAAGGCTCTCCTGGAATGAGAATTCAAACATTTTGTGAAGATACTTATGAATTCCATTCATTAATCGACCCAATTGCTACAAGATGTTACCAACCCGTTATTAAGCAACCCGTTATAAAAATCGCACCTGGAAAACCTGAACGTTTTGTTGTTGTAACACCTACTTTGAAAAGGAAAAGTGAAAAATTTTCTATTTACCTTAAAGGAGAAGATGCTTGGGGAAATCCATCTAACCATTGTGAGCAAAAATTTTATTTAAATTCAAATGTCAAAGTCTCAGGTTTGCCTAAAAATATTAAAATAAACAAAGGCGATTATTTTATCGAAATTAAGGGATTAAAGATTGAAAATGAATGTGAGTGTGTAATTGATTTTTTAAATGATCAGAATAAATCTATAGTTAAAACTAACCCTATTATAATAAAAGAAAATGTGGATTTAATTCATTTTTGGGGAGATCTTCATGGACAATCAGAGGAAACGATAGGAACTGGAAGTGCTGATGAATATTTTAATTTTGCCAAAAATAGAGCATTCCTGGATGTTACTGGTCACCAAGGAAATGATTTTCAAATAACAAAAGATTTTTGGAATGTTTTAAATACAATAACTAAAACATATAACAAGGATGGTGATTTTGTCACTATTCCAGGATATGAATGGTCAGGGAATACTAGTTTAGGTGGCGACCGAAACGTTTTTTTCCCGGATGAAGACAGAGTTATTAGAAGGTCCTCCCACGCCATGATTTCTGATCAATCAGACATTGAAACTGATTGCACAACTGCTAATGATTTATTTTCATCCTTAGAAGCTAATAATGAGTTTGATACTTTAATTTATGCTCATTGTGGTGGCAGATTCGCCGATATAAAATATGCACATGATGGGAGATTTGAAAAATCTGTTGAAGTGCACTCCAGCTGGGGGTCATTTGAATGGATCGTGAATGATGCTTTTGAAGAAGGTTATAGAGTTGGTATTGTTGGCAACTCTGACGGCCATAAAGGAAGACCAGGGGCAAGTTATCCTGGATCCTCAATGTTTGGAGCAATCGGCGGATTGACATGTTTTCTTGCTTCCGAATTAACTCGAGAAACAATTATGGATTGCATGAGGAAAAGACGTCATTACGCAACTTCTGGAGGTCCTAATGGGCGTATGTACATAGATTTAAAAGCTAATTTTTCTTCAGAAGGAACAATTTTTCACGATGACCCTAAACTATTTGATAGTAAAGGTCATACGTCTAAGGAAGCAATCATGGGAGATATAGTTCATCTTCCAAATGGTGAGATGTCTTTAAATATCAACATTACAGCCACTGCGCCAATAGAAAGGATAGATATTTTTAATGGGCTAGATTTAATAGAAACATATAAACCTTTCTCAATAAAAGACCTTGGAAATAAAATAAGAGTTATTTGGGAAGGCGCAGAGTATAGAGGGAGATTTAGGCAAGTAATTTGGGATGGTGAAGCAACAGTTTTCGGAAATGAAATTATTTCTTCTAACCCTATTAATTTTTTTAATCCTGATAAATCATTAACGCAAACTTCAAACTCACTAGAATGGGAAGCTCTTACTACTGGCAATTTTGGAGGTTTTGACATTTGTCTAAAAGAACCATATTCTGGAGAATTACATATTCAAACAGCTTTAGTTCAAACTAAAATTAATATAAAAGACATCGGATTTGAAGATAATGTTTTTGACAAAAGTGGTATACTGCCAAAATATTTAAAAGTTTTTAGACTTCCTTCTAATAATAAAAATTATAAAACAGAACTGAAAAGAAGTATAAAGCTTAAGAGCAAAGGGGATAATCCAATTTTTATCAAACTCATACAAGAAGATGGCACGGTTGCTTGGACTAGTCCAATATATGTTTATAGATCTTAATGTGTTTTTAATATGAAAGTAGATGAATTCGATTACATTGTCGTTGGTTCAGGGTCAGCAGGATCGATAGTTGCCAACAGGTTAAGTAAAGACCCTAATAACAAAGTTTTGGTTATGGAAGCAGGGGGGAAAGATAACTTCTTCTGGCTAAAAATACCTATTGGTTATTACCGGTCAATATTTGATGAAAGATTTGCAAGGCAGTTTAGAACCGAACCTAGCCAAGGCTCGGGTGGTAGAAGCATAATTTGGCCACGCGGTAGAGTTTTAGGGGGCTCAAGTTCAATTAATGGTTTAAATTTTATCAGGGGACAAAAAGAAGATTTTGATGATTGGGATAAATTAGGCGCTAAGGGATGGGATTATAGGAGTGTTCTTCCTACATTTAGAAAATTAGAAAATTATAAAGGTGGGGAAGATCAGTATCACGGTAATTTAGGTGAGATGATTGTTTCTGATTTAAATAACGATAATCCAGCATGCAAAGCTTGGATTGAAGCTGCGAAGGAATACGGCCTCCCTGCCAATTCTGATTTTAATGGAGAAACTACATACGGAGTTGGGGCGTATCAATTTTCTTCAACTGGCAGAGTGAGGCATAGTTCAGCAACTGCTTTTTTAAAACCTTCAATGACTAGAAATAATCTTAACGTCAAAACAAATGCGCTAGTAAGCAAAGTTTTGTTTAATGGAAATAAAGCTATTGGTGTTGAATGGGTTGAAAACAATCAATTAAAAAAAACATACGCAAATAGAGAAGTTATTTTGTCTGGTGGTTCCTTGCAATCTCCTCAAATACTTCAACTTTCAGGTGTAGGTCCAGCAAATTTACTTAAAAAATTTAATATACCAGTAATTGTTGATGCCCCTGAAGTCGGTGAAAACCTTCAAGATCATTACCAAGTAAGAGGAGTAGTAAAATTAATAAACAATAATAGCTCTATCAATAATCAATCAAGAAATCCTATAAAGTTAGCTGAATGGGGGCTAAAATGGTTGCTAAATGGATCAGGCCCTCTAACTTGTGGGGCTGGTCAAATTGGTGGTGGGGCTTGTAGCAAGTTCTCCAAAAATGGCAGGCCTGATCTCCAATTTAACGTCATGCCACTATCTGTTGATAAACCAGGAGAACCACTTCATAACTATCCAGGATTTACAGCTTCTGTATGGCAATGTCACCCTAAATCAAGAGGAACATTAAAAATTAAAAGTATTAACCCAAAAGAACAAGCAGAAATTCGACCTGAATATTTATCTGAAAAAATTGATCAGGATGTCATAGTAGAAGGGATGAAAATGATAAGAGATATTTTTAACCAATCGTCATTTAAAAGCTTATGGAATGAGGAGAAGTTGCCAGGTCCTGATGTTAGAACTGACAAGGAAATGCTTGCATGGGCTCAAAGTAACGGTGGCACTGTGTTTCATGCTGTAGGAACTTGCAGGATGGGAAGTGACAGTCAATCAGTAGTCAATGAAAAATTACAAGTAAGAGGAGTGGAAAACTTAAGGGTCATAGACGCTTCTGTGATGCCTCAAATAACTTCAGCAAATACGAATGCACCATCCTTAATGATCGGCGAAAAAGGGGTTTCTTTCATAGTTGAATCTTAGCAGAATACTTTTATATTTAATTGTTTATTAATTCATTGGGGGTTGAGTGTCTGGAGTATACTTAAAAAAAGCGAATAAAAATCCTGAGACTGGGACATCAGAAACAATAGAAATTGTTGAAAAGATCCTTGCTGAAATAGAGGCTGGCAAAGAAGATGCAGCAAGAAAATACACTAAAGATTTAGATGGGTATACTGGTGAAATTATAATTTCAAAAGAGCAAATAGATCAAGCCTCACAGTTAGTTTCTCAACAATTAAAAGATGATATTAAATTCGCCCACGAAAGAATAAAAAAATTTGCTGAGGCGCAGAAGAACTCGGTCGGTGAATTTGAAACAGAACTATCGCCTGGTCTGTGGGCTGGCCAGAAGTTAATTCCCATCGAAACTGCTGGATGTTACGTCCCAGGAGGAAGATACGCTCATGTAGCTTCAGCAATTATGAGCATTGCAACAGCTCGTGTTGCTGGGGTTGAAAATATTCTAGCTTGTTCAGCGCCGAAAGGAGAAGAAGGACCCAATCCAGCAATCTTATATACAATGAATTATTGTGGGGCAGATACAATATTGGCTCTCGGGGGTGTTCAAGCGATTGCCTCTATGGCATTTGGTTTGTTCACGGGTTTACCAGCTAAAATACTTGTTGGTCCTGGTAATAAATTTGTTGCTGAAGCGAAAAGATCTCTATTCGGGAAAGTTGGAATTGATTTATTTGCTGGTCCAACAGAAATTGCAATCATTGCTGATAATAGTGCTGATCCAGATATTGTAGCTGAAGATCTGGTCAGTCAAGCGGAACATGGCCCTGATTCTCCCGCATGGCTTATATCTACAAGTGAAACTTTAGCAAATCAAGTCATTTCAATGATTGATTCAAAAATTCAAAACCTACCAGAAACCAGTAAAAAAGCTGCAGAAGTCGCATGGAAAGATTACGGCGAAGTAGTTCTTTGTAAATCGAATGAGGAAGCAGCTAAAGTCTCTGATGTTTATGCTGCAGAGCACCTTGAAGTTCACACCAATGATAATGAATGGTTTACAAATAGACTTAAAAATTATGGTTCACTCTTCATTGGAGAAGAAACAACTGTTACCTTTGGAGATAAATGCTCTGGGACTAATCATATACTTCCAACTAAGGGCGCTGCTCATTATACCGGAGGTCTGTCAGTTCATAAATTTATGAAAATAGTGACTACACAAAGAATGATAAAGGAAGCGAATAGAGCTGTTGCACAGGTGGCTGCTAGAATATCTAGGTTGGAGGGAATGGAGGCTCATGCTCGCTCTGGCGATATTAGGCTAAAAAAATATTTTCCTGAAGAAAACTTTGACCTTAATCCCATGGAGTAAAAGCTTATGGAACTAAATCAAAATCTTTTTGATGTTAAAGGTAAAACAGTTTTTGTAACTGGTGCGAGTAGTGGAATTGGACGCTCTGCTGCTACATGCCTTGCAAACTCTGGCGCTAAAGTTGTCGGGATAGCCAGAAGATTAAACAAGTTAAAAGAATGGAGTGATGAAACAGATGGCGAGACCTCTTATTTTGCAGCTGATGTCTCAAATAGAAATCAAATAAAAAATATTGTCGATGAAGTTGTTAAAGCAGAAGGCAGCCCCGATATCCTGATTAATGCTGCTGGCTTGAACATAAGGGAGCACGCAGACGAAGTTACTATAGAGGGTTGGGATAAAACCTTGGATCTAAATTTATCAGCTCCTTTTTTTATGGCGCAAGCTGTGATTGAAGAAATGAAAAAAAGAAAATGGGGTAGAATTGTAAACTATGCTTCCCTGGCAAGCAGAAGAGCATTGCCAACAAGCATTGCCTATTGCGCCTCAAAAGGTGGGGTAGAACAACTTACAAGGTCTATGGCAGAAGCGTGGTCTCCTTTTGGAATTAACGTTAACGCCATTGCTCCAGGTTTTTTTCCAACAGAATTAACTGTTCCTGTTTTTAACGATAAAGAGAGAACAATACGAAATGCCAAACAAACTTGCATAGGTAGAAATGGCGAACTTCAAGACTTAAATGGGCCGTTATTATTTTTATGCTCAAAGTCGTCTGATTATGTTACTGGCCAGTTGATTTTTGTTGATGGGGGTTTCACGGCAAAATGAAAGCTTTAGTTTATACAAGTGAAAAAAACTTAGAATTTAAAGATTATGATGACCCTGTTCAAAAAGAAGGTGAGGAGTTAGTTAAAATTGACTCAGTTGGGATTTGTGGATCAGACATGCACGCCTTTTTAGGGCATGATGAAAGAAGGCCCTCACCTCTTATTTTAGGCCATGAACCATCAGGGACTATTATTGGGGGTTCTGATAGTGGGAAAAGAGTAACTATCAATCCATTAGTAACATGTGGAAGTTGTAGATTTTGTAAAATTCACAAAGATAACTTATGCTCAACTAGACAGATAATCTCAATACCGCCAAGAGAGGGAGCTTTTGCTGAATTCCTATCAATACCAAAGCAAAATTTAGTTTTTATTCCTAAAAAGATCAGCTTGGAGAAAGCTTGCTTAGCAGAACCCTTAGCTTGTGGATGGCACAGTGTAAGAATAGCAAAAGACACAATTAATAATGACATTAAAAATCTTAAGTGTCTGGTCATAGGTGGTGGAGCAATTGGAATTGGCTCTGCTTTAGCTCTCAAAGCACATGGCGTAAAAAATATTTATCTAGCTGAAACAAATTCAATCAGGCATAACTTCATAAGCAAAGCTTGCGAAATGGAAGTGTTTGACCCTAATCAAAGCAATCCAATAGAAGAAGGTGATGCAGATTTGGTTATTGATGGAGTTGGAATTCGTGCAACTCGAGAAATGGCTAGTAGGTTTGTTGCACCAGGGGGAATTATAATGCATATTGGTTTAGGTGAAGCTAAAGATGGCCTTGATATTAAAAGAATGACCCTTCAAGAAATTACATTTATTGGAACTTATACATATACTTCACAAGACTTCAAAGATACTGCTAACGCTATTTTTGATGGTCGACTTGGATCTTTAGATTGGACAGAAATAAGACCGCTCAAGGAAGGTCAAAATTGTTTTGATGAAATTTTTAATGGAAAATCATCATCACCAAAAATTATATTAAAACCATGAGAAAGGAAAAAGAATGGCAGGAATACCTCAATTACTAGTTCACGAACATCATGACAATGTTGGAGTTGTTGTTGTTGAAGGTCTTAAATCTGGGACTAAAATGCTTTGCTGCATTACAGCAGATAATTCAACTTTTGAACTTGAAGCAAAAGCAGATGTCCCAATAGGCCATAAAGTTGCTTTAAGTGATCTTAAAGAAGGTGACACAGCAACGAAATATGGAGAGGATATTGGAAAATTTATAGCCAATGTTGAAAAAGGTGGCCACGTCCACGTCCACAACTTAAAAACAAAACGCTGGTAAGGGAGGTAAATATGTCGTCACAATATTCAAATAGAACATTTATGGGTTACAAAAGAGATAATGGTCGCGCTGGAGTTAGAAATCACGTTCTAATTTTACCTGTAGATGATATATCTAACGCTGCCGTTGAAGCGGTAGGAAATAATATCAAGGGCACCTTAGCGTTACCTCACGCTTACGGAAGACTTCAATTCGGAGAAGACTTAGACCTTCATTTCAGAACAATGATTGGAACCGGGGCAAACCCTAATGTTGCAGCATGTATTGTCATTGGAATTGAGCCAGGATGGACCAAAACTATAGTAGACGGAATTGCTAAAACTGGAAAACCTGTTCAAGGATTTTCTATTGAACAAAATGGAGATCTTAAAACCATAATGGATGCTTCACGTAAAGCAAAAGAATTTGTCCATTACGCTTCAGAACTCCAAAAAGAAGAAATCTCAATTTCAGAATTATGGGTATCTACTAAATGCGGTGAAAGTGATACGACTACTGGTCTGGGTTCATGCCCAACAGTAGGCAATATGTTTGATAAACTTCTGCCAGAAGGTATTTATGGCTGCTTTGGCGAGACTTCGGAAATTACTGGCGCAGAACATATCTGCAAAAAAAGAGCTGCCAATGATGAGGTAGGTGAAAGATGGTATCAGATGTGGCAAGCATATCAAAATGATGTAATAGAACAGTTTAAGACTGATGACTTATCAGATAGCCAACCCACCAAAGGTAATATTGAAGGAGGCCTATCTACAATTGAAGAAAAAGCCCTAGGAAATTTAGAAAAAATAGGAAGAACTTCAAAGTATATAGATATTCTTGAACCTGCGGAAGTCCCAGAATCTGGAAATGGCCTTTATTTTATGGATAGCTCTTCAGCTGCTGCTGAATGTGTAACACTCATGGCAGCTGGTGGATATGTAGTGCACACCTTCCCTACTGGACAAGGAAATGTCGTAGGAAATCCAATAGTTCCTGTGATTAAAATTTCAGCCAACCCCAGAACAATTAGAACGATGTCCGAACATGTCGACGTAGATGTTTCAGGTATATTAAAACGTGAAATGACTATTGATGAGGCAGGAGATAGTTTGATAGAGATGATAGTGAGAACAGCAAGCGGAAGAAATACTGCCGCCGAAACTCTTGGCCACAGAGAGTTTTCTATGACAAAGCTTTACAGAAGCGCGTAAATTAGGAGAGCCTTATGGATAATGATTTTTTTGAAAAGGGCCTTGAAAAGAGAAAGGCCACACTTGGAAAAGAGTATGTTGAAAATAATCTAGCGAATGCAGATGAATTCACACTTCCTTTCCAAGAAGCGATGACAGCATGGTGTTGGGGTTTTGGTTGGGGAGATGAAACGATTGACCCCAAAACACGATCGATGATGAACCTGGCTATGATTGGTGCATTAGGTAAAATGCATGAGTGGGAAATCCATTGCAGAGGAGCAATTACTAATGGAGTTACTAAAGAAGAAATAAGAGCAATTATCCATGTAGTAGGCATTTATTGTGGTGTACCTCAATCATTAGAGTGCTTTAGAGTTGCAAGGAAAGTACTAGAAGAAAAGAACATGCTCTAGAAGAATTGTTGAAAGGATCTGTTTTGATTGAAAAGGTAATTTCTTTTTTAAAAGATTGTAGTTTTCAAGACATCCCTGGAGTGGCTAAAGATAATTCTATTAGAAGTTTTATAGATATAGTAGGCGTTGCTGCTTCAGCAACGCAGACAGAGCTTTCAAAGATTATTAGACAACATTGCGCATCTTATTACTTACATAACCCGAAAATTAGTAAACCATCATCGATATGGTTTGACGGACGGCTAGTAAATTCAATTGGTGCGACCCTCACAAACGCAATGACAATCGACGCTTTAGATGCTCATGACGGTCACAAACTGACCAAGGGTCATGTTGGTTGTGGTGTAACACCTTCATTAATCGCGTTCATGCAATCTGAAGGGAATATGGATCCAAAAACTTTTCTTAGTAATCTTATTATAGGATATGAAATAGGAACTCGAGCAGGAATTTCCCTACACCGAACAACAAACGATTACCATACTTCTGGCGCCTGGATTTCTCTTGCTTGCGCTGGCATAGGTTCAAATATTTTAAATTTGAATAATTCTCAAGCCAGAGAAGCCTTTGGAATTGCAGAATACCATGGACCCAGAAGTCAGATGATGCGATGCATTGACCATCCTTCTATGGTCAAAGATGGATCAGGATGGGGGGCAATGGCAGGGGTTAATGCCGCTTACCTAGCAAAAAATGGATTTACAGGTTCACCTGCAATTACAATTGAAAATGAAGAATTATCAGACATATGGTCTGACCTGGGAAGTAGATGGTACATCAATGAACAATATTTAAAACTCTACCCAGTATGCAGGTGGGCGCAGCCTGCTGTAGAAGCAACCTTAAATTTAAAAAAAAAATACAACGTTAAGCTGAATGAAATAGATAGTATTACAATCAAGACCTTCCATGAAGCGAAAAGATTAGAGGGTAAGCACCCCTCCACAACGGAGGAAGCTCAATATTCATTGCCGCATCCAGTTGCGGTTAGTTTAATTTTTGGAAAAATTGGCGCCAAAGAAGTGTCAGAGGAACTTATTAATAATGAAGAAGTGTCTAGTCTCAGAGAGAAAATTAATGTGACGGAAAGTGAAGAATATAATAGCTATTTCCCTGAAAAACGTTTAGCTGTCGCCATCATAAAACTAAACAACGGTAAAATTCTTAAATCAGGTCCCACAGAAGCAAAAGGAGACCCTGAAAATCCACTTAATGACCTTGAAGTAAAGAAAAAATTTGAAGACTTAACCTTCAGTGTTTTAGGAGTGGAACGATCAAAAAAAATATATGAAACAATTACAAATTATCACTCTCTTGAAAGTATGCAGGAGGTTTTTTCCTTAATTACTGAGCCAATTAATTGAATCATGGTGATTAAAACTACTGATTGTAATACTCATCAAAAGAGTTAACCACGTAATTTAAATCGTTGTCTGATATATCGAGATGCATCACCATTCGTGTCGAAGGCAATGGCTCATTTATAATTATTCCTTTATTACTTAAAAAAGATAATAGTTTCTGACTGTCTGTTTCTTTTGGCGTGAAAAAAACCATATTTGTATTTTGGATTAATTTTTGGTCAGAACTTCCATTAGTGTATTTATTTAATTCCTTGGCCAAAAACTCAGCTCTCTCCTGATCCTCTTTCAACCTTTTGACATTATTTTCCAGAGCGTAAATGCCAGCTGCTGCAATCACACCAGCTTGTCTCATGCCTCCTCCAAGCATTTTCCTCCATCTTCTTGCTTTTGCCTCTAATGCTTTTGGCAACAAAAGCACTGATCCTGCAGGACTTCCTAAACCTTTAGACAAACAAATTGAAACCGTGTCTGCGCAACTCGCAAGATCATTTTCATTGCAATCTAATTTTGAAATAGCGTTAAAAAAACCGGGCACCATCTAGATGCGTAGACAGGTTGTGCTTTTCTGCCTCATTTTTTGCAGCATCCATCTTATCTAAAGCTATAGCCTTTCCCGATGCTGTGTTTTCCATGCAAACTAATGTAGAAATCGGGCAATGCGAATCATCTGGTTTTACTGCTTTAAAAATATTTTCTGGTATCATTTCATTGTCATTTCCTGTTTCAATAGGAGCCATAGCCACTCCACCTAAAACAGAAGCTCCCGCAGCTTCATCTGTAAAAATATGATACGAGTTCCCAATGATAATCTCTTCACCTCTTGCGCAATGAGACAGAACTGAGCATAAGTTACTTTGGGTCCCACTAGTCATCAAAATACCAGCCTCTTTGCCAAGTCTTTCAGCCAGCATTTTTTCAAGTCTATTTATACTGGGATCCTCTCCGTATACGTCATCACCTACCTCGGCGTCCGCCATGATTTTACGCATGCCTAGTGTTGGCTTTGTTACCGTATCTGACCTCAAGTCGATTAATTGGTTAGATTGATTGTTAAATTTTTTTGATAAATCATATGCCATGAGTCTTTTTTACCTATTTGTTCATGGTATTTCTAGGAATTTTTTAATCTCTGCAACCATAGACATAGCTGCCAATGCAGAAGACCTTGGGTTTTCAGGCAACGGAAAACCTGAAACAGTAAACCTTGAAGTTCCAAATTTTCCAGATATTTCTAATTCATGAATATTTGTAGTGATAGAACTGTCCGCAATCAGCGTAACTTTAGTTTTGTCAAATCCAACTCCAGATAAAGCGATTGTAGCTGTAACATTTGCATTTTTAGGATACAGCTTTGCTGCGTCTCTCGCAGTGCCGGAAAAATGAGTTTCTGAACCATTTTTTAAGTTGTTTAAATCTATTATTTCCTCTGCTCTTGATCCAAGCCATCCTTTTGGAGGCTTTCTTCCAATGTAAGTAACTTCATGAATGCCCCCTTGTTTTGCAGAAGATAAAATATCAAGCGATCCAATGGCTCCAGGCGCAACTATAAACTTACCCCCACCTTTTTCTGATGATGTTTTAATTTGATCAGAGAGTTTATCGTCACATAAAGCTCCTGATGATAATGTTATAAAGTGTATACCTTTTAGCAGGGCTTTTGACGCGTATTCAATTAATGCAGAATGGCCTGCACAATCTAATATCACATATGGAGGGTCTTTAAATTCATCTAAGGAATTAACAGTTTCTAATTTTTGGCTAAGGCTTTGCAATGCCTCATTTTCTCTTCCTTTTTTACATATTATACTGTCAATCCTTACATTGTTTTCTTGTAAGTGTTTAAATACGTAACAACCAATTGATCCAAAACCGATAATTGAAATTTTTTTCATTTTTATCCTAGAACTTTTTTTAATCAGATAACCAGCTTGGTATAGGCAAATTTTTCTCTTTCAAAAACTCCGGGTTCCATAACTTCGTAAAATACCTAGACCCAGAATCACATAAAATCGTAACGATGGTCTTTCCAGGCCCTAAATGTTTGGCTAAGTGTATCGCACCGGCAACATTAATCGCACTGGATCCTCCTAATAATAAACCCTCTTCAGAATGCAGGTCAAAAATAATTGGCAGAGCTTCCTGGTCAGATACTTGAAAGGCCTTATCAATTTTTGCATAGTCTAAGTTAGCGGTAATTCTTCCTTGACCAATTCCTTCACTGATTGAATTCCCCTCTGATTTAAGTTCACCGTTTTCATAGTAGTTATACAAAGCCGATCCCAATGGATCGCTCAATCCGATTGTAATGTCAGGTTTTTGCTCTTTTAAATATCTGCTTATTCCTGCAATCGTTCCACCCGAACCCACAGAACAAATAAAACCATCGATATTTCCTTTTGTTTGCTTCCAAATTTCTGGTCCTGTTGTTTCATAATGACCTTCTTGATTTGCCACATTATCAAATTGATTGGCCCAAATAACACCTTTACTATTTTCTTTTGACAAATCATTAGCTAGTTTTTCTGAGTACCTTACATAGTTATTTGGATCTTTGTATGGCACTGCAGGAACTAACCTTAAATCAGCTCCACAAATTCTCAGCATATCTTTTTTTTCTTGGCTTTGAGTTTCAGGTAGGACAATCACAGTTTTATATCCTCTTGCATTAGCGCACATCGCTAAACTGATTCCTGTGTTTCCTGCAGTCCCCTCTACTATCGTTCCACCAATCTTTAAATTGCCAGACTTTTCAGCGTGCTCAATGATTGCTTTTGCAGCCCTATCTTTAACTGAGCCACCAGGGTTCATAAATTCTGCTTTACCGTAAATCTCACAACCAGTTATCTCGCTGGCATTATTTAATCTAATTAATGGAGTATTTCCTATCGCTTCAATAAACCCTGAAGAAATCAAATTCATAGTCACCTCAATAAATTAATGTTACTATTTTGTGGAATATACATTAAATAAAATATTAATAAATTTTATAATCAAAGTTTTACAACTTTTATCTTTAATCACCCAGAACAGAAAACTCTTTTTATATTCCTAAAATCAATAACTTCATAAATTGTGAAAGGATCTTCAAAATCAACTAAGATTTCAATTTAATGATCCAACTTACCAAGAATATCTTCTCCCTGTTGCAGAAAAAAGTATAAAAGATCTATAAATATCCAGTTCTCTTTTAATTTATTCCCTTCCCTTCGATAAATATCTATAACACGAAACTCACATTTCTTGTCACTTGCTGGCAGTCCCAAGTAACCTCCTGTTGGCTTAGCTGTGAAATTTGGCCAACCAAAAAATCCACTATAATGTCCTTCCGCTATACGGCTTATATGTCCAGTACTCGACCTATCGCTAAGTCCCGCTCGAAAAGGACCAGAGTGTTGTTGCGCATAACGTGAAATTGTGTAAGTAGCACCTATTCCTGCGGGTCCCCACCAGATCATATCATTATGCCAAGTTCTCGCTAACTCTTCTTCTAATGGTAAGCCACTTTGCCACGACCCAATATCACTTATCATGGAATTCATAACTTCCATTGTTTTTAGTCCTTCATTAGGATCTGTTTCATCATAAAGCAAACCACTATGCGGAGCTGGGCCTGGTTGAATTAAATGCGCAGCAGCCTGTTCTTTAAATGGCTGATAACCTGCCTGCATCATTAAATGAGGAATATCAAAATAAAATGCTGTCTCAGAGATTTTTTTCATTTTCTATTTTATGGAATTCTGCATATCGAAGCATTGCAATCTTTTTAGTAGGTTGAATATTAAGCCAAGCGTTATCAAACAAACCCATCAAATGGCCCATAGAACAAACCCAAACTGAAGAGCCTTCATCAATGAAATTCTGACCGGCAAAAAATATATCTGTTCTTCTTTGCATAGATCTTAAGGAATAGCGTAACGGACGCCAAAAGCTTTCTACTATAGTTTTAACATTTTTTTGGATTTCAAATGGGTAAAAGGCACGCCAAATATAATTTTCATTCGTATAAGTAAGAATCACCTTCTCCATGTCATTTTCTTCAATACTATCAAGAGCAGAATAGTATTCGCGGATAACTTGCTTTTCATTTTGAAAGTTAGGCATGTGAATAAACTATGTTTTACTAATCCTATATACAATTAAATTATTTTGCATACGAATGCAAAAAAAGCTTGAAATGAAGAAAAACATCAGGTTCTATAATATTAATTAGAATGATTCAAAATAAAAATGTTAAGGGGAAATTATATGTTTAGACAAATCTTACTTGTATTAATATTGTCACTATTTTCAGTGGCAGCTTACGCTGGCTGTGGAATTAATTCGGGATCCGTTAGAGTAATTGCTAATGACTTTCCTGCAATTCACGCAGTAGGAGATGCCGCAAAAGAATGTGATGGGGGCGGTGTAGAAATTTCAATTAATTATAATAAAGATCACAAAGATATTCATGTTGCGGCTTTAACAGCTAACCCAGCAGAATTTACTAGCTCTATAGTAGCAAACAGTACTTTTGTTGACTTACATAACAATGGCTTAATTAGACCACTAAATGAATATGTTGAAAAGTACGGAGATGGCATAAGCAAGAATCAATTAATAACAATTGACGGAAAAGTAATGGCTGTTGCGTTTATGGCAAACTCTGCACATTTATTTTATCGTGAAGACGTACTCAAAGCAGCAGGGCAAAATCCACCAAAATCCTTTGAAGAACTCTTAACTGTTGCAAAAGCAATTAAAGATAAGGGGCTAATGGAGCATCCTCTTGGGGGAGTTTTTAAATCAGGTTGGAATGTTGGAAATGAGTTTGTTAACTTATACTTAGGGCATGGCGGAGAATTATTTAAAGCAGGAACGGCTGAACCAAATTTAAATAATGCTAAAGGTGTCGCAGCGTTAAATATGATGAAAGCAATGACAGAGTATATGAATCCAGATTTTCTTACACATGATTCTAATGCTAATCAAGCGCTTTGGGAAGGCGGTAAAATAGCATTGGTTCATCTCTGGGGATCAAGAGCTGGGGCTGTTACAGATGGTGAAAACTCAACCTCAGAAATTGAAAATAGTACCAAATTTGCTGGAGCGTTAACAGTTGGTGGCGGTTCAACACCTGCTGCAGCACTATGGTGGGACGGCTTTGTAATTGCAGCAAACATTCCAGATGCTGATGCTGAAGCAACTTTCAGAGCGTTAGCAAATGGGGTGTCACTTAAAATGGCCCAGGCTAATCAAGAAAAAGCAAATTGGATAATTAAAGGCGCTACACCTACAGCAGCTGGCGTTGGTGTTTCTGCAACTGCTCAGGCAGGAGCTCACCCGTATCCAATGGTTCCTTTTATATCCTCTCTACATGGGGCTATAGGTTCTGAAATTGTAGATTTTCTTCAGGGCAAAGAAAGTGCTGAGCAGGCCCTTTCTGATGTAGAAGCTGCATACATCACTGTAGCTAAAGAAAAGGGATTTCTCTAAAACCTGACACTGAGAGGAGAATTAATATCTCCTCTCAGTTAATTAAAATTGGAAAATTAGTTTCTATTAATCGGGTTGCATTTTCTAGTACTTTTAGCTTGTTAGTTATAAATCAGTTTTAATTGAGGATAAAGTAATGCGCCATAGAACATTTGTTAGCTTTATTTGGCCATCTGCGTTTGTAATGCTACTATTTATTGCTGTACCAATTATATCTGTAGGAGTTCAATCTCTATTTATTCAACATGAGCAAGTAATAGAAACTGTGGAAAACTGCGGTCCATTTGGTTGCAAACAAACCCAGCAAATTAATTATGAAGCGACAGAGACATTGAGGAAAGAAAAACCCCTAGGTAGATTTGTTGGTTTAGAAGCTTACACCAATAGAAATCACTTGGCTCTTGAGGAAGTTAAAGAATCTTGGGGTACAGCAAATACCTATCAAGAATTTTATAAAGATATTATGAACTTGCCTTTTTACAAAGCGTTAGTTTTTACTTTAACATATACAGCCATTGTTACCCCGATGGTTTTGATTCTAGGTTTTCTTGTTGCTTTATCGGTAAACCGTTTGCCATCTATCTTTAAAGGCCCAACAATTTTTTGTTCATTATTGCCATTTATTGTCACTCCACTTATTGGGGCCTTGATTCTTTTTTGGATGATTGACGCAGATGGAATTATTGGTGGGACACTTCAAATTATCTTTCATAACCCTGAGTTATCACTTAAAGCTTCACCAACATTAACTTGGATTACATTAATTATATACGGCATTTGGCACTCAGCACCTTTTTCTTTTATCGTTTTTTATGCAGGCCTTCAGACAGTACCCAAAGAAACCATTGAAAGCGCAAAAATTGACGGGGCTAATAAATGGGAACAAGTAAGGTATGTTATAATACCACATTTAATGCCTTTAGTTATATTTATTGCTTTAATGCAACTAATGGATAATTTCCGAGTATTTGAACCCATTATAGGATTTAATGCTTCTGCAAATGCCACTTCATTGTCATGGTTGATTTATAATGACCTAAGGGGCAGTGATGGAAACATGGTTTTTGGTTCTGCAGCGGCAACATCATTTCTGATGATTATAGGCGTATGTATTTTATTAACTCCGGTATTGATACGTACTTGGCGTTCATATCAAAAAGTCTCGTAAGGAAATGTTAATGATTTTTGATCAAATAAAAAAATTTAATTTTCTTACTTTACTTGCTTTAGCATTTTTAATTCTTTGGCTGGTAATGGCAATGTTTCCCTTCATATGGACATTATGGGGGAGTTTTAAAGTTCAAGGTGATTTCTTTTCAAAACAAGACTGGAAAAACGCAATATATGGAGTTTTCACATTATCTGAAACAGGGCATTACTTTACAGGAAAAGGTTATAAAGGGGCTTGGATTATTAAAGAGTTTTGGAGATCAACAATAAATACAATCATTGTTACCTTTTCAGTTGTAACAATCTCGCTTACATTAGGAACACTTGGAGGTTATGCTCTGGCCAGATCAGGTTTTAGGTATGCTTTTTGGATTTTGATAATTGCACTAATTTTTAGAGCTATGCCTCATATAACTCTTGTATCTGGGTATCTGTTTCCTTTTTTCCAATTAAATATTTGGGGATATTTAGCAACAACCATCATTGTTATGGTAGCAATTAACCAGCCCTTCACATTGTGGATGCTTCATTCCTTTTTTCTAAATATTCCAAAGGAACTTGATGAAAGCGCAATGGTAGATGGCTGCACTCGATTCCAAGCTTTTCGAAATGTTATTATCCCAGTAATGTGGCCAGGAGTCATCACCACTGGATTGTTTAGTTTTTTATTGGCATACAATGATTTTGCTTTAACTGGTTTACTTTTAACACATGAAAACCAAACTATGGTTCCAAAAATTGCTAGTTTCTTAGGAACCACTCAAGTTGAAGGCAACATAATGTATGCTGTTGCTGCAGTGGTTTCAGCTACAGCACCATTATTTGTTCTAGTAATGTTTTTTCAACGCCAAATAGTTAGTGGGTTAATAACTGGAGCTGTAAAAGGATGAGTACAGGAAAATAAATCATGGCTAGTGTTAATCTAAGTAATTTAACTAAAAAATGGGGCGACTTTACAGCAGTTGATAACTTCAATCTTCAAATTCTAGATAAAGAATTTATAGTTCTCCTAGGGCCTTCTGGATGTGGAAAAACAACGACAATGAGAATGATTGCAGGTCTGGAAGAGATTACTCTAGGTAATGTTTTCATAAATGAAATAAAAGTTAATGATTTAGAGCCTAAAGATCGAGATATAGCAATGGTTTTTCAATCTTACGGCCTTTACCCCAACATGAATGTGTTTGAAAATATAAGATTCCCGTTAAAAGTAAGAAAGGTAGATAAGTCCACTCACGAAGAAAGAGTGATGAAAGCTGCTGAAATGGTTGAATTAAGTGAATTTTTACATAGAAAGCCTGCTGCTTTATCAGGGGGTCAAAGACAAAGGGTGGCTCTTGCCAGAGCGATCGTAAGAGAACCAAATTTATTTCTAATGGATGAGCCTCTATCCAACCTAGATGCAAAACTTAGAGTTTCTACCCGTGCTCAAATTAAGCATTTACATCACAAGCTAAAGGTTACAACTATTTATGTTACTCATGATCAAGTGGAAGCGATGACATTAGCAGATAGAGTTGTCGTAATGAATGAAGGCGTCATTCAACAAGTCGGAACTCCTTCTAAGATATATAATCAGCCTAAAAATGTATTTGTCGCTGGCTTTATTGGTAATCCAGCTATGAATCTAATAACTGGCCAATTGGTAAAGGGTGTTTTTAAAAGTGAGAATATTGTTGTTAAGGGACTAAAAGGTCCGGATGGTCCTATTAAATTGGGCTTCAGAGCTGAGGATGCATTAGTAATTTCGAAAACCTCAACGAAACGAAAGAGTGAAATAACTGCTCAGGTTTATACGTCTGAACTTCTTGGTGATTCAACAATGTTAACAATAAAAGTTGGCCGGGCAATGGTTATAGTAAAAGCCCATAAGGATTATCAAGCTAAAATCGGGGAAATAGTAAATATATCTATCCCTCAAAAAGTTTGTCATCTTTTTGATGCTAAATCAGGAGATAATTTACAATACACTTAAGGAGAAAAAATGGTTGGTGCACGTCCAAAGCAAGCAGAACTTACAGAAGATACAGATCTTAGCAAAACCGATGATACACGTCGTGTCATAGAATCAATGTGCGATGGCATGAATGACCACAGAATTGATGATATGGATGAATTCTTTGCCACTAATTTTAGATGGATGGGGAATACGGGATGCGGAACAAAAAATGGACTCAAAGAATTTCAAGATAATTGGCAAAGACCTTTTCAAGCTGCTTTTTCAGATAAGGTTTGTATAGATGAAGCCAGATTATTTATGGGTGAGTGGGCTGCTGCATTTGGACGACAAGAAGCCATTCATTCTGGCGAATTCATGGGAATAAAACCAACAGGGAAAAAAGTAGAAATTAGATATATGGATTTTTGGAAAGTAAAAGAGGGACGCATAATTGACAACTGGGTAATGGTTGATTTTCCATATGTAATGGCACAATTGGGAGAGGATGCATTTAACGGTCATGGTTGGGAAATTTTCGATAGAGGTGAAGCCTCCCCCCCCAGACCTAAGTGTTAATTTATGGTGGTCTTTGAAAAAGAAATGAAAGCTAAATAATGACAACAGAGAAAGTAACATCGCTTGACGTAGCAAAAAAGATTGGAGTGAGCCAATCTGCCGTAAGCAGAGTGTTTACACCAGGTGCGTCCGTTTCTAATGCAATGGAAGACAAGGTTCTCAAGGCTGCAAATGAACTAGGTTATAGGCCTAACATGCTTGCTCGATCTCTTAATACTGGGAAGTCTAAAATGATTGGGCTAGTTGTATCGTATCTGGACAATCAGTTTTACCCTGATGTTTTAGAGAGTTTATCAAGTAAACTGCAGGAAAGTGGTTATCATATTCTTATTTTTATTGCCTCAAATGGTACTAAAAATTTTGATCAAGTTTTAAATGAAATTCTTGATTATCAAGTTGATGGAATTATCATGGCTTCCGTTGAATTGTCTTCTGTCATTTCTAAAAAAATTGATTCGGCTGGAATACCGGTAATTCTTTTAAATCGTTCTTTGGACAATATGCGGTTTTCAAGTGTCACATCAAATAATTACAATGGTGGAAAACAGATTGCTAACTTTTTGATAAAAGGTGGACACAGGAAAATTTCTCATATCGCTGGAAATGAAAAAGCTTCAACCCAAAGAGATAGAGAAACTGGTTTTATAGATGGGCTAAAAGAAAATGGAGTGGATTTATTTTCAAGAGAAATAGGAAATTTTGTTTTGGATGAGGCGTCCTCAGCAACAAGAAAAATGTTTTCTTCAAAAAACTCTCCTGACGCAGTGTTTGTTGCAAACGATCATATGGCTTTTGCAGTCATGGATGTTTTGAGAATGGAATTAGGGTTGAAAATACCTGAAGATGTGTCCGTTGTTGGTTATGATGATGTTAAAATTTCTTCATGGCCAAGTTACGATTTAACAACGGTTCGGCAACCTATAAACAATATGGTTGATAGAACAATTTCTTTATTAATTTCACAATTAGAAGGAAACAAACCAGCTAAGCAAATCGAAGTAGAAGCTGAACTCATCGTTCGAAATTCAGCAAAACTTCCTAGAAATAATTTTAACAAAAGGAGTTAATCAATGAGGGGTTTTGACAAACATTGGAAAGATTTTCCCGATTTTATTATTGGGATAACAAATGAAATTTGGGAGAGCCGTGGAATTGCTAACCTTCATCGTTACTATTCTGATGATATTCCAGTCAGAACTCCGGCTGGTATTTCTCAAGGCAATAAAGATACCATCTCTATAACTATGGGTACATTAGCTGAATTTCCTGACAGAACTTTATATGGCGAAGATGTAATTTGGTCTGGTTCACCTAAAGAAGGCCTTCACTCATCCCATAGAATATTTTCTACTGCCACACATCTAGGAAATGGAATATTTGGAAAAGCAACTGGCAAAAAACTTGGATACCGAATTATAGCCGACACACATGCAATCAATAATCAAATTAATGATGAGTGGTTAGTTCGTGACCAAGGAGCAATAGTTCGCCAGATAGGATGGGACCCTAAAGATTTTGCTGTAGATTTAATCGAACGAGAAGGCGGTCCAGAAAAATGCGTTAAACCCTTTACTCCAGAGATTGATTTGCCAGGACCTTATAAAGGTAAAGGCAACCAGAATGAGTGGGGTTACAAATATGCAGATATACTGACTAACATTATGAATGCTAATATGTCAGTAATTCCTAAAGAATATGATCGTGCTTGCCAATTAGAGCAGCCAGGAGGGGTAACAGGTCATAGCCATAAAGATGCAGATAGCTTTTGGATGGGTCTCAGAGCAAGTTTCCCAAATGCTAAATTTACTATTGAGCACCAAATCGGTCGAGATGATCCCATGCTTTCACCTCGTGCAGCCATTCGTTTTGGGCTATATGGCAAACATGATGGATGGGGCACATACGGCAAGCCTACAGGTGCCAAAGTTTATATAATGGGAATTTGTCACGCAGAGTTTGGTCCTTGGGGACTGCGCCGAGAGTTTGTTTTATTTGATGAAACTTCTATATGGAAACAAATCGTATTACAGAAAGGATAATATAACAATGAAAAACATAGAATCTTGTATAGTTAGGCATGGAGATTTAATTCCTGATAGATCAGCTTTCATTGACGCTCATACTCCTGGAAGCAATTTAAAGGAAAATTATACTATTATTGGTGATGGTGTTTCTGAATCTGCCGACAGACATGTGCATATCAAAGAAACACCAGGTTTTAATATTGGTGGCGCAGGTCAACCTCCAAAGTGCACAAACTCACTTCATATTCATCGAACAGCTGAAGTTTTTTACATCCTTTCTGGCCGTTGGAGATTTTTTTGGGGAAATGATGGAAATGACGGTGAAGTCATTTTAGAGGCTGGAGATGTATTAAACATTCCAACAGGAATATTTAGGGGTTTTGAAAATGTTGGGACAGAATATTCTATGATCATGGGTGTTTTAGGTGGAGATGACTCTGGTGGTGGAGTTATCTGGGCTCCCAAGGTAATTGAAGCTGCTAAAGCTCATGGGCTAGTTTTAGGTGAAAATGGTGTTCTTTGTGACACGAATAAGAACCAATCTCTACCAGAGGGAATTAATCCTATGAAACCTTTAACTGATGAGGAACTTTCTAAAATACCTGAAGTTTCAACCGCTGATTTTGTTCCTAGATTTGTAGCGAGATATCTTGATATGGTGGCACTTTCAGACCATAAACCAGCTTTAGTCATTGGTGATAAAGGGATGATACATGATCGGCCTGGGTTTACTTTAGAGTTTATTAGCAAGAATTCTTTATCTTCTGATAGTTATACAAGTGATCAACATGAAGTTTTTATGGTAATGAAAGGTTATTGGAATGTAACATTAAATAATGAAAAGGCAGTAATATCTCCTGGAGATGTTTTAACTGTTGCCCCAGGGCTTGAGCGTAGCTTATCCCCTTCAAGAAGCAATCATGCCTCCATTTTTAGAGTTAGGAAAACTGATGATCAGGCTGGTCCAACAATCGACTTTCCTTAAGCGGTTAAAACTTATTTGAATTAGGAAAATCATTATGAATGAAATATTATCAACGCATGTTGGCTCACTCCCCAGAAAAAAAGATTTGTTAAAATTCATATTCGCGCGTGACAATGGAGAGGCCTATAATGAAAAAGAGTTTTTAAATTGTTTAGGTTCGTCTTGTGATGAGATAGTTAGAAGACAAGTAGAATCTGGAATTGATATAGTTTGCGATGGCGAAATTTCTAAAATTTCATATTCTACTTATGTAAAAGATCGTTACACTGGATTTTCTGGTGACAGTCCACGTAATCCTCCTGAAGATCTTAAACTGTTTCCCGAGTTCCTAGAACGAATAGCTAAATTTGGTGGAACTGCTCAATACAAACGTCCAGTATGCACGAGTGAAATCAAGTCAAAAGGCCGCAATGAGGTAAGCGTTGACATTAAAAATCTCAAATCGGCAATGGAAAAACATGACGTTAAAAGGGGTTTTTTAAACGCTGCATCGCCAGGTGTTATTTCTCTATTTTTGCAAAACGAATTTTATAAAACTAGAGAAGCTTATATAGCAGCTTTAGCGGATGCTATGACCGATGAATATGAAACTATTGTAAACTCCGGTCTTGATATTCAAATAGACTGTCCAGATTTGGGACTTTCAAGGCACATGCTATTTCCAGAATTAAGTGACGAAGAATTTATTAAGATTGCTAATGTAAATGCTGAAGCGCTTAACCATGCGCTTAGGAATATTGATCCATCAAAAGTTAGAGTTCATATCTGCTGGGGAAATTATGAAGGGCCCCATGTCTGCGATATCGACTTAAATAAAGTTTTCGACATTCTTATGAAAATAAAATCTCACTATGTATTATTTGAGGCATCCAATCCTCGGCATGCACATGAATGGACTATTTTCAGGGACCGAAAAAATGAAATTTCTGAAGAAAAAATATTAGTTCCAGGTGTAATTGATACTACAACTAATTATGTTGAGCACCCAGAATTAGTTGCTCAAAGAATACTTCAGTTTGTAAATATAGTTGGTAAAGATAGAGTGATTGCTGGATCAGATTGTGGATTTGGAACTTTTGCAGGGTTTGGTGCAATTGATCCAGAAATTGCTTACGCTAAATTATCTACTTTATCTAACGGAGCTTCGTTAGCTTCAAACCGACTTTAATTGAAAAATAACCTAGTTTTTCTGAAAGGAAGATAAATGGATAAAGAACTTCATAATTTATTAAAAAAAGTAGACACACCTACTGTTTCAAATGCAATTGAAGTAGCGCAAGGTAAACGTGGATATAAAAATTTTACCAGAGGAACTATGCACTGTTCTGATGCAAAAGCAGGTTCAATAGTTGGTTACGCGAGAACTGCTTCTATTGCAGCTGCTGAAGCTCCTTTAGAATCTTCTGATATCATAAGGGCGCGAAGAATGAATTATTATCAACATATGTCAGAAGGTCCAAAACCTTCGATAGCCGTTGTTGAAGACATTGATTTTCCTAACTGTGTTGGAGCGTATTGGGGTGAAGTTAATACGAACGTTCATAAATCTTTTGGTATATCTGGTGCTCTGACAAACGGAGTTATGCGTGATTTAGGTGATTTGCCAAATGGCTTTCCTGTTATAGCCGGTTCCATCGGTCCTAGCCATATGTTTACACATGTAAAAACTATTGGGGAAGGAGCAAATATATTTGGAATGGAAGTCAAAGAAGGTGCACTGTTGCATGCTGACCAACATGGCGCAATAGTGATCCCCGATAATGTGATTTCAGATCTCTATTCAGCAATAAACACGCTTTTAAAAACAGAAAAATTAATTCTGGAGCCATCTAAAAAAGGACCTATGTCTTTTAAAGAGTTTGAAGAAGCTTGGTCCACATTTGAAAAGAGTAGAACCTAGTTTAATTAGAATTTTACAAATAAGGTTTTTAAAAATGATAAAATATTTAAAAAAAGGAAAATCAGATACACAGAAAAATCAAGAAGAAACAGAAGTTCGAAATAAAGTTGAGGACATCTTAAAAGAGTTGAAAAAAGGGGGCGACAAGGCTGTTTTAAAGCTTTCTGAAAAATTTGATAATTATAGCCCTAAATCTTTTCGCTTAAGCCAAGAGGAAATTGAAAAGGCTATAAAGAAAGTTTCAAAGCAGGATTTAGATGATATAAAATTTGCACAAAAACAAATTCGAAATTTTGCTGAAAAACAAAGAGCATCATTAAAAGATATTGAAGTGGAAACTCTTCCTGGCGTTATATTAGGTCACAAGAATATACCTGTTAACTCAGTTGGATGTTATGTTCCTGGAGGAAAATTTCCAATGATTGCTTCAGCGCATATGTCAGTATTGACAGCGAGTGTAGCTGGTGTTCCAAGGATTATTGCCTCAGCTCCACCACATAATGGCGCTCCACACCCTGCAATTGTTACAGCTATGCATTTAGCTGGTGCGCATGAAATTTATTGCATTGGAGGAATTCAAGCGGTTGGAGCAATGGCTTTAGGAACTGAGACAATTAAGCCAGTAGACATGTTAGTTGGTCCTGGCAATGCATTTGTAGCAGAAGCAAAGCGTCAACTATTTGGAATTGTAGGCATTGATTTATTTGCTGGCCCAACTGAAACTATGATTATTGCCGACGAAACAGTTGATGCAGAAATTTGTGCCACAGATTTACTTGGCCAAGCAGAACATGGTTATAATTCTCCAGCAGTTTTAATTACAAACTCCAATAAACTTGCAAAAGAAACATTAACAGAAATTGAAAGAATTTTAAAAATTCTTCCCACTTCTGAAACTGCTTCTGCTAGCTGGAAAGACTATGGTGAAGTAATTGTTTGTGACAATTACGAAGAAATGCTTGAAACTTCTGAAGCAAAAGCTTTTGAGCACGTTCAAGTGATGACAGACCGCGATGATTGGTTTCTTGAACAGATGACATGCTACGGAGCATTATTTTTAGGACCAAGAACAAATGTTGCAAACGGCGATAAAGTTATTGGTACAAATCATACACTTCCCACAAAAAAAGCTGGTCGATACACAGGTGGTCTCTGGGTAGGAAAATTTCTAAAAACTCATAGCTACCAGAAGATACTTACCGACAAAGCAGCAACTATACTTGCTGAAAAATGTTCGAGATTATGCATTTTAGAAGGGTTTGTAGGCCATGCAGAACAAGCAAACATTCGAGCAAGGCGCTACGGAAGAAAAAATATTGAATATGGAAAGGCAGCAAAGTAGTGCACAGAAACAACTATCTTAAAGAGCTTATCAAACCTCTGAGAATGAGCATGTATGATTTCAGTGAGGATGAAGTCAAAAAACAACTAGACACTTTGTTTCATGAGGAAGCTATTATTCATCTTTCTCATCCTTTTGGTGATCTCAAGGGACCTGTTAATTTTTATAATAAATCACTGAAACCATTGTTTATTTCTATGCCTGACCTTGAAAGACGTGATTATATTGTGATTGCTGGAAAAACAGAAATGGACTTGGAATGGGTTGGCTGCGGTGGTTTTTTCAATGGAACCTTCATGAAGCCCTTTTTGGACATTCCTCCGACAGGTCATTTAGCTCATATGAGATTTCATGAATTTTATCGTTTTAAAGGCGATAAAATAATTGAAGTCCAAGCTTTATGGGATATTCCAGAACTTATGATGCAATCAAATTCCTGGCCTATGGCTCCAACACTTGGAAGAGAATGGTGCATCCCTGGCCCAGCAACCCTGGACGGAATTTCAGATCAACCTTACGACGATCATAAAAGTAACTCTTCGGTTAAAGATGTTATGGATATGCTCACATCCATGAAAAAACATCCTTCAGAAGGAGGTCCAGAAGTAATGAGAATGGACTATTATTGGCATCCTAAAATGAATTGGTACGGGCCTTCCGGAATAGGAAGTAGCAGAGGTATAGAAGGGTTTAGAAACTGGCATCAAATCCCATTCCTTAATTCTATGCCTGATAGAGGAAAGTATGTAAAAGACATTACATATCATTTTTTTGGGGACTGTGATTATGTAGGCGTAACTGGTTGGCCAAATATGATCCAAACTATTTCTCATGATGGCTGGATGGGAATAGCTCCAGTTAATAAAAAAATTGAAATGCGATCTTTAGACTTTTGGAGACTAGAAAATGGTAAAATAAGAGAAAATTGGGTTATGGTAGACATCCTTGATGTTTACCATAAAATTGGTGTAGATGTATTTGCAAGATTAAGAGAATTTAATAAAGCCAAAAATATGAAAGGTTACTAGATTTGAAACTTCCAACCACACCATCATTTAGATTAGACAATAAAAATGCTTTAATTACTGGATCTTCATCTGGAATTGGTTTGGGTTGTGCTGTTGCATTAGCCGAAGCTGGAGCATCAGTTGTTTTAGCTGCGAGAAGAAAAGAACCACTCGAAGAATTAAAAAACAAACTTATAGAAAAAGGTCATAAAGCTGCAATTTTAGAATTGGATATTACTGACACAAAAAAAGTTGAAACTATCCTAAATGACCAACCTACCTTTGACATATTGGTTAATAGTTCCGGAATGGCAAAGCATACCCCAACAATAGAAACAACAGAAGAAGACTTTAACTCTGTCATAGATGTTAACCTCAAAGGCGCATATTTTATTACTAAAGAAGTTGCTAAAAAACTAATAAAAGAAAAAAAACCTGGCTCATTAATCAATATTTCTTCTCAAATGGCTTACGTTGGTGGAATTGATAGAGCTGTTTACAGTGCTTCCAAACACGCTGTTGAGGGATTTACTAAATCAATGGCTATTGAGTTTGGTCCATATAAAATAAGAGTTAATACAATTTGTCCTACCTTTATCAAAACTGCTCTCACTCTTGCTACATTTGATGATCCTGAAAAAATTAATTGGGTGAAAAGTAAAATAAAATTGGGCAGAACAGGTGAAGTTGAAGACATAATGGGTGCAGCGGTTTATTTAGCATCAGACGCATCATCATTAGTAACAGGCACTTCAATTTTAATTGATGGTGGTTGGACTTCTGGATAGTCTAAATAGAATTTTTAAATTAGATTTTCTTTATATAATTTATTTATTTTCTCAAGATGTTAATTTATCATTAATTCAAAATAACTTCATTGGATATATTTCTGTAATTGTATGAAAAAACTAAAAACTCAAGACGAATGGATTGCTAGAGCAAAAGAGGTTTTGCCTGCTGCCGGTTTTGGTAACTTTGAAAATGATATCATTATAAAAGAAGGAAATGGGAGCAAAGTCTGGGACGAGGATGGTAATGAGTATATAGATTACCTGATAGGATCAGGGCCCATGTTATTGGGGCATGGACACCCCGAAGTAATGGAGGCGATCCTTAAGCAACTACCTCAAGGGATGACT
The DNA here is from genome assembly GCA_902532475.1 of uncultured SAR116 cluster alpha proteobacterium. GTDB lineage: Bacteria > Pseudomonadota > Alphaproteobacteria > Puniceispirillales. The sequence goes on from CACAIE010000002.1 coordinate 34,121, forward strand.
TTTTTTGCAAATAATTCGAAGGGGATAGAATTAGCAGAAGAAATTTGTAATGCAGTAAAATGTTCTGAACAAGTTAGGTTTGTCAGTTCAGGTGGAGAAGCTGATATGTATGCAATGAGACTTGCTCGAGCATTTACAGGAAAAGATAAAATACTAAAATTTGAGGGGGGCTACCATGGAATGAGCGCTGAAGCTCAAATGAGTTTATCACCTTCAGTTTCGGTTAATTTTCCCCAAGCTGTCCCGGATAGTGCGGGCATCCCTGAAAATATTCAAAAAGACGTTCTCATTGCACCTTTCAACGATCTTGAATTCATAGCGTCTATAGTTTCAGAATACCATGACCAAATTGCTGGCATCATCGTTGAACCTCTTCAACGAATAATACCTCCATTACCTGGTTTTCTTGAAGGCTTGAGAAAAATATGTGACAGCAACAATATTCTGCTTATTTTTGATGAAATTGTTACAGGGTTTCGATTGGCTTACGGAGGCGCCCAAGAAAAATACAATGTCACACCTGATATTTGTACACTAGGAAAAATAATTGGCGGTGGCTTTCCATTAGCTGCAATTGCAGGCTCTAAAGAAATTATGTCCCATTTTGATCAATCGAGTGTTGGCAAAGATAAATGGTTAATGCAAGTTGGAACCCTTTCAGGAAACCCCATTGCTGCAGCGGCTGGTTTAAAGACTATGGAAGTTTTGAAAAGGGATGGGATGTTTGCAAAACTTCATCAACGTGGACAAGAGATTATGGATTGCATGAGCGAATGTTTTAAAAGGGCTAATATCCATCATAGAATTGTTGGAGATCCGTCATTATTTGATGTTCTTTTTATAAACGAAGACGTGAACAACTATAGAAATTCTATTAAGGCTGACGCCAAGCTCAACGCTCGTTTTAACCAAGGCCTCAGAAAACGCAAAATTTTTAAAGCTTCAGCTAAACTCTACCCAAGTCTAGCTCTAACTGATGAAGACATCTATCACACAAAAGAGGCAATTAAAGATACTGTTTTAAATTTAGTGTAAGTTAATGATCTAAACCTGTGCCTCCATAGAGCCATTCAATATTATCATGCCATTCATCCTGGGATTTAGACTTCATAATTTTGTTGCGAAGTAGAGCATGAGCTCCGTCAGGATGATAAACATGTTTTCCTATTTCTCTTGATTGCAGTTGAACTCTAGCTGTTCTTATAATCCTATTATTCTGGTAATTTAATAAAGATACTTCAATATTACTTAATCCAGGCTTCATTGCTTCAGATAAGCAAACTGCGTCCTCAATAGCCATGCATGCTCCTTGAGCTAAATATTGGAGCATGGGGTGCGCAGCATCCCCAAGTAAAGTTACACGGCCATCCACCCAGTTTGTGATTGGTTCACGATCACACAACACCCATAACTTCCAATCCTTCCCTCTTTCTATAATCTGCCGAGCAACTGGGTTAACATGATCAAAGCCCTTCCTAACAACTTCTTTTGAAACTAACTTTCCAGCGACTGGTTTTGGAGCGTTATTGTGGTATGTAACAACTAAATTAAAAAACTTCCATCCAGAGAGTGGATAGTGAACAATATGACATTTGGGCCCTGCCCAAAGTGTTGCAGCATTCCACCTCAGTTCTTCCGGCATATCTTTGATTGGAATAACAGAGCGGTAAGTTGTGTGACCTGAAACTTTTGGGGGACCATCCCCTACCAATTGCTCCCTTATCTTTGACCATAACCCCTCGGCACCTATGAGTGCAGTGCCATTTACCTCATCTCCATTTTCCATTAACGCTGAAACATTTTCTCCTTTTTGCTTATAACCGACCACATGCGCGTTAGTTTGAAGTTCAACATATTTATTATTCTTGCATGCCTCGAGGAATACTGCATGTAAATCCCCTCTATGGACAACAGCATATGGATTTTTAAATCGTCTGCGAAATTTATGTCCTAAAGAAATTCTAGTAATCTCATCCCCCTTAATGGCATCCATTAATATCAAGTCGTCAATATAAACTGACATCTTCCTCGCTTGATCTCCAATTCCAAGATAGTCAAATCCATGAAAAGCGTTTGGCCCCAATTGAATTCCAGCACCAATTTCACCTAATTTTGAGGCCTTCTCCAGGACAATAGAATTTATTCCCTGCTGTGCTAAACCAAGAGCAGAAGCTAGTCCTCCTATACCTCCTCCGACAATGATAAATCTATTTTTTTTGATAGACTTCATCAATTTATTTACTATTCTGCATCTGGTTGATTTTCTGGATGGGCATCTTTAAAGGCTTCCAACGAACTGCAATGATTAAAAATTTTCATAAGGATTGGCATCTCTGATAGGTCGACGTTGAACCTTTGTGCAGAAAAAATTTGTGGAACCAGACAAATATCAGCAAGACTGGGATGATCCCCAAAGCAAAAATCTAGATTGTGATTTTGATTTTTGATCATTTCCTCACAAGCAGCAAGCCCGCCGCCCAGCCATCTCTTTAACCATTTATCAATTTGTTTACTATCTTGATTAAACTCTTCAGTAATAAACTCTTGAACTCTCAGATTTTGCAGTGGGTGAATTTCGCACGCTATGCTTTGCGCAAAAGCTCTAACTTTAGCCTTTAAATTTGTATCTTCTGGCAGTAAATTTGGTATGGAGTATTTTTCATCAAGCCACTCAATAATTGCCATGGATTGCGTTAATATAAATCCATCATCCTCAATCGAAGGGATCAATGCTTGTGGGTTTATTTTTTTATATTTTAAGCTATTCTGCTCACCACCATCATTTTTCAGGTGAATGAGTTTTAAATCATAGTCTATATTTTTAAGATTAAATGCAATTCTACATCTGTACGCTGCTGAACTTCTAAAGTATCCATATAATTTTATCATTAAACACTCCCTTCCGAAAAATTATCTGGTTTTCCATTAGCGGTCTGTAATGAATGTACATAATAATTTAATATTGAAATTATCAGATATTCAAGACAAAAGTACTCACTAACTTAAAGCAATAAATATTAGTCCTACTGTAACAGCTGAAGCTGCAATGATCCTTAATTGCCACGGCCTTTCCTTAAAGATAAACAGTCCTATGATAGAGCCAAAAATAACAGAAGTTTCCCTTAAAGAAGACACAATGCCCAATGGTGTGGTTACTTTTACTGTTATAACAATGGCATAAGCCACACAGGATAAAGTTCCACCTAAGGTTCCCTGGATAACAGTTTTTTTATCCAAAATTAAATTTAATTTTTTAGATATTCTCCAAAAAATTATTATTCCACCAATGCCCTCTAAAATAAACAACCAACTGATGTATCCAAGAGCCGTCTTCGATTCCCTTGCTCCGATGCCATCTAAAAGAGAGTATGATGCTATGCAGATACCTGTTAACAGTGCAAAGTTTAATGCCTTATATGAAATTGAATAAAAGAAACTATACAAAGAGAGAATTATAATACCAAAGGATACAAAGATAATCCCTACCATTCCATTACCCAAGGGCAACTCACCAATAAATAAAAATGCTCCCAACGTTACTATTAATGGAGCAATACCCCTCATTAATGGGTAGACTTCACTTAAATCACCCCATTTGTAACTTTGATAAAGAAAAAATAAATAAGCGAGATGAACAATGGTAGACGCAATCAAATACGGCCATGCCGAAAATTCTGGAAATAAAGAGAAAAAACTTAGAACAATTCCAAAAACTAAATGGGCAAGGCTAATTAAAAAAACAACTAATGACTTTTTTTCATTAGTTTTTACTAAAGAATTCCATAAGGCATGCAGCAAAGCTGCTGTGAGAACCATAAAATAAGAAGTCAACGTAATCATAATTTACAGCACACTTCCATACTATATTTGTATCAGCGAATTGATAAAAGTTCTTGAGCAACCCATTTGTTAAAATGATGAGTGGGATTGTCCATGACTGGCGAAAAATTACCTCCATTAAATATGGGGGATTGCCTTCCTTCTTGCATGCCTTCTATAATATCTATGTCTTCAGATTGTACACTATGCCATTGTTTAAAGTTTTGCTTTCTGATTGACTTATACTTGTCTGATTTCGCGGCTTCCTCACCAACGTAATATATGTCCATATGCTCTTTAGTAAAATCATGACTGATTGGCTCTAGCCAATAAACATAATAATGGTCCCTATGAATGCCCAACATAACGTTTGGAAAAAGGGCAACATACTCAGCGATTTTTTCTTTTTCTTTAGGCCAATTAGGGAAATTAGGAAACGTTTCTCCTCCCTCAAATTTAGGATCGTAAACTACTGTTCCTTGCCCTGCGAACCTATTTGGCAAACCTTGAATATGATAGTGATCTTCAAGTTTTGAGTAAGAGTTCAAGCCAGGGTGAACCCAAGGCAAGTGATAACTCTCACAATAATTTTCAATTGCAAACTTCCAATTACATTTTGCCTCCAACAAGAAATAACCACTATCATCAGCATGTTTAATTAAGGATTGATCTTCTTTTGGCCAAAACTTCGACCATCTATCTTCGAGGGGCTTTATATATTCGTCAAAAGGGATCTGATTATTAGAAATATTAACAAATATCATATCAAGCCAAATATAAGACCTAACCTCATGTAAATTACTATCAGACTTATTAAAACCTTCAGCTTCATTTCTATCCATTCCACCTAAATGTGGTGTAGACACTAATTTTCCATTCAAATCGTAAGCCCATGAATGATAAGGGCAACGTAAAGCATTTTTTATACGGCATGGTTTCTGAAGAATTTTATATCCTCTGTGACTACAAACATTATGGAAAACCCTTATTGACTGATCCTTATCTCTCAAAATAATTAACGGGATCCCAAGCAAATTAAATGGAACAGCGTCTCCTGGGTTCTTTATTGAACTTGCAACTCCAATAACAACCCATTTATCCTCAAATAGATATTTCCTCTCAAATTTTGAATAATCCCCACCAAGATAACACTCGTTTGGAAGCCCATGCGCAGTTTCAATCGAATTGCAAACAATATCCAATTTTTCTAATGGAATATAACCTTCTATTTTTTTCATTTGCCCTCCTTAACCTAAAAGTCTGTTTTAACTCCACCTTCAGACTTTCTTCTTTCTACAAAAGATTTAAGTTCATCTTTAATATGTATGTCAATCTCAGGTGCTTCAAATTCATTTAAAATATTTTTCCATATTTTGTTCGCCCTTTGATGGGTCCATTCAGCCCCATCCTGTTCCCAAGCTTCATAATTTCTCCAATCGGAAAGAAACGGTGAGTAAAACGCATTTGTGTATCTTTCCTGGGTATGATCACAACCAAAAAAATGCCCATTAGGACCAACTTCACGAATAGCTTCTACAGCAAGAGAACCCTCTCCTACATCGGAAATGACAGGATCAAAGTATCTCTGAAATTGCTGTAACACCTCACAGTCCATTACAAATTTTTCATAGCTTGCAATCAAACCACCCTCTAGCCATCCAGCTGAGTGGTAAACAACATTTACACCTCCTGTGCTAGCAGACCATAAACTATTTAAGCTTTCCCACATAGCCTGGCCATCTGGAGCGTTTGCAGCACAAGCGTTTGAAGCCCTTAAAGGCAAACCATAAAACCGAGCCATTTGCCCTGTGATTTGAGTGGCCCTTATATATTCAGGCGTCCCAAATGCAGGTGCGCCACTCTTCATATCAACATTTGATGTAAACGTTCCAAAAACACAAGGTGTACCAGGATTAATGTATTGTAATAAAGCTATTGCAGCCAATCCCTCTGCCAATGACTGAACCACAGCACCTGTCATAGTAACAGGCGCCATTGCACCAGCTAAGGTAAATGGCGTGACAAATACTGGCTGCCCTCTCCTTGCAAATCTCATAGCGCCATCAAGCATAGGGTGGTCATGTTTCAAAGGAGAAGAAGAATTTATATTTGTATAAATTCGTGGTTTAGAAAAAAATTCTTCCTCCGAAAGCCCCGATGCAATTTTTGCCATTTCAATCGCATCTTCCACACGTTGGCTCCCCAAAGAATAAGCGTGACATACTTTATCGGTTAACGTCAATTTCTCATACAAGCAATCCAGATGTCGGACCGAAGCGTGAATATCAACGGGTTCAACAGGATACCCTCCCGCTAAATGAATGCAATTAAAATACTGGGTCAATTTCATCAGGTCTTTAAAGCTCTCAAAGTCTCCGACCCTTCTTCCTCTATCTAAATCCATAACATTCGGTGGCGAGGAAACATTTACAAAGGCCATATTCCGACCCCCAACCTTTACAGCTCTATCAGGATTGCGAGGAATGATCTCAAATTCAGTAGGCGCTTTAGCGATCATTTCTGAAACCCATTGCCGATCCATTTTCACATTGTCAGAACTTTTATCTACCGTGCAACCTGCATCAATTAATATGTTCTTCGCTTCTTCATTGAGAAACTCTATTCCTATTTCCTCAAGAACTTGCATTGCAGCATTGTCAACTGCTGCGACACCCTCAGCATTAAGTGGTTCAATAAAGTTATCAGTATTATAAGGTATCTTCCATTCTAATTGCTCAATGGTTTTCTTTCCTTTTCTGAGTGATTTACTAGATCTACCTCCGGATCTTCTTGCAGTTCTTTGTGTCAATTTAGCCTCACTCAAATCTTAAATAGCTTTTCTATTTTCCCATTAGTGACAAATTCTTCTAGTAAAAAAGTACAGTTATTTATGTCATCATTCATTGGACGATCATCATCAATTTTGTCAATTGTTTTTCTAACTTGTTTCCATATATTTTTAGTTAATGATGAAACTTTATCTGTTGTTTTAACATTGTTATACCTCAAGTCTAAAGCTTGGCTTGCCACTAAACACTCCATGCCTGCAATTAATTTCATTAATTTGGATTGCTGTAACAATTTTTTTGCACAGGCTGGTGTCATTGTAGACATATCTTCAACCGACTCAGATACTGGACTTGCATCAAAGGCTATGGGCAAAGAGTATTGTTTAATTTCTACCAGGACTGAAGCTGCAGTTTTTTGAGTAGAAACGAAACCCGCAGATTTTCCTCCTACTGGGGATAAATACTTGGGAAGATCTGAAACTCTTTCATCCATAAGCCTCTGCATACGTTGCACCGATCCATTTGCAGTCATCGTATTGGAAAGCAATAAACTTTCTATCGATATAGCCAGTCCAGGATTGTGAAAATTAGGAGTAGATAAAAATTTTCTGTCATCAATTATCACTGGACTATCTGTAATACCATTTAACTCATTTTCCCAAATTGATATTGTATGTTTTAGATTTGATTTTGCCAGGCCGATCATGACAGCCACAGTCCTGAAAGAAAGAGGGTCTTGTATTCTTCTGCCTTGTCTTTTTAATGGTTTTAAAATTTTATAATACCAGTCAGCACATTCTTTTTGACCTGGAGAATTCCTTAAATGATTGATATCTGGCAAAAATATTTGATGATTAGCACTAAATGCCTCAATAGACATGAGGGATGACAACTGATGCATCATCAAACATGTTTTTGTTTCATTTAAAGCTTGGGCAGAAAGAGCGATAGATAGGCATGAATGATTAACTAAAACCATAGCGTCCTTTCCATCAATTTTAGGGATGTTAAGCAGTTCTGATTTTAATTTTATTTTTGAACTTTTAATTTTTCCTTTGTCCCAAATCTTTCCCCTTCCCAGAAGGGACAAGCCAAAAGATGCATTTTGAGTAAGGTCTCCAGCTCCAATTGATCCAAACTCTGGAATTGCTGGATCAAATCCTTTCGAAAAACAGTCAATCATAAATTTATATAATTGAGGGGAAACTCCTGTGCCACCTCTTGATGATTGGATGCACCTTGTTAGAAGTGTCATGAGGCCTAAATTTTCATTTAAATAATTTCCTGAGCCTACTGCTCGGCCCTCGATGATTTGAAGTTGAAAGTTGGAAATTTCTTCCTTACTTAAACTATAATTTAGATTACCACCAAGCCCTGTATTTAAACCGTAAACTGACTTTCCTTCTTCTAAAGCTCTTTTTACATAATCAAATTCAGTGTTAATTTTTTTTAAAGATTTCTTATCCAGAATGATTCTAAGTTTATTTCTCTTTAAATTATCTAAAATTAGAAAGAACGTATTTAAGTCAATAGTTTTTCCATCAAGAAAAATCTTCATTAAGCAAACCTAAGCCTTTCCCCCAAACCAATTTTCTTGGCCTTTAATAGTATTTTATGGCCTAATGCGATGTCTGAAAGAGATAAACCTCTATGCCAAAACAATATTGTCTCTTCTTGATTTTCTCGGCCTTTTTTAATACCGCAAACTATTTGCCCAAGTTCAGCATGAAGTGTTTCATGGGTAATTTTTCCTTTATCAATATGCTCCCTTAATGACCCAAAGATACCCTTGGCTTGCCCCCAATCGTCCATGACAAATTTATCCATGATATCAGGGAGTGAAAACTCAACAGCTGACATAGTACCATACGGTACAACTAAAGCTCCTTTTTTTATCCATTTTGTTTTCAAGAGAGGCTCAGGCTTAGACAATCTAGAAGCTTCAACCACTATATCAGCTTCTTGAATGCAGCTTTTCCAATCTTCAGTCACTATGATTTTCCTGTTCAAATCATTTCTCAATTTCTCAGCGAAACTATTTCTACTTTCTTCTCTTTTTGAGTGGATCCTCACTTCTTCAAAATCAAATAAATGGCACAACAGACGAACATTCCAATACGCGGTTCCTCTCGATCCTATATGCGCTAACACTCGTGGTTTATTTATTGATAAATATTTGGCACCTATAGCAGTGATTGCCCCAGTTCTCATGTCTGTAATTCCTGTGGCATCAACTATAGCTTTTGGAGACCCATTTCTTGGGTTAAATAAAGTCAGAACACCATATTCCGAAGGTCTGTTTTCTTGGTAATTATCAACAAAATCACCTACAACCTTAGTGCCAGCACTATCGATTTCTCCGCCTATCCATCCCCTTAGAACATTAAAGTGTCCATTTGCTCCTGCCCTAGGTCTTATATGGGTTCTTGGTTCAATTTCAGTTTCTCCCTTACCCTGCATTTTGAGGCTTTTCTCAATAGAAAATAAAATTTCATTATTGGTAAGGGCAACTTTTTCGACATCAAATTTATTAATAAAATCGATGTAAACTTCAGGCGTCATGAAGATTTTCCTTCTAGTCCTTCAGAGGCTTTGCCTGAGGCTCCCGGTATCCGCATCTCAAACACTTCGGTAATTGAGGTATAATCATAATATCCTAATCTTGCTAAAGGTCTTAATTTTTTGATATCCATTTTACCGTTCTCATTAATATAATTATCATTTACATGGATACGGGTTACTTCTCCATAAACTACATCGACGTATCCATGATTTGAGTTGCCAGTTAAACGGTGAGTTGTCAGATATTTACATTCAAAATGTGCAGGGGACTCTGCTACTCTCGGAACCTTTGTATCCATACATTCTTCTTTTGAAATACCTGCATGTAAAAACTCATCTTCAAGAAAAGGAAGCTCCATAGCTGAAATATTAACTGCTTCACGCAAATCATAAGTTGCCATATTCCATACAAACCAACCAGTTTTTTCAGCATTTATGACCGTATGCTTTCTTTCCCCTGAGGAGAGATGGTTAGCAGCGAACATCACCATAGGTGGGTCAAATGTCAGGTTTTGCCATTGGCTGTAAGGAGCAAGATTTGGCACTCCATCTTCAGAAAGCGTTGAGAGCCACCCAATGGGCCTTGGAACAGTACACGATTTAAATGGTGAATAAGGGAGAGGGCATTTTTCTTTTGTTGGAGAATAATGCATAGTAAAAACCCTTTACTTGATACTAGGTAAATTTAGATTATGATTTTTTGCACTTTCAATTGCTATTTCATAGCCTGCATCCGCATGCCTCATAACACCTGTAGCTGGATCATTCCATAAAACTCTTTTGATTCTCTCTGACGCTTTATCAGAACCGTCACAACAAATGACCATGCCTGCATGTTGACTATAACCCATTCCTACCCCGCCGCCATGATGAAGTGAAACCCAGGTTGCTCCACTTGCTGTATTAAGCATTGCATTGAGAAGAGGCCAGTCACTGACAGCATCAGATCCATCCCTCATCGCTTCAGTTTCTCTATTAGGACTGGCTACTGAGCCACTGTCCAAATGATCTCTTCCGATAACAACAGGTGCTGAGAGTTCACCCTTCGCAACCATTTCATTAAAAGCCAAACCCAATTTATCTCTTTGGCCTAATCCAACCCAGCAAATTCTTGCAGGTAGGCCTTGAAATTTTATCCTTTCTCGTGCCATGTCCAACCATTTATGAAGGTGCTTATCATCTGGAATTAGTTCTTTTACTTTAGCGTCTGTCTTATAAATATCTTCTGGGTCTCCAGATAAGGCACACCATCTGAATGGCCCTATTCCCCTGCAAAAAAGTGGTCTAATGTAAGCAGGCACAAATCCAGGGAATGAAAAGGCAGTCTCTAAACCTTCATCAAGGGCAACCTGCCTAATATTGTTTCCATAGTCTAGAGTTGGTACTCCCATATTCCAAAAATCAACCATCGCAGACACATGCTTTTTCATAGATTTTCGGGCTTCAGCTTCCACAATCTTAGGATTACTTTCTCTTTTCTCCTTCCATTCGCTTATTGACCAGCCTTCAGGCAAGTAGCCATTAGTTGGATCATGTGCACTGGTTTGGTCGGTAACAATATCTGGTCGCACTCCCATTTCAACGATCTTTGGAAAGATCGTTGCAGCGTTGCCAATTAAACCGACTGATTTAGACAATCCAGAAGAAGTCCATTGATCGATCATAGACAAGGCCTCTTCTAAAGTATTCGCTTTTTCATCTAAATAACCAGTTCTAAGTCGAAAATCGATACTATCAGAATTACATTCAACGGCTAAGCAACAGGCTCCGGCCATCACGGCAGCAAGCGGCTGCGCACCACCCATACCTCCTAACCCTGCAGTTAATATCCATTTTCCCTTTAAATCTCCTTTATAGTGTTGTCTTCCAGCTTCAACAAATGTTTCGTACGTTCCCTGAACAATCCCTTGAGTACCTATATAAATCCATGACCCAGCTGTCATTTGCCCATACATTGCCAACCCTTTTTTATCTAATTCGTTAAAATGATCCCAATTTGCCCAATTAGGAACCAAGTTAGAATTTGCTATTAAAACTCGCGGTGCATCTTCATGTGTTTTGAAAACTCCTACAGGCTTACCAGATTGAACAAGAAGAGTTTCATCCTCATTTAATTTCTTTAAACTAGAGAGAATTTTATCAAAATCGCTCCAACTCCTGGCTGCTCTTCCTATCCCTCCGTAGACAACCAGCTCATTCGGGTTCTCAGCTACATCAGGATGCAAGTTGTTCATTAACATACGCATCGGCGCTTCTGTTAACCAGGATTTAGCTGTAATTTCATTACCAGTAGGAGGTATTACAACCCTTGAATTTTTAATTAATTCTGACATCTATTCTTTCCTTTTTTAATCATGAATTCAAGAACGTTGAAAACGGAATATTTAATTCTGCTTCACTTATTATAAACTTGTCCTCAAGCAAATTTGTCACTTTATTTATATCAGTTGCCATATACCTATCCTCTTTCAAACGAGGGATATGTTTTCTAAGACAAACTATCACTTTATCCAATGCAGGTGATGTTTTTAATGGTTCTCGTGCATCAATTCCCTGTGAAGCACAAAGGAGTTCAATCCCAAAAATAGAGGATAGATTTTTATTCATTTTAAATAATCTGTATGCGCCATGAGCAGCCATTGAAACATGATCCTCTTGATTTGCTGAAGTCGGAGTTGAGTCAGTTACACAAGGATTTGCTAAATGCTTATTTTCACTCATTAGCGCTGCCGATGTAACTTCCGCAATCATAAATCCTGAATTTAATCCTGGATTATCTGTTAGGAAGGCTGGAAGGTCGTGACTGAGTGTAGGATCAACCATAAGAGCAATTCTTCTTTGAGAAATTGATCCCATTTCAGCTAAGGCTAAAGCTATTTGATCTGCGGCAAATCCAATAGGCTCCGCGTGAAAATTACCACCAGAAACTATTCTTTCTTCATCTACTAAGACTAGAGGGTTATCAGTTACTGCATTTGCTTCAATCTCAATAGTAATTGCAGCATTTTTTAAAATATCTAAACAAGCACCTAAAACTTGTGGCTGACATCTTATACAATATGGATCTTGAACTCTTTGATCATCTTCCCTGTGGCTTTCTCGAATAATGCTCCCTAACATTAAATCCCTCATTTTTTTAGCAACAAAAATTTGACCTTTATGACCTCTTAATGTGTGAATTTGCCCCATAAGAGGGCTAGTGGAACCCATTATGGCATCAGTAGATAAAGATGAAATAACGATTGAGTTTAAAATTGACCGCCATCCATTAAATAAATTAGCAAGGGCACAAGCAGTAGAAAATTGCGTTCCATTCAGTAACGCTAAACCTTCCTTGGGACCAAGGATGATAGGATCAATTTTTGCCTTTTTAAGCGCTTCACTTCCAGTAACTTTTTTCCCATCATAAAAAGCCCACCCTTCTCCTATCATTACAGCAGCCATATGCGCTAAAGGAGCTAAGTCCCCTGAAGCACCAACAGATCCTTGATGAGGAATTTCAGGCACTATCCCTGAGTTAATTATTTTTTCAATTTGAATAATAGTCGACCATTTTACTCCAGAAGCACCAAGAGACAGCGATATCATTTTTAAAATCATCATAAGTCTTGTTACGTCTTCTTCAAGAGGTTCACCTACTCCTGAGCAATGACTTAAGACCAAATTTTTTTGAAGTTTTTTGCGATCTTCTTGAGGGATAACTTTGTTAGCAAGCTTCCCGAAACCTGTGTTTACACCGTAAACAGGTAAATTTCCTTTAGCCGATGCTTCAACAATTTTTGCTGCTTTTTCAACCCTATCTTTTAGCGAGATATCTAAAGTTACATTGAGTTTATTCCTAAAGATTTTCTCTAGAAAATCTAATTTGATTGATCCAGGTTTGAGAGTTTCCATTATATTGACCCCCCAAATATTCTCTTGTAAAGAGCGTTAAATCCTATCCTGTATGAAAATTCTGAAGGATGCTCTAAATTCCATATAGCAAGATCAGCTATCATACCTGGTTTAATCTGTCCAAGGTCTTTTAAAGATAGGGCATCCGCAGCATGTTTTGTTACGCCAGACAATGCCTCAAGAGGTGTTATCTTGAAGAGGGTTGAAGCCATATTCATTGCAAGTAAAATTGAAGTCAAAGGCGATGAACCAGGATTGCAATCAGTAGCTATTGCCATAGGCACTTTATACTTTCTAAACAATTCTATAGGAGGTTTTTGCGTTTCATTTAAAGTATAATAAGCCCCTGGTAGTATTACAGCCACACTTCCCGATTTTGACATTAACTTGGCATCTTCTTCATTGGCATACTCCAAATGATCAATAGAAATTGCATCATAGGAAGTTGCTAACTTAACCCCACCAGAGTGGCTTAATTGCTCAGCATGCAATTTAATTGGTAAATTTAGTTTTTGAGCAAGATCAAAAACTTCTTTTAATTGCTCCACATTTAAAGCAACAGTTTCACAAAATCCATCAACAGCATCAACTAACCCTTCTTCATTCGCTTTTTTTAATGCCGGCAAACAAACCTCTTTGATATAATTTTCAGGATTATTTTTATATTCAGGTGCAATTCCATGCGAACCTAAAAAACTAGTTTTGATACGAATAGGTCGCAACGACTCTAATCTTTTAGCCACTCTCAACATCAGACATTCAGTTTCAATGTCCAGCCCATATCCAGATTTTATTTCTATTGTTGTGACACCGTTTCCAATCATATCATCAAGTCTCACAAGAGATGAACTTAATAAATCATCGAAACTTGCCTCTCTTGTAGCTTTCATAGTTGAAGCAATGCCACCACCTGCTTTTGCTATTTCTTGGTATGACTTACCATTTAGCCTCATATTAAATTCAGTAGATCTATTTCCGCCAAATACTAGGTGCGTATGACAATCGATTAGACCTGGGGTTATTAATTTTCCTTTAGCGTTGTATTCATTATATTTCTTATATTTATTAGGAATATCTTTTTCTTCTCCGGACCAAACAATCTGTTCCCCATCAATAGCAATTGCTCCATTGTTTGTGATTTCAAAATCATCTTGATCATCGGACATAGGGGCCAATTTTGCATTTCTGATTAAATTTTGATTATATTGATCTTGTGCCATTGTATGAATTATAATTTATTATAAAGAACCACTTATGATAAGACTTTAAGACATTAAATCTGTCAACAAAAGACCATTATGAATATTACGAATAAGAAAATATTTTCTAATAAAGCTCTTCTTCCAGATGGATGGGCAAATAATATATTACTTGAAATTGATAGAGCAGGTTTAATCTCTTCAGTAACAAAAAATTGCGACAAGAGTAAAATAAGTTTTGATTTAAACGAAGATATAATTATTCCCGCCATGAATAACTTACATAGCCATAGTTTCCAAAGAGCTATGGCTGGACTTTCAGAAAAACAAAGCCCAGGAGGCAATGATAGCTTTTGGACTTGGAGAGATTTAATGTACAAGTTTCTTGATCTCCTTACCCCTGAAGATATTTATTCAATCACTGCATTTAGCCAAATGGAAATGTTGGAAGCTGGATATTCTTGCGTAGGTGAATTTCATTATATTCACAATGAAATTGGTGGAAATCATTACAATAATATTGCTGAATTGTCAGAGAAGGTTTTAGAAGCATCATCAGACAGTGGAATAAATATTTGTTTGTTACCAGTCCTTTATGAAAGAGGCGGTTGTGATGGCAGAGAACTAATCGGGGGGCAACTGAGATTTAAAAATACATTTGACAGTTATGCTAAGTTAATTGAGAAAAATACGGAACTGACTTCAAAGAGTGATAATTTTTCACTTGGTGTAGCGGCGCACTCTCTTAGAGCTGTAAATGATTATAACATTGAAAAAATGATTAGTTTGGTTGATGGGCCTATACATATACATGTCGCAGAGCAAGTTAAAGAAGTTGAAGAAATTGAAGAGGCATACAAACTAAAACCTGTAGAGTGGTTATTAGAAAATCAAGATATCAATAAGAATTGGTGTCTTATCCATTGCACCCAAATGACTGAAAATGAAACATTGGCTTTAGCTGCTTCTGGAGCTGTTGCAGGCCTCTGCCCAGTCACTGAAGCCAACCTTGGAGATGGTATATTTAATGGGTTGGAGTTTTTTAAAAATAAAGGAATTTTTGGTATTGGGACGGATTCTAATATTAATATTAGCTTGGTTGAAGAATTAAAAACATTTGAATACACGCAAAGGCTTAAACATAAAAAAAGGTCAGTAATATCTCAATCTCACAAATCAACAGGCAGAGCAGTTTTTGATAATTGCCTGAAAGGTGGATCCCAAGCTCTTCAAAGAAAAAATGGTAAAATAGAGGAAGGCTATTATGCTGATTTAATTTCACTAAATCCTAGAAACATAGATCTCATCGGGCTCTCACAAGACACCATTCTTGATAGTTGGATATTTGCTTCAAATTATAACTTAATTGATAATCTATGGGCGACAGGAAATCTTTTAGTTAAAAATGGAAAACATATAAAACGAGATTTTATTTTCTCTAACTACAAACAAACCATTTCTAAATTAAGAAGCAAGTTATAGTAATTCAATTACTAACTCTCTTTCAAGACTAGCAGCCAGTAAATTTAATTTTTCATAAACATGATCCACTAATAGGGTCTTAGTATTCCCTAAGAAGCTAATTTTAAGAAAATTATCATCGAGCTCTAATTTCAAGTTTTTTATCAAATCAGGTAAACCTGCACATGCAGTCATGGCAAATCTCAAGGAAAGGCCAATCACTAAAGATGTATAATTGTCCTCTTTAGATAAGATTGTCGAAACCTTAAAAGGAAATTTCACTAAGTCAATTGGCCTATTATATCTATGAAAAAGGGTTTTTGCCAACCATGCTCGCTCACGATGTGTCAGTGAATTAGTTGGTAATAATAAAATTTTTTCTGCAGCGATTATACCTCTAGAACTAGTGTGCTCATTCCAAGCAATATCAGCCATCAAACAAGATGCCTTTAACAACCGATACAATTCCTCTTTGTCGCCAATTGTAATAATCGGCTTTAGAAGGCTTTCTAGTGAAGTTGCAAGACCAAAAAATCTTTCACTTTGTTTTGCTATTTCTTCACATGTCGCAATCAATGGATCATGTTTTACGTTTCTTATCGATAGATTCTGTAAGACAACACCTTCTCGAACACTCGTCCCACATACAACTATATTTTTTGATTTTGTATCCTTTAAAACAGTCTTCATAATTTTTGCAGCATTGCTCATTGTTGCTTTTCTAGATTGAGGCAATCCCTTTAAGTCACCGTCTTTTTTAATAATTTTGTTTAAGATTCGATTTGCTTTTTTAGTTGGAATGGTTAGCCCATGTAGAATATCTAGAGGATATTTATTTTTCTGTTTATAGACCAAACCTAATGCTCTAAAACTACCCCCCACTCCATAGAAAAACTGACTCTCACAATCATTCTTCCATTTTAAACCTCTTATAGTTTTTGAAAATTTCTTTTCATTAATATCTCTAAGATGTCCGTAATTAAGACTGGTACTTTCAATATTTTTTCCATTTTCAACTCTAACCAGCTCAAGACTTCCTCCTCCAAGATCTGCGATTATTCCATTAGCTTTTGGAATGTTTGCTGTAAGACCTCTAGCGACTAAGTTAGCCTCTTCTGTGCCGCTTAATATTCTAATTTTATTTCTTAAAAACTTTTCTGCTGGTTCAATAAAATCTTTTGCATTTTCTGCCAATCTTAGGGCTGCCGTTCCAATAACTAAAACAGTTTCCAATTCCGCTTTATCAATAATTTTAGAAAACCTCTTTACAGTCTCAAGAGATTGCTGAATTCTTTCTTTATTAAGTTTCTTTGTCTTTTGAACACCTTCACCAAGCCTACAAGTAATTCTTTCATTAAATAAGGGGTAAGGATATCTTCCGTACCGATCAAAAATCACAAACCTTAATGAGTTTGAACCTATATCAATAACTGCAACTTTGCTTTGTTCAATTGAGTAATCCAAAGATCATCTTTCATTAGGAGTTAGAATATTTTTGGAACATATAACTCATCAGGAAGAGTTTGTCTTTCATAATCAGGATCAAAGACTCTCTCTGGCAATTCAACTTTTTCATGCTCAATGTCGGTATAAGGAATTTTTGATAAAATATGAGTTATACAGTTTAGTCTTTCTCTTTTTTTATCATTCCCCTCAACAATGTACCAAGGAGCTTCTTTTGTATTTGTTCTTTTAAACATCACCTCTTTTGCTTTAGTATACTTTTCCCAATACATGCGTGCCATCAAATCAACTTCTGATAATTTCCACTGTTTAAGAGGGTCATTAGCCCTCATTAAAAATCGTAATTGTTGTTCTTCATCTGAGATAGAAAACCAATACTTTAAGAGAATAATACCAGAACGTATTAACATTTTTTCAAATTCAGGGACATCACGATAAAATTGCTCTACTTGTTCTCTAGTTGCAAATTTCATAACTTTTTCAACACCCGCTCGATTATACCAAGACCTATCAAATAAAACGATTTCTCCTCCAGCAGGCAAATGCGGAACGTATCTTTGAAAGTACCACTGCGTTTGCTCTCTTTCAGAAGGTGGAGGAAGTGCAACGACCCTGGCAACTCTCGGATTTAATCTTTGAGTAATTCTTTTAATGACACCACCCTTTCCAGCGCTGTCTCTTCCTTCACAGATAATAAGAACTTTAGCACCCGTGCTCTCAACCCAATCTTGTAGTTTTATTAATTCTGCTTGAAGTTTGAGTAAATTATTAAAGTAAATACGATTTTCTAGTGCTTTAGGTTTCTTACCACGGTAAATCTTTTTGATGTAATCTCTTGTCTCTTTGCTTAAAATAGGTTCACTGAACTCTGCTTCAAACATTTCATCCAAAGTTTCATTGAGTTCTGCTTCTATCCATTCTTCAGCATCTTCAAATTTGCCCATCTAGAACCCCTAAAATGATTACCAAAAGTATATTATTATTAGTTTAGCAAAATATCTTTAGGTTTTATAGCTGTATCTATTTTAAAATCTTTATATTCTAGTTTAGATTTTTGATCATTATGCAATAATAAATGGCATACAGCAGATGTTGGAAATAAAAAGAAAAAATCATCATCAATTTCAGTAACAAAATCGTATAAGCCAGGGTTATGCCCTATTAAGATGATATTATTATTTTTTGAAATATATTTATTAAGAATGCTTAGTAGACTATCACTTGAAGCTAAATAAAGTTCTTCCAAGATTTCAACTGCAGGTTTTTCACTAAATGCAGATAAAGTTAGTTCTAAAGTTTCTCGAGTTCTTTTTGATGAGGAGCACAAAATTAAATCAATATCGGGACATTTTTCATTGATAATTTTTGACATAACAGGAACATCTCTCAGTCCTCTTTTTGCTAGCGGTCTTTCACTGTCTATAAGATCGAGATGCTTCCAATTTGATTTTCCATGTCTAAATAAAAAAATATTCTTCATAAAAATTAATATGTAATTAACAAAATTTATTAACGTTCTTTTTTAAAAAATACTTACATAGCAATGTTTACAACCTAAAAAAATTTCCTTAGATAATAAATATTAGAGATAAGAAAACATTAAACTAGGTTATTATTAATGGCAATTGGTATAAATGGATTAGGTCGTATAGGAAGACTTGTATTAAAAGATTTTTTCGGAGGACTTAACCGAAAGTCAAATAATAAAGATATAAATATTTTACATTTGAACGAACCAAATTGCGATGCAAAGACACTTTGCCACCTTTTAAAATTTGATAGCATACACGGCATTTGGGATGCTTCAATAAATCAGATAGGTAATAAGAAAATTTCAATTAATGGAAAAGATATAATATTGACGAACTATAAAAATCCTTGTGATATAAATTGGAATAATTCTGGATGTTCACTAGTTTTAGATTGCACTGGAACTTTCTTAACAAAAAACAAGCTTAAAAGATATTTTGATAGAAATATAAAAAAAGTTATTGTTTCTGCGCCTATCAATGATCCTGAAGTCTTGAATATTGTTTTCGGTGTAAACGATCATCTTTATAATCCAGAAAAATATAATATTGTAACTGCTGCATCATGCACTACTAATTGTCTTGCTCCGATTGTAAGTATTATTCATAAAAATTTTGAAATATTAAAAGGACAAATATCAACTATACATAACCCTACAAATACAAATGTTCTTTTAGACAAACCTCATAAAGATTTAAGAAGAGCGCGTTCATCCATGCTTTCTATGCACCCTACTTCTACAGGAAGTGCCAAAGCAATTGGATTAATATTCCCAGAGTTAAATGGGAAACTTGATGGTCACGCTGTAAGGGTTCCTGTTATTAATTCAAGTTTAACAGACTGTGTTTTTCAATTAAATAAAAACTGTAAAGCAAGTGAAGTAAATAATTTATTTAAAAGGGCTGCTGAGCAAGAATTAAAAGGTATTTTAGGCATTGAATTTAATCCTTTGGTGTCAATAGATTTTGTGAACGACACAAGAAGCAGCATTGTTGATGCGCCAAGTACATTGGTAACTGATAGTAATTTACTTAAAATTTACTCTTGGTATGATAATGAAACAGGATATGCATGTAGAATGAGCGATATAGCAAAAATGGTATATAATTCATTAAATGTTTAATTTAAAAAATTTCCTTATAATTACAAATACATATTTATTTTTTTCCCTTACTGATGGTGCAATTAGAATGATAGTGCTCCTTCATTTTTTTCATCTTGGATTTTCTCCTTTATCACTAGCATTTTTATTTCTGCTTTATGAGTTAGTAGGTGTAATCACAAATCTAGTTGGCGGATGGTTTGCTTCCTTTTATGGTATCAAAAGAATGTTTACATTTGGAGTTTTACTTCAAATTTTTGGTTTATTGTTTTTATCATTTTATTCACCTTCATGGGAAATATACTCCTCCATAATATGGGTAATGATTGCACAAGGCATATCAG
The DNA here is from genome assembly GCA_902532475.1 of uncultured SAR116 cluster alpha proteobacterium. GTDB lineage: Bacteria > Pseudomonadota > Alphaproteobacteria > Puniceispirillales. The sequence goes on from CACAIE010000002.1 coordinate 54,285, forward strand.
GCATTGCAAAAGATATTTCTAAAACGTCATCAAAGTCAGCTATAAAAATAGTTTCTGGAGATGGAAAAGGAATCTTATTTAAATGGGTGTCATGGTTTACAGGCCTAAAGAATGCTTCAAAAGGTTTAGGGTTTTTTGTTGGAAGTTTGTTAATTGAAATAATTGGGTTCCAGTATTCTCTATATATCTTGATATTTTTCCTAAGTATTTGTCTGTTTTTTTTATTCTTCTTAGATAGTGAAATAGGGGTTTTGAAAACTTCAAAAAATTTAAAACAATTTTTCAGCAAGTCTAAGAATATAAATATTTTATCAATTGCAAGGTTATTTTTATTTGGATCTCGCGATATGTGGTTTGTTGTAGGTCTTCCACTATTCCTCTATTCAGCTGGTTGGTCGTTTTGGCATGTTGGATCTTTTCTTGCCTTTTGGATTATTGGTTATGGCTTTTGCCAATCATCTATTCCGTTTTTAATTACAAGAAGCACTGATGGTTTAACTCTAGAAATTTCATCAGCAAAATTTTGGGTATTTATGCTGACGATTATTCAACTAGTATTACTCATTTTGATTAACTTAAATGTTCAATATATTTCACCAGAGAAAATTCTTATATTCGGTCTATTAATTTATGGAGGTGTTTTTTCCATTAATTCTGCTTTACACTCTTATCTAATTTTAGCGTATTCACGCAATTCATCTGTTGCCGAAGACGTAGGTTTTTATTATTCATCAAATGCATTAGGAAGATTTTTTGGAACTTTTTTGTCTGGATACTTATATCAAACAGTTGGAATATCGGGCTGCATTGGTGGATCATTTATTTTTATTTTAATAAGTTTTTTTGTAATAAGAAAATTATGAAAAAAAAATAATTTTGTGTATTGTAAAATGGATAAATTTTAATTATACCGCACTTAAATTTAAACCTTGTTCTTTAAGAAATTTTCCAAAATGAAAGATCCTAAATTAGAAAATCGTTATGTTAATGATCTTAGAAGATTAGATTATTCTTACAATCAATCATTATTCAGAATAACTAACTGGGGTACAGTTTTAATTGCTATTTTCTTTTTATTGTTAACTGGTATCTGCGTAGATTATTTTATTTCTGACAGAATTGATAATAAAATTTTGCTAGTTATCGCAGCTGTTATTGGTGGCTACATGGCATTAAACATAGGTGCTAATGACGTGGCAAATAACATGGGGCCTGCAGTAGGTGGCAAGGTTCTAGCAATTACTACTGCTGTCATCATTGCTGCAATTTGTGAAGCTGCAGGAGCACTATTAGCTGGTGGTGATGTTGTAAAAACGGTTTCCAAAGGAATTATCATGGTTGATAGTTCGATTTCTACAGATAGCTTTAGATATTTAATGTTAAGCGCATTACTTTCTGCTGCATTATGGATTAATTTAGCAACTATATTAAATGCTCCTGTATCGACTACTCACTCAATTGTTGGAGGTGTTTTAGGTGGTGGTCTAGCTGCTGCAGGAATGAATATAGTGAATTGGTTCACTATGGGAAAAATTGCTGCAAGCTGGGTTATTTCGCCAGTTCTTGGTGGAATTATTGCTGCATTATTTTTATTATTTATTAAAATTAAAATACTTAATAAGGATAATAAAATTAGTGCTGCAAAACAATGGATACCGGTACTAATAGCTTTAATGGCAGCTGCTATCACTGCATATATGACCATTAAAGGTTTCAAAAAAATCTATAAGGCATCATTTGTTGAAATATTGAGTTATACAACATCTATAGCAGTCTTATCTTACTTGATTGCAAAACCATTTGTTAATAGGAAAATTTTACAACTAAAAAATGAAAAAAAAGATATTTACACACTTTTTAATTTTCCTTTAATTATTGGTGTTGGATTATTATGTTTTGCTCATGGCGCTAATGATGTAGCTAATGCTGTTGGTCCATTGGCAGCAATTGTTTCAACATTTAATGATACAAATGAAATTGCTTCTAAAGTTAGTATCCCCTTCTGGGTTATGTTTATAGGGGCAGTAGGAATTTCTTTTGGACTTCTTCTATTTGGCCCCAAATTAATAAAAACAGTTGGCCAAAAAATTACCAGGTTAAATGCACCTAGAGCATATTGTGTTGCCATATCTTCAGCTATCACTGTTTTAATAGCAACAACGCTTGGATTGCCTGTGAGTTCAACACACATTGCAATAGGTTCAATATTTGGAATTGGGTTTTTGAGAGAATTTTTAGAAAATCCAAATAAACAAAAAATTAAACCAGGCCATATATTAAATGACACTGCAGAAGAGGCTTTTGCTGAACATGATAGAAGAATTAAAAGAAAACTAGTTAGAAGAAAATTTTTATATTCTATTGCCGCTGCATGGATAATTACGGTTCCTGCATCTGCATTAATGGCTGCTACTATTTATTTTATTTTATCTAAATTAACTTCCATGGCTTAAGCCTTTTAAAATCTTCTAGGACTAAAAGGTAATCTTCTCTACTTGCCACTTTTGATACATCTTTCAAAAGAGCCCAGTGCCTCTGTCTTTTTGTTTTGTCTGGCCATTCATTATCCTGATTTTCGACAACTAATGGATAAAAAGTCACAGAATTGGAAATCATGCCATTACTTGTTAACTTTGTTATAGGCTTAGTAATTGGGTAATTCTTCATCATAAAACCTTTGGCACCAGCCTCATTGTATGTTTCCCTGTAACAGGCATCTTCATGACTTTCTCCGTCATGTAATGTACCTTTCGGTAGTATCCACCTACCTCTAGCTTGAGAAGTTACAAAAAGAACAGCAACCTTATTTTTATGAACTTTAAAGGGTACGCTTCCTATCTTATGCATTATTGTTTCCAAAATTATGCCTCCAGATTACTTAATTTGGTGGATGATTTTCTTTAATAAACCCTTTAAGAACCGATAAAGCTTGGTCTGCTTCTTCCAATAAAATCATATGCCCACAATTTTTTATAACTTCCACCTCAGAATTATCTATTGCTTGGGCAAGCTTTTTCCCTTCTTTAAGTGGACACATTTTATCTTTATCACCTAGAATATTAATTGTTGGGCATTTAACATTTTTTGCAGCTTCAAGACCATTTTTGTAATTATCACAGGCTCGAAAATCAACGCCTAAGACTTTAATAGAACCATTTTTTACAATTGTTCCTCCTAGATTTATATGATGCAAACCAGGAACTGGGTGGCCGCCAAAGTGACCACCAGGACCGTGGGCCCAGTCCATCATTAAGTCAACGGCTTTTGGATCGCCTTTTTCAGCAAGTTCTAAAAGTTCTGGGTTCATAGGAATAGCACTCGCACCTCCCATTAGACTTAATGATTTTATTTTTTTAGGATATTTTGATGCGCATTCGATTAGTACCAAGCAACCTTGTGAGTGGCCAACTAGTGACGCTTCATCATAACCAACTGAATCGATAACGTCAGATATCCAGTCAGCCATGTCTTCAATTGATTTAAGTGGAGGACCTTCAGAGGCACCATGGCCAGGTAAATCGATTGCTAAAACACTGTAGCCATGAAAAGCAAAATAGCGTGTCTGTAAAACCCATGTTATATGACTTAGTCCACTCCCATGAACAAAGATCAGAAGTGGCTTATTTTTATCAAAGGGTTGGCCACCAGTAGAAGCAAAAACTTCTTTATTATTTACTTGAAATTTCATTCTGCAGCCATTAACTGTGATCTTTTCGCAGCCCTAAAACCATTGTCAAAGTCGTTGATAATATCTTGGACATCCTCAATTCCAACTGAAAATCTAATCATGTCTTCAGTCAAACCTGCATGCTTCATTGTTTCAGCATCCATCTGAGCATGAGTAGTTGATGCTGGGTGAATGACAAGAGTTTTAGAATCGCCTACATTTGCAAGATTTGAAGCTAACTTAACAGCATCAATAAATGCTTCACCTGCTTTTCTTCCTCCTTTAACTCCGAAAGCAATCATAGAGCCTGCTCCCTTTGGTAAAATCTGTTTTGCAATCTTATGATCTGGATGGTCTGGCAAATCCGGGTGTGCTACCCAAGCCACTCCTTCATGATTAGTCAGGTACTCAAGCATACTCTTTGCATTTGATAAATGCTTGTCCATTCTGACAGAGAGTGTTTCAATCCCTTGAAGAATATTAAATGCGTTCGTTGGGCTCATACACGGGCCCATGTCTCTCATGCCTTCCGCCCTTGCTCTCATTGTAAAGGCAACTGGGCCAAACTCCTCAGAGAATGAAAGTCCATGATAACCAGGATATGGCTCCGTCATAGTTGGGAATTTATCATTTTGTTGCCAATCAAATTTACCCCCTTCAACTATAATTCCTCCCATTGATGTACCGTGGCCACACATCCATTTTGTCAGTGAATGAACTATAATATCTGCTCCAAAATCAAAAGCCCTACAAAGATAAGGTGTATTAAACGTACAATCAACCACTAGTGGAATGCCTGCTTTGTGTGCAATATCCGATACTTTTGGAATATCCATAATTTCAAGACCGGGATTTCCAATGATTTCTCCAAAAATCATTTTGGTGTTTGGTTTAATTGCTTTTTTAAACCCTTCCGTGTCACCTGGTTTTACAAATGTTGTTGTTATGCCAAAACGAGGAAGTGTTAATCTTAACAAGTTAACTGTACCACCGTATAACTGGGAGGAAGCAACGATATGATCTCCAGAATTAGCCAAAGTCATAATTGTTAAATAAACAGCACTTTGCCCAGAAGCGGTTGCTATAGCGGCAGTGCCCCCCTCTAAAGCACATACCCTTTCTTCTAAAACTCCAACCGTTGGATTGGAAATTCGGCTATATATATGCCCGCCCTGCTCTAAATTAAAAAGCGCAGCTGCATGATCTGTATCCTGAAATACATACGAAGTGGTTTGATAAATTGGCACTGCTCTAGAACCAAAATTTTTATCTGGTTGGTGACCTCCATGCAAACTAAGAGTGTCAAATTTATACGTACTTGGATCCATTATAAACTCCCTATATCCTAACTAAAACTTTTTTGAAATATTTAGGAAGTTTCTAACAAATTAGGACTAGCAAAGTCCATATTAAAATTATAAAAGTATTATTTTTTATAAACTCCTTCTAGCTCTTCTTCTCGAAGTTCTTTTCAATTTTGGAATGGAGCTAGATTGAGTGCTATCTTTCCAGGGCACTCCAAGTTCAGAATTTATTCTTTTCATAAAAACATCTTCATCAATGATTGACCCACTTGAAGATTTTATGTTTTCAAAATTTGAAACTTTATTGAGAACAATATTTTTGATTGCTCTAATATGCTCAGGTGTAGTCCCGCAACAGCCTCCCACAATGTCAACACCAATGTCTTTACACAAGCCTGCATATTTTGACATAATTTCTTCTGTTCCTTTATAGAATATTTTTCCTTCTTTATATTCAGGAATTCCACAGTTGCCTTTAGCAACTAATAAAATGTCCTCATTGAGATTTTCTTTCATTTCTTTGATTGACAAAAGTAATTCTGGAGGCCCGATACCACAGTTAGCGCCTATCCCAATTGGCTTGACTTTCCTCTTACTAATAAACTTAAGAAATTCGTGAGGGGTAACACCCATCATTGTCCTCTTGGAAGTATCAAATGACATCGTTACAACCGCCCCTAATTCAGACTTTTCGGATGCATGTAAAGCTGCGTCTACTTCTTCTAATGACGAAAGAGTTTCTATCCATAAAAAATCAACGCCGCCCTCCTTAAGACTAATTGCTTGCTCATAAAAAATGGAGGCAGCTTTCTCATAGGTTAGATTTCCTCCGATAGACTTAAACAATTCACCTGTAGGACCAACTGAGCCTCCAATTAAATTTTCATTTTTGTTCTTACTTAAACTGATTGCTTTTCTAGCTAGGGATGCAGCCTCTAAATTAATGCTCTTTACCTTATTTTCACAGTCGTGAAGTTTAAGTCTAGATGAGTTTGCGCCGAAAGAGTTGGTTAGAATAATATCTGCACCAGCTTTTATAAATTCTTGATGTAAATTAATTACATTATCTGGTTTGATTAAATTCCATAACTCTGGAGGATCACCAGTTTCCAGTCCTTTGGAAAAGTAGTTTGTTCCTGTAGCTCCATCAGCGATTAAAACGCCATGCTTAGTTCTGTAATTTCTGAGTAGATTTTTCATCTGAATTCTCCGCTTTAGTGCTTTAGACAATCAGGGCGCACAAGTTGTAGTTTAAATGCCCAGCTTTAAAAAAAAGCCTAATCTCAAAAAAAAACCCAGCTATAAAACTGGGAAACCCAATTTTTTAGCTGTACTTATAAAAGCGCCCGCAAGCTAATAAACAAATCGGCGCTAATTAATTTTAACATAAATTGTTCGTGGGATCAATCCCACTCTTTTAAAAAATTATTTTTCTTTCTTACTTGACGAATGGCAAAGATTAGTTTTTACAATAGGTAGTAGTTTGCATTTATCATCTATACAATATATAGTATAATCTCTCTACCTAGAGAGGATTTAAATTTTATTTTTTGGCTGATGGAGAAATCAATTGTCTAAAGGAAATAATACAGATAATAACAAGAGTGTTGTTTTGCCATTTAAAGGCAAGACAAAAAACAAGTTTAAAAATGCTGCGATGCTTGTGGCAATTGACATGCCTAATAACTCAGAAAACTTACCCGAAGAACTTCTAACTAAATTTATAGAAGAAAAATTTGAAGCAGCAGTCTTGCATGTGGAGTATATAGATATTGAATTCCCATATGAGAAAGAGAGTTTTGCGATGAACTCGGTAAATGATAACAGGCCAAAGATCAAATAATTCAAGTTAATATTATAGAAATTTTACGTTCTAGATTTATCTTTTAGGTTTAATTTTCTTGAAAATTTTGTTTTCAATTTCACCATAAACTTTTATCTATAAATAGATATTTAATACAGGTGAAAACATGAAAATAGGATTTATTGGGTTGGGGAATGTTGGTAGCAAATTATCAACTAATCTTATCAAAAATAATTATGACCTTACTGTAAGAGATTTAAATGAAGACTTGTCCTCTTCTTATTTAGCAATGGGTGCCAAATGGGCTAAATCTCCCAAAGAATTAGCTGAAAATTCAGAAATGATTATTACATGTCTTCCTTCTCCTAAGGCATGCTCTGAAGTGATGGAAGGTAAAGACGGTATAATTGAAGGTCTTTCGAAAGGGAAAATATGGGCAGAAATGTCAACAACAGATTTTGAAGAAGTACAGCGTGTGGGGAAATTAGTTCTTGAAGTGGGTGGCGAGCCAATGGACTGCCCAGTTTCAGGAGGATGCCACAGAGCTGCAACAGGAAATATTTCAATATTTTCAGGGTGCAAAAGAGAAACCTTTGACAAAGCACTACCAGTTTTAAAAACCTTGGGTAGAAGAATACTACATTCAGGAGATCTTGGCAGTGCTTCGATATTAAAAGTAGCAACAAATTATTTAGCAACAACAAACCTAATCTCAGTTTGCGAGGCTTTAATTACATGCAAAGCACAAGGGCTTGATTTAAACACTACATTCGAAGCGTTCAAAATTTCTTCAGGAAATTCATTTGTTCATGAAACAGAAGGGCAAGTGATTTTGAATGGTTCTCGTGATATTAATTTTACCATGGACTTAGTACTAAAGGATATCGGTCTATTTGATGAAATAGCAAAGAAAAATAAAATTCCCCTGGAAATTTCACCTTTAATCAACAAAATCTTTCAAGATGGTCAGAAAAAATATGGCCCCAGGGAATGGTCTCCAAACATTATAAAAAGGCTGGAAGATGCTACTGGCATATCGGTTTTAGCCCCAGGTTTTCCTGCAAAAATAGTTGATGATGAAGAACCTGAAAAAGGCTATGAAGTGATCCCTACTGGATCACAAAGTTAGTAAAATTTGCGAAAAAAAAGGGTGGATAAACCCACCCTCTTTAAATTATGTTTGCTATTGCTTAATTGTCAGTAGCGTCTTTTAAAATTGCATTTGCATCATCATTTAATTTATTAAGAGTAGACATAATATCGTCTCCATTAATGATTGCAGCGTATGCTTTTTCAACTTCACCTCTTACAGAATAATAACCTGGAACAGCAGGTTCACCTTTACCATATTTTATAAAACCTAAAGTTTTATCATATTGAGGCGAAGCATCTCTCATTTTTTGAATAGCGGGATGATTAGCTGAAGATGCCCTAACAAAACCATATCCACTTTCAGTTGACCATACGGCTGAATTTTCACTATTCGAAATATATTTCATCCACTGATAAGCCGCAACCATTCTGTTAGCATCTCCTGTATTACCCATAATAAGACCACCACCATAAAGATTTAACACTGGTTCTGAAGTTGAATAAGATATTGGAGCAACATCCCATACCCCATTATAACCTCCTTCGATAGCTTTCTGGAAATATGTGATCCCTGAGGTTGAGCCTGCTGAAAATAAAACTGATCCCTGCCCAAGATATTGCTGGTCTGTGTATTTGCCTCTTGCAGCAATTGCGCAACCTTTATTAGCCATACCCTGAATAAATTCCATAGCTTCAACCGCTTTTGGTCCGTTCAAAATATAGTTGCCATTATCATAATCAAATACATCACCACCATGAGCAAAAACCCATGCTGCAAAGTTACTTGCGTCAGTATCTATTTCATAACCATAACTTGGTTCCTCGCCCATTTTTCCACTAAAATCTTTATTAGTTGCAGCGCATGCAGCCTCTGCAAAATCAGCAGGAGTTTTCGGATCGTCAAGGCCTAATTCATTTAACCAGTCTTTATTGTAGTATAGAATTTCAACAGATTTACCAGACTCATGAAGTAATTTAGGATTGCCATCGAAATACGGTGTAAAACCTACAGTCCAGTTAGCACCCCAGTCATCGATATCAGCCTGAGTAACTCCCCACTTTTTACTATTAGCAAGCGGCGTCTGATCAATTGCAGCTGTAACAATATACATATCAGCAGCAGCATTTCCATATCCTCTAGCAACATCAGCTATGTCTTTTGTACCAGCAGAGGACATCATAGCAGATTGGACTTTACCATAATGACCCTTGTGAACAACATTAACCTTTATACCAGTCTCTTCTTCAAATCTTTGAGCTCTAGCTTTCATCGCATCGAGTCTTTCATCAGAGTACTGAACCCAGAATTCAACTGTTTGACCAACTGGATTTGCGTTTTCAATATCGTCAGCAGTAACTGCGAATGATTTGCCAGAAATTAAGATTAAAGAAGCAAAAAATAAATTTATTATTATTTTTAATAGTTTCATTACAACCCCCAAATTTTAAATATGTTTAATTTTTGATACTCATATTCTTCTATCATTTTATAGTTACATATTTGTGTCAAATATGTACTGCACTTATTCTTTTATACCAAAATTAGATATGCTTTCAATGAATAATCTTTGAGTGAAAAAATATAAAAGCAGGATAGGCGCTATGGCAATTAAACACGCTGCCATAAGTAAGTGAAAATTTGGCCCTACCTCTCTCACAAAGCTGTATATTGATACAGTAACAGGATACCAATCCTCTTTAGTTAAGATTAAAAGAGGCCATGCAAAACTATTCCATGCAATGATAAAAGTAAATAAACCCGCAGTCACAATTATAGGCATACTCATGGGAACTACGATTCGCGTTAAAAAATAAAAATGTGATGCTCCATCAAGACGCGCAGCATCCCACAATTCATTTGGTATTTTTTTAAAGTATTGCCTAAGTAAAAAGATAACAAAAATATTCCCCATAAAGGGCACTGTTAAACCTTGCAATGTGTTCATCCATGAGGAGCCAAACGGTAAAGGAATTATTTCACCTCTTATAATCAGCAAATGAGGAAGCAAAGTAATAATTTCCGGGATCATCAATGATAAAAGTAACAAATAAAAGATTAAATTTTTAAAGGGAAATTCAATTCTAGCAAAGGAATAAGCTGCAGGGATACTGGTTATTAGAACTCCGACCACAGTGATTGAACTAATAATAATACTGTTAATTGTATATTTTTGAAAATTATTAGAAGTCCATACCTCCAAGTAGTTCTCAAGCATCGGAGTTCTAGGAAAAACGTACTGATTAATAGCTTCTCCTGCAGTCATCAAAGAAGTCATAATCATGTAAAAGAACGGGTAAATCGATATAATAAAAACAATTGTTAATATTATATAAGGAACTCTAGTTTCTGAATTAAAGATCTTAGTCATAATGAATTTTCTTTCTGAAAATGACATATTGTGAGATCGCTAAAACATTTAGCAAAACAAACAATATAACACCTTCGGCTGCTGCGTATCCATATTTGACCCTACCCCAAAAGTGATCAAAAATTTCAATCGTGACAACATCCATTGTGTCACCAGCTGACGATGTTTGCATTACAAATATGCTATTAAATGCTTGGAATGTATTTATAAAACCTGTGAGCGCTAAAAAGAAAATTATAGGCATTAGCAAAGGAACGGTAATTTTTATAAATGTTTGCCATCTTGATGCACCCTCTACTCTTGCTGCCTCATACAAGTCACTTGGAATAATTGACAATCCTGCAAGTAGGATGATTGCGTAATAACCAGTATATGACCAAATACCATAAAAGATTGATGAAGTTAAAGCTAAGCTTGGACCTGCAAAAAGACCATCAATTTTTACTCCAAAAAGAACTTCGGTGATTGGCCTTTTGTCAAAGAGCCATAGCTGTGGTTCAATTCCAAAAAATCCTACAAATTGGTTTAAAAAAGAGGTTTCAGCTTTACCAAATATAAGGAAAAACACAGCTGCACCCATCACAGCAGGAGTAATATACGGGAATAGTAATATCATTTGAAAGAATTGTTTTCCTGCTAATTTTTGATAAAGCGCAAATGCTATTACAAGTCCCAGGCCAATCTCAAAAATAATTGTAAAAAACGCATAGTATAAAGTGTATATCAAAGCGTATAGATAGTCTTCATCACCTTGATCAACCATTATACTCCAATTGATATTAATTAAGTAAATACCAATTGATAAGATTGTTAATGAAGAAATTAAAACATATATTTTTTGTTTGAATTGATAACGATCTTTGTACTCACTCCAAATCCAATAACTTAGTATCAGCGCTAATAGCCCTAAAATAAAAACAAAAAAAGCCGGAATGCTGCCCAAAATCCGTTCATAATTCTCAAAACCTAAAAATCTTCCTTTAAAGACTTTCCACTTATGAACGCTCATATACATTCCAAAAAAAACTGGAAAAACTCCAAAAAGGCTTATTAAAAGCACTGCAGGTGAAATTAAAGAATAACCAACTATTTTCTCTGAATGTTTTCTTAAAAAATTATTCATAAATTTTTGGTTTTTTTATCAATAAAATTAAACACACTATATCTAAACTCATATGACTATAATTTTAAAGTCATAAAAAACTTAAGTTATTTTATGACTATTATCTATTTAAATATTTTTAGAAAATTCAATTAATTTCTTAGTGTTTCTGACACATTTTTCAAGATCTTTCCAAAAATCTGGATTTAATTCGATGTTAAAGACAGTGTCTGATGTTGGTTTTATATTCGAAATCACTTTTTCCCAGGGAATATTCCCTTCACCAACTGGCAAGTGTAAATCACCATCACCAAGAGCTAAAGCTTCAGATTTTGTTAAATAAGAATTGATAAAATTCAATTTACCAAAACTATCATGCACATGCCAATGATCAGATAACCTTCCAAGATCAACAGCGTTACTCATAAAATCAGATTGGAAAGCCTCACAACACAAATAGGCGTGACTTACATCAAAGCAAGCTCTTATATTATTATGGTTTATTAAATTTATTTCTTCTGAAAGCTTACTTGGTAAAGCAGTGTGCAGTGACTTTGAGAAAGGGAAAATGTTCTCTACATAAATCAACAAATTCTTTTCCGCAGCAAAATCACCAATTCGTTTTAGATAGTTACGCTGCAGTATGTATTTTTCTCTTAAGCTTCTATCATTATCAATATCACAGTAACCTGTATGAATAATTATTTTTGTAACGCCTAACCTATGAGCAACGTCAATGTAAGCTTTAGCAAGGATTTCATAATGATTTAGATTTTCTTTTTTATCGAGAAAATTGACAACCATTGGACCATGAAGAGTAATTTCACCTGAAAAATTATCTAAAATATTTTGAATTTTATCTATTCTTTGACTAACAACGCATCCATCGATGATCAAGTCCTGTGCAAAACCCATTAACTCAATGCTAAATGGATTAAAACTAGTTACTTCATGAACTCTTTCTTGAAAATCAATGGCATCTCTGGAGTTGCTTCTTAAGGAAATTCCTAATTTTGGTTCATTCATTTTATTTCATAAAAAAGCATTGAGTTAAAATAAAAATTATTTTTTATCCTCTAGATATTCATAAGCCAGCTGAGCTATTTGTTCCGATCTTAATCCTGATAAACAATACGCAAAAATCGGTTTTTTCTTACCTTCGAGTATGCCTGCAAAACTTTTAACATCTTCCATAGAGAGCTTTAAAGGAGAAAAAGGTATGTACTCAACTGACAAACCATGGTTTTCTGCTTCTCGTTTTATAAATTCAATATTTGTTTGGCCCTCCCCTTCATTATCAGGTCGATTGCAAATGATTGTTCTGATTCCAAGATTCACTAAATCTTTAACATTCCCCTCATTGATTTGTGGACCAATGTATAAGTCATTATTTATTTTTTTCATTTTTATCTTCTCAAAATATTATTGATAATTTTCATAATTTATTTATTGGAATCTTTAAATAATTAACGCCATTATCCTCTTCTTCTGGTAAGTCTCCAGCCCTCATATTCACTTGTGTAGCTGGTATAATTAACTTCGGCATACTTAAAGTTGCATCTCTTGCCTCACGGGTTTCCACAAACTTATCTTCAGAAACCCCATCTTTTACATGGATATTATTTTTCCTTTGTTCTGAAACTGTTGTTTCCCAGGCAACTTCCCTTCCTCCAGGCCCATAATCATGGCATATAAATAACCTTGTTTCTCCAGGCAAATTTAAAACTTTTCTAATTGATCTATATAATGTCCTTGCATCGCCCCCAGGAAAGTCAGCTCTTGCAGTGCCTCCATCTGGCATAAATAAGGTATCACCAACAAATGCAGTGTCTTCAATTAAATGAACCATACAAGCAGGTGTATGCCCTGGCGTGTGTATGGTCTTAGCATTTAGTTCTCCTATTTTATAGGTATCATTGTCCTTGAATAGCTTATCAAATTGACTCCCGTCACGCTCAAATTCTGTCCCTGCATTAAAAATTTTCCCAAACGTATCTTGGACTAATATTATTTCTTCCCCTATCCCTATTTTCCCCCCTATTTTCTCTTGAATATAAGGTGCAGCAGACAAATGATCGGCATGCACATGGGTTTCAATAATCCAATCAATAATCAATTTATTCTGTGCAATATATTCAATCATCAAGTCAGCATGTTTAGTGGATGTCCTTCCTGAAGCCATATCAAAATCTAAAACTGAATCAATCACCGCACATTTTGAAGTTTCTTTATCCTCAACTACATAACTGATAGTACCTGAAGCACTGTCATGAAAAGGTTTAATAATTGGTGTGCTCATATTCTCTAGCCTATAAATTATCTAAATAAAAAATAGTTGGTATAATTTTAATAATTATAATATTAGAAACTATTTCAATAAAAACTTTATGACAACAGTCTTAATTTATTATAAAAATTTATCAAAATAAATTATAGTCTAAGCTTAATTAATAATTATGTATTTTGAAATAACGCAATTTAATAAAAAGGAGAAGGATAATGGCTAATATTGGACATTATATCAGCGGAAAACATTATGAAGGAAAATCAAACCTTAATAAACCAGTATTTAACCCTGCTACAGGTGCCTCAGAAACAAAAGTGAACCTTGCAAATAATGATGAAGTCAATTTAGCCGTAGAATCTTCTAAATCAGCCTGGAAGGATTGGTCAAATCAACCCCCATTAAGAAGAGCTAGGGTATTAGATAAGTTTAAATATATTTTAGATGAAAGACGTGAAGAACTCGCACAGTGTATTAGCAGTGAACACGGTAAAACCCATGAAGATGCATTAGGTGAAGTAACAAGGGGTTTAGAAGTTGTTGAATTTGCTGTAGGAGCACCTCACTTACTAAAAGGTGACTATACTGAAAACGTTGGCTCTGAAGTTGATAGTTTTAACGTCAGACAATCTTTAGGAGTTGTAGCTGGTATAACTCCATTTAACTTTCCTGCTATGGTTCCTATGTGGATGTTTCCTATTGCGCTTGTTTGTGGCAATTGTTTTATTTTGAAGCCTTCAGAAAGAGACCCATCGCCATCTCTTTTAATAGCAAAATGGTTAACGGAAGCTGGTTTACCAGATGGCGTTTTCAATGTTGTTCAGGGTGATAAAATAGCAGTTGATGCCATTCTAAATCATCCTGATATTAAATCGATTAGTTTTGTTGGTTCAACCCCGATAGCAAGATATATTTATACAACTGGAACATCAGCCGGAAAAAGAGTGCAGGCTTTAGGAGGAGCCAAAAATCATATGGTAATAATGCCTGACGCTGATTTAGATATGGCTACAAATGCACTAATGGGTGCAGCTTATGGTTCTGCAGGAGAAAGATGCATGGCTGTCTCTGTTGCTGTCCCTGTTACAGATAAAGTAGCTGATGCACTCGTAGAAAAGCTTGTCCCAAAGATTGAAGCATTAAAGATTGGACCTTCCGTTGACCCCGCTGCAGAAATGGGACCGCTTATTACAAGTGAAGCTTTAAACAAGGTATCTGGTTTTATAGAAGCTGGTGTCGATGAAGGAGCCAAGCTTGTAGTGGATGGAAGAAATAGAAAACCCTCGATGCAAGGATATGAGAATGGTTTTTTCATAGGCGGCTCTTTATTCGATAATGTAACTAAAGACATGTCTATTTATAAAAATGAAATTTTTGGTCCTGTATTATCTGTTGTTAGAGCCAATGATTATAAATCTGCAGTCGATCTCATCCATGGACATGAATATGCAAATGGTGTCGCAGTATTTACCAGGGATGGAGATGTGGCTCGAGGATTTTCTAATGAAATTGAAGTTGGAATGGTTGGTGTTAATGTTCCAATCCCTGTTCCAATGGCATTTCACAGCTTTGGAGGATGGAAGTCCTCTTTATTTGGAGACCACCATATGCATGGGATGGAAGGCATTAGGTTTTATACAAGACTTAAGACAACAACTGTACGCTGGCCACGAGGCCAACGAACGGACCCTCAATTTACGATGCCTACACTCGGTTAATTATAATCAAATTCAGGATTGCCGACATATTGAGGATCAAATGGCTTCCTTGAAAAGATTTCATTAATTAGGGGCTCAAAGTATTCCAATGTTTTGCTTGGATAATTTGGATCAAATGACATTTGATCCCAATCTCTGCAAAACCTATCACAAGAATCAAACCATTTATGATGTTTATAATTTTCACGTAATGATTTATTTATCCCAATTTCTTCACCTTGATAATCTTCTGGACCAAAGTAGAACATTTGAAATAACCCGTGCATAGAAATAATCCAAGTCACTTCTTCCCTTACATATGGCCTTATTATCGTAGCCGCCAATTGAGAATGATTAGCTGGAGCTAATTCATCTCCCAAATCATGTATTAAAGCACCAATGATTAATTCTTTGTCAGCTCCGTCTGCCTCGGCCCTTGTGGCAGATTGAAGAGAGTGCTCAAGTCTTGAAATGCGATAGCCAGGGAGTGAATTATCTAAATTTTTTAAAGCTAATATAATTCTTTCAGAAACATTTTTTGTGAATTCTACTTCGCGTTTGTGCAAAAATTGATATTCTTCAGGTGTGCCTTCATCCATCCTTTTGAAATTAACCTTATCCATTATCACCTACCTTAAAAATAATTTCTATTAATATATCTATAAAACTATATTTAAATATCATAAATAAATAAAATAATTTATAGTTTTATTCTTTTTGACTTTGAAAATTTATGAAAATGTTGAATATAAAATTACCAAATAATTTAAGGAAATATAAATGTTAGAAGAGCATATTAGTCCAGATGCCAAAGATAAAAATAGTAAACTTCCATCACATGCCAGGGTTGTTGTTATCGGTGGGGGTGTTGTCGGTTGCTCAGTACTTTATCATTTAACTTTACATGGTTGGAAGGATGTAGTGCTATTAGAAAAAAATGAGCTTACATCTGGCTCTACATGGCATGCAGCTGGAAATTGTCCAAATTTTGTTGGCTCATGGACTATGATGAAAATGCAATCTTATTCTACTGAGTTATACAGGAAATTGGGTGATTTAGTTGATTATCCGATTAATTACCATGTTACTGGCGCAATTAGACTTGCGCATTCAAGGCAAAGAATGGAAGAATTTAAACATGTTTGCTCTATGGGAAAACAAATGGGAGTTGAGTTTGAAATGCTCACAAACAGTCAAATCAAAGAGCTACACCCATTTATAGAAACACATGATCTTGATGGTGGACAATGGGATCCTCTTGATGGAGATATAGACCCTGCGCAATTGACCCAAGCTTTAGCAAGAGGCGCCAAAAACAATGGTGGAAAAATTATTAGATTTTGCCCCGCTACCAAAGCAGAAAGGCTAAATGATGAATGGGTTGTTAGTACACCTAATGGAAAAATTACATGTGAATATGTTGTAAATGCAGCTGGTTATAGAGCTGCAGAAATCGGTTTAATGTTTGGCAGAAATGTCCCTTGTGTTTCGATAGCTCATCAGTATCTTATAACTGAGCCTATTCCAGAGCTAGAAGCCTTAAAATATAAAGTGCCACTCGTCAGGGATCCTGACTCATCATATTATTTAAGGCAGGAAAAACATGGGCTCTTATTAGGCCCATATGAAAAAAACTGCAAAGCTCACTGGACAGCAAAAGACGATCCAATGCCTGAAGACTTCTCATTTCAACTATATAATGATGATTTAGAAAGGCTGGAATGGTATATTGATGATGCTTGTAAACGGGTGCCTTTGCTAGGAAGCGTTGGTATAACTAGAGTTGTTAATGGGCCCATTCCTTATGCTCCTGATGGGCTGCCTCTTATTGGTCAAATGCCAGGAGTAAAAAATGCTTTTGAGGCTTGCGTATTTACTTTTGGAATAGTGCAAGGTGGAGGAGCTGGAAAACTTTTGGCAGATATAATAGTGGAAGGTGAATCAGAAACTGATTCTTGGGCTGTAGATCCAAGAAGATACACAAATCATGTTGATCAAGAATACACTCAAGCAAAAGCCATTGAAACTTATAGCCATGAATACGCAATGCATTTTCCTCAAATTCAATGGCCTGCAGGAAGGCCAGCAAAAACATCTCCTATTTACAATGAATTATTATCTGCAGGAGCGGTAATGGGTTCTTATGGAGGTTGGGAAAGAGCTGACTGGTTTACAGAAAATGAAAGTTTAAAAAAACCTGCAACATCTTATGATAGACAACATTGGTTTGATGACGTAGCAAAAGAATGTGAAAATGTTTCAAAAAACTGTGGATTAATTGATTTAACTGGTTTTTCTAGATTTGAGATTTCAGGTGATGGCGCCTCTCAATGGTTAGAAACTATGATAACTGGCAATCTGCCTAAAATTGGCAAAGTAGGTTTGATCTATTTTTCCTCTCCTCTGGGCAAAGTATTAACTGAAATGACAGCCACAAGAATCTCAGAAAATAATATCTGGCTTTTAACTGGGGCAGGAGCATACTGGCATGATAGAGATTGGCTATATTTTAATCTTCCAAAAAACACGGATATTAACATAGAGGATACAACTCATAATTTAGGTACTCTATTATTAACAGGGCCAAAATCTGATTTGTTACTTTCAAACTTAACTCAGGAAAAACTTGATAAGATAAACTTTCCTTGGCTAACTCACAAAGAGGCATCCTTATGTGATGAAATTTGTCGTATTCTTAAAGTGTCTTATGCAGGTGAAAAAGGCTATGAAATTCATGTTGCAAATGAAAAAATGCTCAAAATATACCATGAGATTATAAAATCAGGTAAAGAGTATAATTTGTCTCATTTTGGCATGCTAGCTCTAGATTCTATGCGACTAGAAAAAAATTACAGATCATGGAAAAGTGACCTTACCTCAGATTTTACCATTCTCCAAAGCGGTTTAAAAAGATGGTTAAATCTTAGCAAAGAAAATTTTATTGGTAAAGATTCCTTGAAAAGAGAATTAGAAATTGGTGTTACAAAAACGTTTGTAACCCTTATAGTTGAAGACCCAGAAGACAATGAACCTTTTGGTGAGCCAGTTTATTTATCTCCAGTTTTTTCAGGCGACAATTATCTTGGCCCTATTGTTTCATCAGGATATGGGCACAGAGTAAAAAAATCAATTTCAATGGCGATACTAGATAACAAAATTCTGCAAGGATTAAATGATCAAATATATATAGAAGTTTTAGGCAGAAAGAGGAAAGCAAGTATCGTCAAACAGGCTTTGTATGATCCAGAGAATAATAAACTAAGGAGTTGACGTTGAATATTCCCAAACAAGCAAATGTGATCATTATTGGGGGTGGAGTTATAGGATGCTCTATAGCATATCACTTAGGCAAATTGGGTTGGAAAGATATAGTATTGCTTGAAAGAAAAAAATTAACCAGCGGAACCACATGGCATGCCGCAGGTTTAATTGCCCAACTCAGAGCCACACAAAATATGACTAGGTTAGCTAAATATAGCCAAGAACTATATTGGGATCTAGAAAAAGAAACAGGCGTGGTTACTGGTTTTAAAAGAAACGGATCTATGACAGTTGCCCTTACAGAGGAAAGACTTGAAGAGCTTAATAGACAAGCTGATATGGCAAGAGCTTATGATGTAGAAATTGAAAACATTAATAAATCACAAATCCAAGAACGGTATCCTCATTTAAACACTGAAGATGTCCTTGGTGGGGTTTGGCTTCCTAAAGATGGTCAAGCTGATCCAGTTAATATTACCCTTGCTTTAGCCAAAGGGGCTAGGAATTTTGGTGTCACTATTATCGAAGACCTTAAGGTTAATTCCATTGAAACTAATGATGGGAAAGTTAAAGCTGTTAGAACTCACCAAGGTATAATAAACGCTAATTATATTGTCAACGCTGGTGGAATGTGGGGTCAAGAAATTGGTAATATGGCAGGAGCCTCGGTCCCATTACACGCATGTGAACATTTTTATATTGTAACCGAACCAATTGATAACTTAACGCCCGAATTACCAGTTTTAAGAGTCCCAGATGAATGTGCTTACTACAAAGAGGATGCAGGCAAAATTTTATTAGGTGCTTTTGAGCCAAATTCAAAACCATGGGGTGGCGATGGAATACCCGAAGACTTTGAATTTGATAGCTTGCCAGAAGATTTTGATCATTTTGAACCTATTCTTGAAAGAGCTGTTAAGAGATTTCCTTTTCTGGATAAAGCAGGAATAAAAACATTTTTTAATGGACCTGAAAGTTTCACTGTAGATAACAGATACCTTCTTGGAGAAACTCCTGAAGTTAAAAATTTTTTTGTTGCAGCTGGATTTAATTCTGTTGGGATCCAATCTGCTGGAGGAGCTGGAAAAGTTTTGGCTGATTGGATAAATTCAGGGAGACCAACTATTGATCTTTGGGAGGTTGATATAAGAAGAATGATGCCCTTTCAAAAAAATAAAAATTATCTCCGAACCCGAGTTTCTGAGACATTAGGTTTATTATACGCTGATCATTTTCCATATCGACAATTTGAAACTGGAAGAAATATAAAAAGAAGCCCAATTCATTTTCATCTTGAAAAACAAGGAGCATGCTTTGGGGAAACGTCTGGTTGGGAAAGGCCTAATTGGTTTTTGAATGAAAATGAATTAAGTCAGAAAAAAATACCGGAATATAAATATTCATGGAAAAGGCAAAATTGGTTTTCAAATAGTGCCCACGAACATAAAGCAGTAAGAAACTCTGTAGGTTTATTTGATTTGTCCAGTTTTGGTAAAATCAAATTAAGTGGAAAAGATTCAGAAGACTTTCTTCAAAAAATATGTGGTAACAACATAGCAGTACCCGTTGGGAAAATAGTTTATACACAATTTTTAAATGATGACGGAGGCATTGAATCAGATGTTACAATTACAAGACTGTCATCAGATGAGTTCATAATTGTAACGCCAGCAGCCACTATACAGAAAGACCTAAACTGGATAAAAAACCATATCCCAACTGATGCGCATTGTTTTTCTTACGATGCCACTTCATCTGAAGCGGTAATATCTGTAATGGGGCCCAACTCACGTAAATTTCTTCAACCGTTAATTTTAAACTCTTTAGATAATGAAGATTTTCCTTTTGGACATGCCAAGGAAATTGAAATAGGCATGAGCATAGCTAGAGCTCATAGGATAAGTTATGTTGGTGAGTTAGGTTGGGAAATTTATATTTCATCAGACATGGCTGCACATGTTTTTGAACAAATACAAGAAAGGAGTGCAGAAATGCCCATTAAGTTATGTGGCTTACACAGCCTTGATAGCTGTAGAATTGAAAAAGCATATAGGCATTATGGTCATGACATTTCAACTGAAGACAATATAATTGAAGCAGGGCTTGGATTTGCCGTTAAAACTCAAAAACCCAAAAGTAAGTTTGGTGATTTTATTGGTAAAAATGCTGTCGAAATAAAAAAACAAGAGGGTGTTGAAAAAAGATTAATGCAATTTGTTTTAAACGATCCTGAACCATTATTATATCATAATGAACCCATAATAAAAGATGACAGAATTGTTGGTTACCTTACAAGTGGTAACTTTGGGCATCATTTAGGTTCTTCTGTTGGAATGGGCTATGTGACTTGCAAACAAAAAGGTGAAAGTCCAGAAGAACATCTTAAGGGAAATTACATGATTGATGTGGCCGGCAAAAGATATTCTGCCACCGCTTACTTGAAACCTGCTTATGATCCATTAAGCAATAATGTTAAAATTTAATCTTCTTTAAGGAATTAATTTTATGGGTGATGTTGAAATTAATAAAAGGGGCAAAAGATCTGGAGGCAGAACTGCCAGACGACTGAAAAGGTCAGCACCGCTACCCGATAATATTAAACCTATTGGTCCTGGAATGGTTGGCGGTTCATATAAGCCACTTTCGCGCAATGATATTGCAGCAATAGAGCAAACTATTTTCCAATTATTAGAAGAAGTAGGACTTTCTCAAGCACCTGATACCGGAATAAAAAAAATGCAAGAATATGGAGCAATATTAGGTGATGATAAAAGATTAAGGTTCAAAAATGACGTAGTAAAAAAGGCTTTAGCTGATACACAAAAAAATACTACTCTATTTGGCCAAATAACTAAATATGATTTACACCTTAAAAAAAATCATGTTCATTATGGTACTGCAGGTGCCGCTGTTAATGTGGTTGATGCTCATAATAAAACTTATCGACCTTCAGAAACACAAGATATTTATCATGCGGCATGCATAGCAGAGAACCTTGATAATATTCATTTTTTCCAACGCCCAATGGTAGCTACGGACATCGAAGACCCAAAAGAAATGGACTTGAATACATTATACGCTTGTATTTCAGGAACTCAAAAGCATGTGGGTGTAAGTTTTACTGAGGCAGAATTTATTAAACCAGCAATTGAAATGTTGCACACAATTTCTGGTGGAGAAGACAAATGGAGGAAAAGACCATTTATCTCTAATTCTAATGCTTTTGTGGTACCGCCTTTGCGATTTGCTACTGAAAGTTGCCTGGTTATGGAAGAAGTCATAAAAGCCGGAATGCCTGTATTATTATTGTCAGCTGGTCAAGCTGGAGCCACTGCGCCTGCTTCTATAGCAGGAACAATTGCTCAGTCAACTGCTGAAGTACTTGCAGGACTTGTATATGTAAATTCAATCAAAGCAGGACACCCTTGCATTGCAGGCACATGGCCTTTTGTATCTGATTTAAGAACAGGCGCCATGTCTGGCGGTTCAGGAGAACAAGGTCTTTTATCCGCTGCATGTGCACAAATGCTTGATCATTTTAACCTTCCTTCAGGTGCTGCGGCTGGCATGTGTGATTCGAAGTTACCTGATGCTCAATCAGGTTATGAAAAAGGTTCAACAGCAGTAATGGCAGGCCTTGCTGGATTAAATTTGGTGTATGAATCTGCTGGAATGCATGCATCTTTACTGGGTTTTAGCTTTGAAAGCATGATTATCGATAATGATATGTTAGGTCAGTGTTTAAGATGTGTAAGAGGGATAGAAGTGAATAACAACACACTATCCTTTGATGCTATAAAAGAAGTTTGTATAGAGGGACCTGGCCATTACCTAGGCCATGACAAAACATTGGCAGTAATGGAATCTGAATACGTTTATCCAGAAATTTCTGATCGCTCTAGTCCTAAGGAATGGAAGGAAAATAATAATCCTGAAATCCTTCAAACCGCTGATTTAGAAGTAAAAAACATTCTAGAAAATAAAAAATCAAACCACATAAGCCATGATTTAGATAAAACAATAAGAGAAAGTTATAAAATTTATTTTACTAAATAATTTTTTTGTTGTTTAATGTTTACATAAATTATTTATTAGTTAAAAGTCGTTATATATGGAAGAGAAAAAAAATAAACGGGGACGTCCTAAGAAAGAGTCTGTCATGGAAACGATTGCAGTAAGGTTGCCATTTGAGATCATTTTAGAAATTGATAATTACGTCAATCAAATTAAACAAAATTTTCCTGGAATGAATGTTACTCGTGCTGACGCTATCAGGCAATTGATTAATAAGGGCCTTGATATAAAGATTTCAAAAGAAACGACTCCTGATTTAGAAGAAGAAAAAAGAAGATTTTGGGATTAAAAATTTTTTCTTTCTATTCTAGAAAATTTATGTAAGATGATTTTGTCAAATAATTTTAGTGGGAGAGACTAAGTTCTTCTGAACGAACTAAGCGCCGAAGGGGTAACCGCCTCGGAATCTCTCAGGCAAAAGGACCGCTAAAATTTGACACTCTGGAAAGAGGCTTTAGCCCACCCAAGGTGAAAGTTAGATAAGAAGTTATATCTAATTAATCTCTCAGGTACCAAGACAGAGGAGGCATTCAGTAAAGTTACTGAACGCGGAAGTATGTTTTGGATCGAGAGCTATGAATATAAATAAATTAAAATCATCCCCAATAGAGGAACTGCATATAAAAAATAATGCTCGGCTAGTTGATTTTGCTGGTTGGTCAATGCCAGTTCAATTTTCTTCTGGAATTATCAACGAGCACATTTCCACTAGAACTTCCTCAGGTTTATTTGATATCTCTCATATGGGACAGATTGCAATTACTGGAATGGATAGTTGCAAACTATTAGAATCAATAACGCCCACTGATATTAAAAGCATCCAACCTGGAAGGGTCAGGTATAGTTTTATACTTAATGAAAAAGGTGGGATAATTGATGATTTGATGATTACCAATGAAGGAGAATCATATTATTTAGTAGTTAATGCAAGTCGAACTAAAAATGATCTTGATGAAATTTTTAATGCGGCAAAATCATTTAAAGATATTAGTATTAACCACCTTCATTCTAAAGGCATGATTGCTTTACAAGGCCCCAAAGCAATAGAAGTAATCAAAAGTTATTTTGACGATATAAACAAATTAAATTTTATGGATTATAAAAAAACCACTTACAAAGATGTTGAGGTAAGAATTTCAAGAGTAGGCTATACTGGTGAAGATGGTTTTGAAATTTCTACCTCGAAGGACTTGTTATTAGAATTAACCCAAAACTTTTTAAATGATAAAAGGGTTTCATTTTGTGGCCTAGGGGCAAGAGATACTTTAAGGTTAGAAGCAGGGCTTCCTTTATACGGGAATGAATTAAGTGAAAGTATTACTCCAATACAAGCTGATTTAGGATTTGCCGTATCATCCTCTAGAGTAAATAAAAAGGATTTTAGGGGTGCCAAAAAAATTATTAATGAAATTAACAATGGTCCAGAATTTTCTAGAGTTGGTCTTTTACCGGAAGGCAAAAGACCTGTTAGAAAAGACACATTGATCTATAAAAATGGCGAAAAAATAGGAAAGGTTACGAGTGGCGGATACGGTCCTTCTATTGGATCTCCAATTTCTATGGGATCAATTAAAAGTCAATTTAATAAAACTAACGATCACCTTGAAGCACAAATAGGAAACAACTTCATTCCCCTTAAAATAACGTCGTTTCCTTTTGTCCCTCATAGATATCATAGAAAGAGGAAAGTCTAATATGAAAAAATATACTAAAACTCACGAATGGGTAAATATTGAAAATGGCGAGGTAGGCATTACAGAAAATGCTATTGAGCTTTTAGGCGATATTGTTTTTTTAGAATTACCTGATGTTGGGAAAGAATTCTCTAAAGACAGTCCTATAGCAGTTGTAGAATCTGTAAAAGCAGCAAGTGATATATATGCTCCAGTTTCAGGAAAAGTTACAGAAAAAAATGAGGACTTGGAAACATCGCCTGAAGATTTAAACGAAAATCCAAAATCTTGGTTATTCAAAATTGAGGTTTCTAATAAAGATGAATTAAATTCTCTCTTAGATGAACAGGAATATCAAAAAGAAATCGATAAGTAATATAGAGGCTATTCTTAATGTCAAAAAACAAAAATATTCCACTGGAAAAGTTTTCTTACAGGCATATTGGGGCAAATGATCAAGACCAATATTATATGCTTAACGAGCTTGGCTATAAATCAATAAATAGTTTTATTAATGATGTCATTCCTCAGAACATCAAAAGAAAGTCTGAGATGTCTCTTGAAGACCCTGCCTCTGAAAAAGACCTGCTAAAAAAAATTAAACAATACGCATCATTAAATAGTATTAAAACATCCTTAATTGGAATGGGGTTTTACGGAACACATACCCCTTCTGTCTTGTTACGAAATATTCTAGAAAATCCTGCATGGTATACTGCTTACACACCTTACCAACCAGAAATAAGCCAAGGCAGGTTAGAGGCCCTGTTAAATTTTCAAACCATGGTGTCAGAAATTACATCTTTGCCAATTGCAAATGCATCACTGCTTGATGAATCAACTGCTGCAGCTGAAGCGATGTCTATGGCAATACGCTCCACTCAAAACAAAAATGTGGTATTTTTAGATCAATTTCTTCATCCACAAACTTTGAATGTTATTAGAACAAGAGCAGAGCCATTAGGAATCAAATTAAAAACATTTAAAAAAATTAATAAAAATGAATTAGATGACTGTGCTTGTGTAATTTATCAATATCCAAATACAGAAGGCGAAATAAGAAATCTAGACGAAGAAATTGAAATGATACAAGCTTCAGGTGGTCTTACCGTTGTTGTTGCTGACCTTCTCTCACTTAGTCTTTTTAAATCGCCGGGCGAAATGGGAGCTGATATAGCTGTAGGGTCAACTCAAAGATTTGGGGTCCCATTAGGATTTGGTGGACCACATGCAGCATATTTCGCAACAAAAGAAAAGTTTAGTAGAAAAATGCCAGGAAGACTTATTGGAGTTTCTCAGGATGTAACCGGATTAAAAGCTTATAGGCTGTCTCTTCAAACTAGAGAACAGCATATTAGAAGAGAAAAAGCGACTTCAAATATTTGTACAGCACAAGCTTTACTCGCTATAATGGCTGGCTTTTATGCACTTTGGCATGGTCCAAAAGGTTTAATGAGAATCGCTTCAAAAATTCATGGCATTACAAAACATTTCGCAAAATCTGCGATTAAAAATGGGTATAAAATCAAACACAAGATTTTCTTTGACACAATTGTAATTGAAACAGGAAATAATACTGACAAACTTGTTGCAAGTGCTCTTAAAGAAAATATCAATGTCAGAAATTTGGGTGATTCTATATCAATTAGTTTTGATGAGCTTTCTGATCAAGACCTTCTGGATTCATTAATAAAAGCTTTTAACTTAAAAAACACTGGCTTTCTTGAGCAAGAGCATACAATTGATCCTTCCATCAAAAGAAAATCAGTATTTTTAAAGCATCCAATTTTCTCATCGTTTACCTCAGAAACTGAAATGATGAGATATATCCGCCAATTATCAGATAAGGACCTTGCCCTTGACAGAACCATGATTCCACTCGGATCTTGTACAATGAAATTAAACGCTGCAACTGAAATGATACCTATTACTTGGCCAGAATTTTCTAGCATTCATCCTTTTGCACCTGAAAATCAAACCAAGGGATACTTAAAGCTAATAAAAGAACTAGAAAATTGGCTTTGTACACTTACAGGCTATGACGGTATTTCACTTCAACCAAATGCAGGTTCTCAGGGTGAATTCGCAGGGTTAATGGCAATACGTGGCTGGCATAAATCCAATGGCGATGTTGATCGAAATATTTGTTTAATCCCATCTTCGGCTCATGGAACAAACCCTGCATCCGCAATTATGTCTGGAATGCAGGTGGAAATTGTTTCTTGTGATGAAAAAGGAAATATTGACATAAATGACCTAAAAGATAAGGCAAATAAATATCATGCAAATCTAGCTGCCATGATGATTACTTACCCTTCTACTCATGGTGTTTTCGAAAAAGACATTAAAAAAGTATGTGAAATCATCCATAACAATGGGGGGCAGGTATATGTAGATGGTGCAAATTTAAATGCCCTAATCGGTCTTGTATCCCTTACTGAAATTGGTGCAGATGTAAGCCATCTCAATCTCCATAAAACTTTTTGTATTCCGCATGGTGGTGGAGGACCCGGAGTTGGCCCTGTTGCTGTAAAGAAACATTTGATCCCTTTCCTTCCTGACAATACAGTTACTGGAAAAAATGCGATTTCGGCAACGACATTTGGAAGTGCTGGAATTCTTCCAATTTCATGGTCATATATTGCAATGATGGGCAGCACAGGATTGGAGGAAGCAACTAAATCAGCAATACTTTCAGCAAATTATATAGCGCAAAAACTTAGACCCTATTATCCAATACTGTATTCAGATGACAAGGGATTAGTCGCTCATGAGTGTATTTTAGATGTTAATCAGATAACTGCTGAGACAAATATTACAAATGAAGATATAGCAAAACGTCTAATTGATTATGGGTTTCATGCTCCAACAATGTCTTGGCCAGTTGCTAATACTTTGATGGTTGAGCCAACCGAGTCAGAGCCATTAGCAGAAGTTGATAGATTTTGTAATGCGATGATTTCAATTGCAAAAGAAATTAATGAAGTGAAAACAGGTACTTGGTCTAAAGAAGATAATCCTCTTGTTAACTCTCCACACACAATCGAAACACTAACACAAGAGAATTGGAGCCACGCTTATTCCAGGCAAATTGCCTTAGCTAATTTGTCGGAAAATACAAACAAATATTTTCCTCCTGTTGGGAGAATAGATAATGTTTTTGGTGATCGAAATTTAGTTTGCACGTGCCCTCCAATTGAAGACTATCAAAATGAAAAAGAAATGGTATAAAAGTAACTAATTGTTATATATTTCCAATACTTCTTTAATTTTTTCTTCACTAATTGAAGCAAAAGGTGGTCTGCAAATTCTCCATTCTGGATCATTTTCCAATGAAGAAAGTATTAATTTTAGACCACTTGAAAACCCTACAGAGGAACAGGCCTTTTGAAGCAAAGTTCTCTGAGCGCTTAATTCATTTTGAATAGATTGGGGATCATCACCCCTACCTTTAAAAGCTTTATAAACAGATACACATTTTTTAGCTGTTAAATTTGCAGTAGCTGTTATTGTTCCCGCCCCCCCTGCTTTCAAAACTGGTAAAAAATATGTTTCCGAGCCTGCATAAACATCAAAATCATCAAAGTTCTTGCACATGGACAACATATTATTTAAATCGCCACCACTATCTTTAATACCAACTATGTTTTCTGGATATTCTTTAAGCAATCTCTCTATCAACCCATGCGTTATTGGTATTTGAGAAACTGCAGGGAAATGATAGATTTGAATTCTTAAATCCTCACTCCCTAACCTCTGTATTATTTCAGAAAAATATGAAAATAAACCATCATCGGAAGGGTTCTTATAATAAAATGGGGGCAAAACAAGACAGTCTTTAATTCCAGCCTCTAAAGAAAATTTACTCAATTCCACAGCATCAGTTAATGAACAAGCACCAGTGCCTATCATAACCTTATTTGTAGGAAACTCTTCTTCAATTAATTTATCAATAAAATCTTTTTTCTCTAAAACGCTCAGAGAGTTTCCTTCTCCGGTTGTACCAAAAAATACAACCCCATCAAGTCCTTGGATTAATAAATTTTTCCCATGCAAAATAGTTTTTGAAAAATCTAAACTAAGATCTTTTTTAAAAGCTGTAAGTGAAGCTGCTAATGCTCCTTTGATTCTATTATGTGATGATAAAATTTTCATTTGATTTGCCTATCTATTTAATTAATATAATTCGCAAAATACTAAGTTGTAAAACATGAAATTAATTGCTTATTGAAAAACATTAAAACTTTGTACATTATAAACTAATTATTAGTTTATGGAATATTTGATTAATGAAACTTAATTATATGACAGGATTTGGTAACGACTTCCAGACAGAGTCATTACCAGATGCCCTTCCTATCGGAAGAAACTCTCCTCAAAAATGTGCGTATGGATTATATGCTGAACAATTAAGTGGCTCTCCTTTTACAGCTCCGCGTAATATAAATGAACGCTCATGGCTATATAGAATACGCCCTTCTGTAAAGCATACTGGTAAATATACTAAAATTGATTTTCCATTTTGGAAAACTGCACCAAATATCTCAGAAAATGATTTACCATTAGGTCAATATCGATGGGATCCATTTCCAATGCCAAGAAATGCAACTAATTTTTTACATGGTGTAAAAACAATAACTACTTCTGGTGATGTAAACACCCATAATGGTATGGCTGCCTCTATATACGCTTTTAATGAACCAATGGATAATTTAGTATTTACGAATGCAGATGCTGAAATGTTATTCGTTCCTGAAACTGAAAATATATTGCTGTTTACGGAAATGGGGAAAATGTTAGTTGGACCAGGTGAAATTGCTATTTTGCCTAGAGGAATGATGGTTAAGATTTCTAATTCAAAACCTTGTAGAGGTTATATATGTGAAAATTATGGTGCTAAATTTACGCTTCCGGACAGGGGGCCAATTGGAGCAAATTGTCTTGCTAACCCAAGAGATTTCAAAACTCCAGTTGCTTGTTTTGAAGATACGGATGAAAAACATATATCAGTAATAAAATGGTGTGGTTCATTTTATCAAACTGAGCTAAAACACAGTCCTTTAGATGTTGTGGCTTGGCATGGGAATTACATTCCATATTGCTACGATTTAAGACATTTTTCTCCCGTGGGAGCCATCAGCTTTGATCATCCTGACCCATCTATTTATACTGTTTTATCTGCTCCAACAGAGACACCTGGAACAGCTAATATTGATCTAGTAATCTTTCCAGAACGTTGGGCAGTTACAGAGAATACTTTTAGGCCTCCATGGTACCATAGAAATATAATGTCAGAATTCATGGGATTAATCTATGGTCAATATGATGCAAAGCCTGAAGGGTTTGTTCCTGGAGGCATAAGCTTGCATAATATGATGCTTCCACACGGACCTGACGCAGAGGCATTTGAAAAAGCTAGCAATTCTAAATTAGAGCCAGTTAAAATTACAAATACATTAGCATTTATGTTTGAATCAAAGTTTCCTCAGCATTTAACAAAATTTGCTGCTGAAGCAAACCAGCTTCAGGATGATTATATTGATTGTTGGCACGATATTAAGAAAAATTTTAATGAAAAAAAATAAAGCTTTTGAGACCTTATTGTGAAACTAGCTACATTAAATAACGGTTCCAAAGATGGTCAACTAATAATTGCATCCAAAGATCTGTCTAAATATACAATTCCAATCGAAATTGCGCCAACAATGCAAAATGCAATGGATAACTGGGATAACGTTCAAGATGATTTGGTTTACCTATCAAAACAATTAGAAAACGGAAATGTTGAATCAAAGCCTTTTGATTCTAAAAATATTCATTCACCTCTACCAAGAGCTTACCAATGGGCTGATGGATCAGCGTATGTAAATCATGTCCACCTCGTTAGAAAAGCTAGAGGTGCTGAAATGCCTGAAAGCTTTTGGACTGATCCTCTTATGTACCAAGGTGGTTCCGATGATTTTATGCCTCCCCTCTCACCAATTTACCTTCCTGATGAAAGCTGGGGAATTGATATGGAAGGAGAGATTGCTGTAATAACGGGAGAAGTCAAAATGGGAACCAAGCCTGATGAAGCAATCAATGCTATTCGTTTAATAATGCTTGTTAATGACGTTTCTCTCCGTAATTTAATTCCCAATGAATTGTCTAAAGGCTTTGGTTTTTTTCAATCGAAACCATCAACCGCCTTTTCTCCAGTCGCTTTAACCCCTGATGAATTAGGAAGTCTCTGGGAAGATGGGAAAGTAAAACAAGTTCTAGAAGTAGATTTAAATGAGGAACCTCTCGGTAGAGTAAATGCTGGCGTAGATATGACCTTCAACTTTCCTGAACTTATTTCTCATGCCTGCAAAAGTAGAAATTTAAGCCCAGGAACAATTATTGGTTCAGGAACAGTTTCGAATCGTGATAAAAATGGAGGCCCTGGAAAATCAATTAAGCAAGGAGGTTTAGGTTATTCCTGTATTGCTGAAATAAGAATGGTTGAAACTATTTTAAATGGAAAACCACTTACTCCTTTTATGAAGTTTGGAGATAAAACAAGGATAGAAATGAAAGATAAAAATGGAGAATCTATTTTTGGGAAAATAGAACAAACTGTCGAAAAAGTTTGATTAAAATATTTAATTTTATTTGACAAAAACTTTAAATGATTTCATGAATATTATTATAAGGTTTTCAGATTTTTCTGAAATTAAAATGGGAATCTGGTGAAAATAAATATTTAAATCCAGAACTGCCCCCGCAACTGTAAGTAGCGAGCCAATTTCAAATACCACTGGATCAATAGATCTGGGAAGGTGAAAATTAGGCGCAAAGCTATAAGTCAGGAGACCTGCCTTATAAGTTCACCCACTTAATACGCGAGGGGCGTATTGGGGCGGCTAATCGCAGCGGTGATAAAAATTAATTTTCATCGCTGTGGAGAATTTTCCACTCGATATTTAAATACTGATCAGAGGGGAAAATGCTAAATAAAATTAAAAACATTTTTAAATATACAATACCCATCACTATTACTTTTTACTCAAGTTTAGTTTTAGGAAATGAATTAGAAATTCAAAAATTTTTAGATGAATACGATAACAGTAATGCCATTATAATGAATGAAATATCAGTTTCTGCGAGCAAAGTGCCAATAGAACTGAGTAAAACTGGTTCATCAGTTAAAGTAATTACAGAAGAGGAAATTGAAAATTCTAATGAAATATTTTTAGTTGATTTTTTAAATTCAACTTCAGGAATTTCAATAGATCAGACAGGACCTTCAGGATCAACATCAAGCATAAGAATGAGGGGAAGTTCGCCTCACTATGTAAAAATTTTAATTGATGGAATTGACATAACCAAAACATCCGCTCCGCAATCAACTCCATATCTAGAAAAGTTTATGTTAAGAGATTTTGAAAGAATTGAAGTTTTAAAAGGCAATCAGTCTTCATTGTATGGAAGTCAAGCTATTGCAGGTGTTGTCAGTTTAACTACGAAAAAACCATCAAAAGATGGATTTACAAATAAATTTTCTGCTGAGTTTGGCAGTAATTCTACTGCCAATCTTTCATACACAATTGCTAATAGAACAGAAAACAATGATCTTTCTTTGAGGGTGCAAAAGTATGATACAGATGGATTTTCTGCTGCAGATGAAAATTTAGGAAACACCGAAAAAGATGGCTATGAAAATACTAATATTCATCTCAAAAATACATATTATTTGAATGAGAATTTTTCTCTGAACTTTGGTGGTTTCAAAATAAATGATAAGGGAGATTTTGATGCATTTGGGCCAACAGACTCTTCTTCACATTATTTTAAAGAAAAGTCAGAAGGTTTTAACATTGGTGGAAACTTAATTTCTAACTTTAATCATTCTTTTAATTACAGTTATTACTATTCAGATAGAGATAATTATGGACCTAATTCGTGGGACAATTATAAAGGAAAAGGCGAAAGAAATTCATATGCATACAAAATATCAAAAGCTATAAGTGCGAAATATAATTTTGTTAGTGGGTTTGATTTTATAGAGGATAAAGCTATTATCAGCAACAACAACAAATCATCAGATACTACTGGTCTATTTATAGAAAATATTTATGATGTAAATGAGAATTTGACTACGACCTTTGGCCTTAGACAAGATAGTCACTCAAAATTTGGTGATAAATCAGTTTACAGAACTTCCTTAGCTTATAATTATAATGGAGTGATATATAAAGGATCATATGGAACTGGATACAGGGCGCCATCTTTATATGAATTATTTGCTGATGGTGATGGAAATATAAATCTAAAACCAGAAAGCAGTCAAAATTTTGATTTAGGTTTTTCAACCAAACTTGATGTTGCTCCTGTCAAATTATCTACGACACTTTTTAACAATGAAATAAAAGACCGAATTGATTACACATGGGGTACCGGTTACCATCAAATTACCACAAAGGAAGAAAGACAGGGATATGAAATTGATGCAGATTATACAGTAACTAAATTAACAAATGCAAAAATTTCATATTCCAATGTTACCGATGAAAAAGGTAACCATGTTAGAAAAATTCCTAAAAATAAACTGTCTATAACTGTCAATTCAAAGTTGACTGAAAAAATTGATGGCAGTTTTAAACTGACAAGTGTATCTGATCTAAAAGATCTTGTTACACTTCCTGATTATAATGTTTTAGACGCTAAGTTTTCTTATTTGATAAATAATTATAATATACTGTTAAAAATTGATAATATTTTTGATGAGCAGTATCAAGTTGTGAATGAATATGGCACCTCCAATAGGTCTTTTTATATAGGTTTAGACGGAGAATTCTAAATTAAATCACATGATTAATTAAAATGAACACATATATAAAAGCCTGGGTAACTAATTTTATTATTATTCAGGCTGTTTTTATTTTCAACGTGCATTCGGAAGAAATTGCACACCCAACATATTCTGAGTTTTTAGAGAAATTCCCAGATGGTTATCCTGAATTTATTGGAATAGGGAATCCTAAAAGTATAGGAGCATTTAAAATGTATCTCGAAGAGCTTGGATATTTAACCTTTGAACATGATGGAAATTCAATTGGATTTAAATATTATGTTTCTGGATCAAAAAAAAACAGTAATTCTAAAGGAAGAATCACCACAGAAACCAATGGAAATCTTGCAGACAATCTCACTACAAATGAAAAAAGCAAGAAACTTTATAATAATAATTTAAAAGCTATGTTTTCTAGAGATAAATATTCAGAAACAGTTTTAATTTCTCAATGGGTTGAAAATATTAACAATCAAATAAAAAAAATAATTAAATATCCAAAAATTTCAAAAGATAGAAATCAGTCTGGGCGAGTGTTAATTAGTATTTCATTAAAATTAAATGGTGACATTTTAAAAATAAGTTTAGAAACATCTTCAGGTTTTACTGCCCTAGATAAATCAACAATAAATTCTATAAAAGAAATTAAAAGCTTTAAACCAGCGCCCTTTGAAAGTGACCATAAAGTTCACACATTTATTTTGCCGGTAAATTATATTTTAGAAAATTAGTTCTTAAACTTTTCTTAACTTTAATCCTACAGATGAATTCCTTAAAACATCAATTAGCAAGACAAAAAAACCAGTATATAAAATTGTACTCATTAAAGTATTTCTTAAAAAAGGCAGTCCAGCTAAATAACATAAAATAAGGCCATCAAATGTTTTTGGATAAGAATCCCATACAAGCCAAACAGCAAAATTAGTAATAACAAAAAAGATTAAAGACGAAAAAACAGCCATTATTCCAAGTTGGATATACATTCTTCCAAATTTTTTCAAAGCAAAACTAAATAAAGTTGAAAGGGCGATAGCTCCATAGACCCATAAAATATAAGGATGAAAGCCTATAAACAAATCGGCTATAAGCATTGCTGTCAAAGGCACAGCTATTGATACCCATTTATTATTGATAATATATGGAGCAACTATTGCAGCCGCCAAAATAGGAGTAAAATTTGGAGGATGCGGAATTAATCTACCTAAAGCAAGTATTATTGAAATATACAAAAAAGATAAAAGATTTTCCTTAGTCAACAGTTTTGAATAATACATCACTTAACTCCATATAAATTTATAATATCTTATTTGCCATATTCTAAAAATTTTGCAACAAATTAATAAAAAATACTTTAAACCACGTAATGAAATACCTTCAATATGTCAAATGCACCAATTTATGAAATAGATATAAATAAATTTTGGGATAATCCATATCCAGATTTAAAAATAATGCGAAAAAGGTTCTCAATATGCTTTGTGCCGCAACTAAACTCTACCCTATTCACAAAAAGAAACTCTATAGCTGAAAATGAAAAAAAGATTGAAGTTTTTTCGTCATGTCAACCTGAAGGATTAATGACAAGACTAATGGGAGAAAACATGATGAGAAAAGATGGTGAAGAACATTTAAGAGAAAAAAAAGTTATTTTACCTTCTGTCAGCCCAAAAACAGTAAAAAATATTTGGAAAAATGAATTTATAAAAAATACCAAAGCCATACTTAATAAAATGATAGACTTCGAAAAAGGTGATATTGTTAAAGATTTTGCGTTACCTGTTTCTGCTGAAGCACTAAAAACTATTACCGGGCTTACTAATATGCATTTCAAAGAAATGGATAGAGTTAGTCAAGGGATGATTGATGGAATTGCTAACATTTCAGGAGACCCTGAAATTGAATCTAATTGTAATGATTGCACTCAATCAATAGATAAACACATTGATGAAATGTTTCCTTTGATAAAAAAATTTCCAAATAATTCTTTACTATCTGTGCAGTATGAAGCAGGGCTTTCAGATGATCAAAATCGTGCAAATATTAAACTTGCTATATCAGGTGGACAAAATGAACCAAGAGATGCAATTTCAGGCACAGTATGGTCTCTATTAAAACATCCTGATCAACTTAAATATATTTTAAAAAAAGAATGTAGTTGGATGAATGCATTTGAAGAGTATTGTAGGTGGATTTCACCAATTGGCATGTCACCAAGAAGAGTGGCAAAAAACATTAACATTGGGGGAGTGGATTTTATAAAAAATGAAAGGATTTTTTTTATGTTTGGATCTGGAAACAGGGATGAAGAAGTATTTGAAAATCCAGATACCTTTATAATTAAGAGGAAATTAGGTGCTTCATTAGCATTTGGAGCAGGACCTCATTTTTGTGCAGGTGCTTGGGCATCACGATGCTTAATTGGTGAAGTGGCTCTTCCACTTTTGTTTGGTTGTTTTCCAAATTTGAAATTAGATCACAGGAAAGGTGATGTTAAATTTGGCGGTTGGGCATTTAGAGGGCCATTAGCAGTTAATTGTATATACATTTAGTCAAATATTGTATTTAATGATATTGTCTTTAATTTTTATAAATTTTAATATTTATTTAATAATTAGAATATAAAATTTAGTTTAAGGTTTTAGTCATGAGCAATGTAAATAGAAAATTAACTTCAATACTTGCTACAGATTGTGTTGGCTTTAGTAGCCACATGGAAAAAAACGAAGAAAAAACATTAGAAAACCTAAAAGCTTGCAGATTAATTATCGATCCTTACATTGAAGAATTTGGTGGTAAAATATTCTATACTGCAGGTGACTCCGTTATTGCAGATTTTCCTAGCCCTGTATCATGTGTAAATGCTGCAACCAATTTCCAGAAAGCTATATTTGACAGAAATAAAACAAATGATGATGAATCTAAATTAATTTGGCGAGTTGGTATTCACATGGATGATGTCATTATAGAGGGTGATAATATTTATGGAAATGGAGTTAATATTGCTGCAAGGCTGGAAGCAGCTTGCACGCCAGGCCAAATACTATTGTCTTCATCCGTAAAAGATCAAGTAAATAATAAGGTTGAATGTCAAATTGAAGATGCAGGAACTAAATCTTTGAAAAACATAACTGATAGTTTTCAGACTTTTGGCATTTCACCAACCGGTGAACAAATTATAAAAACAGATGGTGTTAAATACGCAGAAAAAGAAAAAGAGGGAAGTTATAAACCGAAGTTGGCAGTAATGCCATTCTCAAATATGAACCAAGATGAAGACGGCGGTTTTCTAGTGGACGGAATTGTAGAAGATTTGATCACTGAATTTTCCAGAATAAAGGAATTAGAAATCTTATCAAGACAATCATGCTTTGACTTTAAGGACAGTAAAATAGATCTTAAAACTTTTTGTAAAAATTTTGAAGTTGATTTTGTTGTAACTGGCAATATTAGAACATCAGGAAAGAGGGTTAGAATTTCAGTTGAACTCGCAGATGCTAAAAACGATCAGCAAATTTGGAGTAATAAATTTGATAGAATTATGGAAGATATTTTTGATATTCAAGATGAGATTGTAAGAAAAATTTCTTTTACTTTGCTCGGTGAAATTGAGCTTTCAAGTCTAGAAAGAGCTAATAGAAAACCAACAGAAGCACTTTCCTCATATGAATTACTTTTGAAAGGGAAAGCCTTACACCATAAAGTAGAAAAGGATGCTCTGTTAAATGCATTAACAACATTTGATGATGCAATTAAGGCAGATCAAAAAAATGGTCAAGCGTACGCATGGAAAGCATGCGCACTCGGACAAGGTTTATTTAGAGGTTACATTGAAGAGGATTTTAATTCTGTTTGGAAACAAGCTGAAGATAATCTTAAAAAAGCCAGAGAACTAAACGAAAATGATTTTGAAGTTCATCGTCTTATGTCTGAAGTTTCTCTTGCCATGAAAGATTTTAGGGCTGCTCAAAGACATTCAAAAATATGCTACGACATGGTTCCAAATGATCCCAGAGTTCTTTCCGTATATGGTGAAGTTTGTTTAAGAATTGGCAAAGTTGACGAAGGTTTAGATGCATTAAAACTTGCTCTAGAATTAGACCCAATACCTCAAGGAAAAACAAATGCAGACACCAGACATGCATCAGTTTTATTTGGGCACTTTATGTCTAGAAACAAAGATGCTTGTCTTGAAGCAATAGAAAACTTAGATCAAATTGATTCTAAATCATGGCTTATAACCGCAAAAATTTGCAGCGATGAAGAACATGAATTTGAAAGTCTTAATTGGTTCGAGGAAGGCAAAAATTCTTTTGTAAAGACTGATTGGAAAAAAGAAGTTGACAATTTTCGCATGAATAATGATGGCGCCACAAAAGCACTAATAGAGTTTGCTAAAAGTTTATATAAATAAGATTAATTGGCTTCATTTGATTCCATTAATGCTAACATCAATATACCAGGTGTTAAAGATAAAATACCTAACCAACCTTGATAACCAAGAAATTCATTGAGTGTCAGCATGCTTAAAATTGTAGCACCTGCTGGAACACCAGCTAAAAATGCTGAAGTAGCTCCTGATCCAATATGTTTTACTGAAATAGTAACTAATGTCAAACCCATAAGATTAGGAACAATGCCTTGAAACCCAAGTTGAATGATCAATTCAGAATTTGAAACATAAACAATATTTTTTGGAAAAAATAAAATCCATAAAGGTATATAAAAAATAAAATTTATAAACGCACTACAAAATAAAAGTTCAGGTATTGTAATTTTCCATGCCCTGCTCACTACTATATAAGCAGCAAATAAAGTTCCAGCACATAAAAATATTAAATCACCAAACCAGCTGTTTGCAATATTGAGCCTGGCTCCATCCAACAAAATTAAAAACGCACCAAGCAAAATCAAAGATATCGCTAAAATCTGATATTTTGAAATTTTTTCTTTTAGCCAAAGAAATGAAATTAGCAAAGTAAGAAATGGTAAAAATCCGTTAAAAAAAACTGCACTATGTGATGCTGGTGCATAAATAAAACCGCTAAACACAAAAATCATGTAAATAGGTCCAAGTAATGCGCTATAGACAATCATTTTGAAAATAGTAAGAGTTTTCCACGGTTTATAATAAATAATGAAAGGTATAACTATAATACCTGAAACACCAAACCTGATAGCGATTAAATCAAATATTGTCATACTTGACAAAACACCATATCGGCTGGCGACTATCCAACTAGACCAAATAAATAATACGCAAGTGGCACATATAAAGCCAATATATTTATTACTTAGTTTTATAGGGAAAATAATTTTACTTTCTAATTGGTAAATTTTTAACAATTATATTAGATTGAATGCTAAATATATTATTATTAAAAGATTGAGGCAAATTTAATTTGAACGCTTTATGAAAAATATTTTAATTATTGGAACCGTAGATACTAAATCAGATGAAATCAATTTCATGAGAAAATGTATCAAGAATTTAGACTGCAATCCAATTTTAATGGATGTTAGCGTTCTTGGTGAACCTTCTATAGATGTAGATTATTCAAAGCATAAAGTAGCTAAATATGCTGGCATGACAAATGAGGAAATTACTAACTTGGGAAATGAAAATGATGCGATGATAGCGTCTGCCAAAGGAGCTAAAATTTTGACATTAGAACTTTGTCAAAAAAATCACATCGATGGAGTTATTGCATTAGGCGGGACTATGGGTACAGACTTAGCTTTAGATGTTTTCTCTGACCTACCTTTAGGTTTTCCAAAATGTCTTCTTTCAACTGTTTCAGGTTCACCTTTGATAGAACCAGCACGATTGCCTTCTGATATTATTACAATGCTTTGGGCTGGTGGTTTATATGGATTAAATAGTATTTGCAAGTCTTCATTGAGCCAAGCATGTGGAGCAATAGTTGGTTCTGTAAGCTCTACTTATAAAGATGACAATCCAAAACCAATAGTAGCAATCACTTCTCTCGGGACTTCAGCATTAAGATATATTATTACTTTATTACCAGAACTAGAGAAAAGAGGCTTTGAAGCAGCAGTATTTCATACTACTGGAATGGGTGGCTCAGCAATGGAGTCTTTAATAAGGCAAGGCAGGATTTCAGCTGTTATGGATTTTTCATTAGTTGAAGTAAGTAATTATTTTTTTGAATCTGAAGTTAATGCTGGTAAAAAACGTCTTGAAATCGCTGGGGAACTATCTGTGCCTCAGATAGTAGCTCCTGGCGGGCTTACAGTAGTTGATGCAAAAACATGGTCAAGTCCTCCTAAAGGTTTTGAGAAAAGGGAATTTCGCCCACATAACCGTCTTGTAACATGTGCAGCTCTTGAACCTGAAGAAAGGAAAAAAGCTGCTACAATAATAGGAAACAAATTAATGAAAGCCAAAGGCCCAACTGCATTCATTATGCCCCATGGTGGATTTGATGACTGGGATCGTGAGGGTGAGTGGGCCTTCGATCGAAAAGCCATTGATGCATTTTATCTGGAAATTAAAAGTATTTTAAAAAAACCTGTTGAATTTCATGAAATAAAGCAAAATATAAATGATCCTGAATTTACAAATTTAGCTTTAATGATTTTTGATAAATGGGTTAATGAAGGCCTAATTAACAATAAGTAATTAACTTTAAGAACTTAACTCAGAAATTGTCCATTAAACGAATCTCTTTGAAATGACTTTTTGGTAAAAAAGAATTTTTTGATTTACCCAATTAACTTTTTATTTTTGGAGGAGTTGAACCACTAACGATGACAATCATATACACAACAGCAACACGCATAAATTTTTATATCCTACCAAGCAAATTAAATAGTTTTTCAATATCATTTTCATTGTTAAAATGAGCAATAGAAATCCTTAAATGATTATTTCTATAGCTGCATACAATGTTATTTTGAAATAATAGATTAGATACTTCTTTGAGATTTTTTTTGTCATTCGAAATACATATTATATTCGAAGATGACAGATCAATAATTTTGTCGTGAAATACATTCCAGGAGGTGTCTTTTAATTTACCTAAAAATATTGTTTTTAAATCTTTGGAATGTTTTTCGATATTTTGAATTTTCATTTCTAAAAGTTCTTTAATCGATACTTCTAAACCCTTTATAGAAACATATGACATTGTTGCTTGTGTAAATCGCCTAGCGGTTTTAGACAAGCTTAAATATTTATGAGAAATAGAAAATGGATTTTCTGCTCCCATCCAACCCGGTGTTAATGGCGTTTTGCTAATTAATTCTTCCGATAATACAGCCAAACCAACTCCTCCATGTCCTCCTAACCATTTGTACCCACTACAAACAATTGCATCACAATTCCAAATTTTACTATCAATAACTAATGCTCCCGCTGCCTGAGTTACATCAACTATTAATTTTGTATTAAATCTTTTTGTTGATCTTCTTAATCGGACAACATCTATCTTACTTCCAGTGGAAAATTGAACGTAACTCACAACAACAGCAGAAGTATCTTTACATAGACTATTAATAATGGTTTCAGTTAAATCTTGGTTTTCATTATCCTCTAAAAATTTTAATTCAAACTTATTTCTTTCTGAATACGCTAACCACGGTCTATACAGTGCAGGAAAATCGGTTGAAACCAAGATCACCTTACTTTTCTGTTTTGGCAAAATTAAGTAAGGTAATTGATTAAGCATTTCACTCGCACTGGAGAGAATTCCTAAATTTTCCTTTGCACAATTAAAGAGTGATGAGGCTTTTGAACCAAGAGAATCCAAAAATTCGACCTCTTCATCATCAGTCATCTTTGAGTTTCCATGACGAGCAACATCATCTAAAAACTTGTGCATTTCAAGAATTGAACGTCTAGAAATAAGACCCAATGATGCTTGATTCAAATAAACAAAGTCATCCAAAGTACTATAATTTGATCTAGAGGATAGTGAAGCAATCATATAAATTAAATAGATAATTCATTCAAATCTACAGTCAACCATTCCAAAATCACCAAAATCTGCTAAAAATTTATCTCCTTTTCTAGCTTCAATCGGTCTTATAAATGACCCAGAAAGAATTATTTCTCCAGGATTAATTGTTTGATTGTATTGAGACAACCTTTTTACCAACCATATAATGCCTGACACTGGATCATCAAGAACTCCAGCACCCATACCTGTTTCTTCAACCTCGCCATTTCTATATACTATTGCGCCTACACGTCTAAGGTCAAAGTTTTTAGGATCATGTTTTTCATGACCTATGACTACTCCTGCATTAGCTGCATTATCTGAAATCGTATCATATACCGTTCTTAATTGCCCAGTATTAACGTCTTTTCTATCTATACGTGTATCTAATATTTCCAATATAGGGAAAACATAATCTGTAGCATCTAAAACTTCATCACGATTAATATTTCCTTTTAGGGTTTTATTTACACAAAACGCAATTTCTGCTTCTATTCTAGACTCTATAAATCTATCTGATGGAATACTATCTCCACTATCAAACAACATATTATCAAATAAAATTCCACTATCAGGTATATCTATCTTTAACGCATCTTGCATGGCTTTTGAAGTGAGGCCAATTTTCCATCCTTTTATAGTTAAACCGGATTGGACTTTTTTTTCTACAAGAGCATCTTGTATTTTATAGGCATCTTCCATATCAATATCTTCATGAAGAACAGATAAAAGACCAATTTTTCTTTTCTCTTTCTCAGCATTAAAAAGATTGTTTGCCGCTTCTTTTATTTGATCATTTGAAAGTGGCATTATTCGTCTTCTACAGTATTAATCAAAGTTCCAACTCCTTCGACAGAAATTTCTATTTTATCACCTGGATTTAA
This sequence comes from uncultured SAR116 cluster alpha proteobacterium, assembly GCA_902532475.1. Lineage (GTDB taxonomy): Bacteria > Pseudomonadota > Alphaproteobacteria > Puniceispirillales. The sequence continues at coordinate 96,266 of CACAIE010000002.1, forward strand.
AAACTTAGGCGGTTCAAATCGAGCTCCCGCTCCTGTTGGTGTTCCTGTAATGATTATATCACCAGCCATTAAAGTTGTAAAAGTTGATATATATGAAATCTGCTTTGGTATATTGAAAATCATCCTGCTTGTTCTATCATCTTGGCGAAGTTCATTGTTGACTTTTGTTGTCAATTGAATGTCTTCCAATTGGCTTTTATCTTTAAAAGGCACTAAATAAGGCCCAATTGCTCCAGATTGTTCAAAATTCTTTCCTTGGGTCACATTGAACTTAGCATGCCTTACCCAATCCCTAATTGTTCCTTCATTACAAATAGTAATTGCTGATACGAAGTCATAAGCTTGTTCTTCTGGTATATGCCTGCCTGATGCACCTAAAACTATTGCCACTTCACCCTCATAATCCAATTGTTTGGAAATTTTAGGCCTAATGATTGGGCTATTGTGCCCAACAAAAGATCTTGCAAACCTTACAAATAAAGACATATTTGAAGGAGTGTTTTGACCGTCTTTATATTCTTCATTTCTGTCTGGGTAATTTACCCCAACACATATAATTTTTTCAGGTTTGGAAATTGGAATATTATATTTATAAGTACCCTTTGGGTATGATACTCGTCTATTCTTTATAGATCCTAACAATTTATCAAACCCTTTATTTTGAACCACCTCCAATAAAGTTGGCCATTCAGGAAAATGATCTGATAAATTAATTGTTCCTTCTTCCGTCTCTATTCCATATGAATTTTTTCCATTCACATTGATGGATACAAATCTTTCTAACATTCAAAACTCCATTCTATGATGCTACAATCGGTTGAGCCTTTAAAGAGGGCTCTTTAGGATCAACATTTAAAAACTTACTG
>CACAIE010000003.1 GCA_902532475.1 uncultured SAR116 cluster alpha proteobacterium
GAAGGTGGATTTTTAATTGATAAGCATATGATAGAAAAGGGCGTTCACTCAATTCCTTCTATGATGGCAATATTAGGGTACATTCAAAGAAATCATATTGGTATTTCTAGTCAGGCAGTAATTCCATATGATTCAAATTTATCATTACTACCTTCATACTTGCAACAGCTAGAGATGGAATCAAATGGTAAAAGCGTTTCTATTGATGGAAATGCTATAAACACTTCTTCTGTGCCCGTTATTTGGGGAACAGTTGGAACAGATGCGCAGCATTCATTTTTTCAAATGCTTCATCAAGGAACTGAAAAAATACCTATAGATATAATGATTGCAAAAAAATCAGTTTATGATGATGAAAGTTTTGACATAGCTAAAAGGCATCGAATTTTAGTAGCAAATGCTCTGGCGCAAACAGAGGCTCTATTTAAGGGAAGAAAAAGTAAACTACCTCATAAAAACTTTCGTGGAGGAAGGTCAGTTTCTTTATTTTCTTATAACGAAATGACGCCATTTAGGCTTGGCTCTATAATAGCTATTTATGAATATAAAGTAATTATGCAAGCAGCTTTTTGGAGAATAAACCCTTTTGATCAATTTGGGGTTGAATTAGGTAAAGATTTTGCTAATGCTTTGTTAAATGGCAATGAAAAAAATGTGGGGTTAAATCCAGAAATATTAGAACAATTCTTGAAGCTTAACTCAAAATAGAACGTTAATATGATTTAGGATACAGAAATGAAAGATAAATATAGGGCGATTGTTATCGGTGGAGGCGTTGTAGGATGTTCAGTTTTATACCATCTCGCAAAAGCTGGATGGAAAGATATCCTTTTATTAGAAAGGTCAGAACTAACTTCAGGCTCGTCATGGCACGCGGCAGGTGGATTCCATACTTTGAATGGCGATCCTAATGTTGCTAAACTTCAAGCCTACACTGTTTCATTATATAAAGAACTCGAAGAGCTAAGTGGTCAAAAATGTGGACTCCACTTAACTGGTGGAGCCATGATGGCTGATTCCCCTGAGAGAATGGACTTTTTAAGACATACTCATGCCAAAGGAAGATACCTGGGAATGAGTACTGAAATAATTACTCCTAGAGAAGTAAAAAAAATGTTCCCTTTATTAGATGAAAGTCATTTCGTGGGAGCACTTTGGGACCCAGTGGAAGGTCATTTGGATCCATCAGGCACTACGCACGCATACGCAAAGTCAGCAAAAATTTTGGGAGCTGAACTTTCCTTAAGGAATAGAGTTGTTGAATTAAACCAAAATTCTGACGGGGTATGGAATGTTGTAACCGAGAAGGGAACTATTCAAGCTGAACATGTCGTAAATGCTGGCGGGCTTTGGGCCAGGGAAGTTGGTAGAATGGTTGGTTTGGAGTTGCCCCTTTTAGCAATGGAACACCACTATATTTTAACTGATGAAATTCCTGAAATAGTAGAGTTCAATGACAGGACAGGTAAAGAAACAATTCATGTAATAGATTTTAAAGGTGAAATCTATACAAGACAGGAGCAAAAAGGTGTTTTACTCGGAACTTATGAGCAGGCTTGTGAACCTTGGTCAACAATAGAAACTCCATGGAATTTTGGCCACGAGCTACTTGAGCCAAATCTTGAACGCATATCCCCTTCTTTAGAAGTTGGTTTCAAACATTTTCCTCCATTAGAAAAAGTGGGGATTAAGAAAATGATTAATGGTCCATTTACTTTTGCTCCTGATGGAAATCCTCTTATAGGACCAGTTCCAGGCTTAACTAATTTTTGGTCTGCTTGCGCAGTTATGGCAGGTTTTAGCCAAGGTGGAGGAGTTGGACTAGCTTTATCAAACTGGATGATTGAAGGAGATCCAGGTCATGATATTTTTGGAATGGATATAGCAAGATTTGGTGACTTTGCAACTTTACGATATACTAACGCTAAAGTTAGAGAAAATTATTCTAGAAGATTCAGGATTTCATTCCCAAATGAAGAATTAGATGCTGGAAGACCCCATCAAACTACTCCAATTTACGACTTGCTAATCAAGCAGAATGCAGTCATGGGAAATTCATGGGGCCTGGAGAACGCTTTATGGTTTGCTCCTAATGGCGAAGAGGCAAAAGATATACTATCTTTCCATAGATCTAATGATTTTCAATCCATAAAAAATGAAGTTTTATCAGTTAGGAAAAGTGTGGGTATTACAGAAATTTCAAATTTTGCTAAATATAAAGTTAGTGGATCTGATGCTGAGAGTTGGCTTTCAGAAATGATGACAAATAATATGCCTAAAGTAGGAAACATTATTTTAACTCCAATGCTAAATGAATTTGGCAAAATTATTGGTGACTTTACTATAGCCCAAATAAAACAAAATGTATTTTATATTTGGGGATCCCAAAACGCCCAAAAACATCATATGAGGTGGTTTAATAAGCATCTTAGTGGTTCAGAGGATTTAACCATAGAATGTATTGATCTAAATTTAGTGGGGCTATCTATAGCAGGGCCCAAATCAAGAAATGTACTCCAAAAGTTAGTTGATACAGATATTTCAAATGAAAACTTTAAATTCATGAGATTGAAAAGGATGGACGTCTCTGGCGCACCTTGTATTGTAAATAGAATAACTTTTACAGGTGATTTAGGGTATGAAATTTGGATGGAACCATCTTACCAAAGGAATGTTTACTTGTCTTTGAAAGCTGCTGGGGAAGAATTTAAAATAATAGATTTTGGAACCAGGGCTTTACTGTCAATGAGACTGGAAAAGAATTTTCCAACTTGGGGACACGAGCTTAGACCAATATATGGTCCCTACGAGGGCTCACTAGACAGATTTATAAAACTAGATAAAAATACTTTTATTGGAAGTAATGCTGCTCGCATGGAAAATCAAAATGGACCTAACCTGAAACGTGTTTCATTTGTTATTGATGCCGATGATGCTGATGTTATGGGTGATGAACCTATCTGGGCAAAAATTCCAAAAGGTGAGTTTACTAACGCTGTAACTGAAGCAAAGGATCATGGGCCATCAAGATTTGATGAAAAAGGTAAAACTATTTCCAAAACACAAAATAACACCTCTGATGGAGAATGGAATGTTGTTGGATGGGTAACTTCAGGTGGCTATGGTCATTTTGTTGATTTGTCACTAGCTCAAGGATATATTCCTAACTCATTATTTAAAGAACATAAAGATATTGAATTTCAAATAGAAATCTTGGGGAAAAGATACAATTCAAAAATCTCTGTTGATCCACTTTTTGATCCTAGTGGCTCAGTAATGAGAGGATGATCAAATCATTCTTAATTTATGAATCATTCTAATTATATAACAAGTAGCATTCTATTCCCTACAGAATGGATTGATTATGAGCTTATTGATTTTGGACATGGGAAAAAGCTAGAGCGATTTGGTGATTATACGTTTATTAGACCAGATTCTCAAGCTTTGGCAAAACCTATTTTACAGAAGGAAATTTGGGACAATGCTGACGGAATATTTAGTTCTTCTATTGATGAAGAAAAAGGAAATTGGAAACTCTCTAAAAAGGTTCCAAAATATTGGACTATCAATTATGGCGAGTTAAAACTTAGAGCCATTCCAACTCCGTTTAGACATTTAGGTTTTTTCCCTGAACAGTCAGTTCACTGGAAATGGTGCAGAAATTTAATTAAGTCATCTGAGATTGAAAATAAGCCAAGGATTTTAAATCTATTTGGATATAGCGGTATTGCATCCTTAGATGCAGCTTTAGCTGGTGCAGCTGTTACTCACGTAGATGCTTCAAAAAAAGCAGTAAACCTAGCTTTCGAAAATAGAAATGAAAATGAATTAGAGCATTTACCTATACGGTTTTTGGTGGAAGATGCTCTAAACTTTGTAAAAAGGGAAATTAGAAGAAATAAAAAGTATGATGGTATCATTCTAGATCCTCCTAAATACGGTAGAGGTCCTAACGGGGAAAAGTGGAAAATCGAAGACGATCTTCTAAATTTATTAGAATTAATTCAAAACCTATTGTCTCCCAACGCTATTTTTGTAGTTTTAACTTCATACGCAATCCGATCTTCACATATGTCTCTATATTATTTACTTAAAAGTGGTTTAAACCTTAATCATGGTGCCTTTTCTTCAGGTGAATTAGGAATTAAGGAAAATAATAAACAAGGAAGAATTCTGTCATGCGCTAATTTTGCAAGATGGCAAAAAGAGTAACTTAAGTGATTTTTTTTCTTAAAATTTCATATAGGAAAACGCCCGTTGAAACAGATAGATTTAAGCTATCTGAAGTTCCCAACATAGGAAGCTTTAAACTTTCATGAGAGATTTTCTCCAATTCCTTTGAAATGCCCGATTGCTCATTCCCCATAACAATTATAGGCATCGTTCCCCAATTGCATTCTGTATAATATTTTTTTGCATTTAGGCTTGTGGTCACAATTTTATTATTTTTATTAGTTGCCCATGATAAAAATTGATCTTTTGTTAAATGAATTATTTTTATTGAAAATATCGCTCCCATTGATGCCCTTACAGATTCAGGTGAAAAAGGATCACAGCAATTTCCAACTAAAATTATTGAAGTTACACCAGTAGCATTACATGTTCTTAATATTGTCCCTAAATTTCCAGGGTCTCTAACTCTTTCAAGCGCCAACCAAGCTAAAGAGTTGCTATCCATCAATTCATTGATCTTGTAGAACTTTTGCTGAAAAACTCCTAATATTATTTGAGGGTTTTCTTTTTTTGAAATTTTAGAAAGTATTTTTTGAGATACATTTAAAACCAACCCTCCCTCTTGTATACATTTTTCAATAATACTATCAATGTTTTCAGATTTATCTCTTTCGTTATTATATATTAGATATTTTGGGCTCCAATCATGATCTATTGCCTCTTTGCAAGTCCTCTCACCCTCTGCAAGAAAATAACCTGAATTACTTCTATTCTTTCTTAAAAGTAGAGATTTTATAAACTTAATTTTGGGATTTGAAATGCTTGTTATTTTTTCAAATTCTCTCAACACAAAATTCCACTAAACTAAAAATCGCTTTTGATTTTAAAAAAGCCCTTGCACTAAATTATTATTATCGATGTGTATTTTTTCTGCTGCAGGAACACTTGGCAATCCAGGCATCGTCATAATATCTCCACAAATAGCAACAACAAAACCTGCCCCAGCTGAAAGGCGAACTTCTCTAATTGGGATCACATGACCCTCTGGAGCACCTAGTGCGTTAGGGTCAGAAGAAAACGAGTACTGTGTCTTAGCCATGCAAACAGGCAATTTACCAAATCCTGACTTTTCCCATTCATTAAGTTGATGAATGATTTTTTTATCTGCCGATATATCAGATGCTCGATATATTTCTTTGGCAACACATTTTATTTTATCAAGCAATGATAAATTGTCCTCGTATAGAGGGTGAAAGTCAGCTTCACCTGATTCACATATTTCTACCACTCTTTTTGCCAGATTTTCAGTTCCGGCAGACCCATCAGACCAGTGCTTACATAAAATAGCCTCGGAACCTGAATCAGAAACTATACCAAGTAACGAATTAACTTCAGCATCAGTGTCAGAAATAAAGTGATTAATTCCAACAACTACAGGTAATTTAAATTTTTGAATATTTTCAATATGTCTGAGAAGATTTGAGGATCCTAGCTTTAAAGCATTAACATTTTCTTTGCTAAGCTGATCTCTAGGAACTCCTCCATTCATTTTCAAAGCTCGGATTGTGGCTACAATAACTACCGCATCAGGCTTTAAACCAGCTTTTCTACACTTGATATTTAAGAATTTTTCAGCCCCCAAATCAGCACCAAATCCAGCTTCAGTAACGACATAGTCCCCCAGACTAAGGCCTGCTCTAGTAGCAACAACAGAATTACAACCATGAGCAATATTTGCAAATGGACCACCATGAATAAATGCTGGGTTATTTTCTAATGTTTGGACTAAGTTTGGTTGAAGAGCTTCTTTTAGTAAAACCGTCATGGAACCGTCAGCATTTATGTCTCTGCAAAATACTGGGGATTTATCTCTTCTATACCCAATAATTATATCGCCTAATCTTTTTTGCAAATCATCTATATTTTCTGAAAGACAAATAATAGCCATAATTTCGGATGCAACTGTAATATCAAAACCTGACTCTCTTGGAAAACCATTGCTAACGCCACCTAAAGAAACCACAATGTTTCGCAATGCTCTGTCATTCATGTCAATCACTCTTTTCCATGACACTCTTCTAGGATCAATCCCTTGTTTATTGCCCCAATAAATATGGTTGTCTATAATTGCAGAAAGAAGATTGTGAGCAGATGTTATAGCATGAAAATCACCTGTAAAATGTAGATTAATATCTTCCATAGGAACAACCTGGGCATAACCCCCACCAGCAGCACCGCCTTTCATCCCAAAACATGGCCCCAAAGAAGGTTCTCTTAAACAAACAATAGATTTTTTTCCTATTTTATTTAATCCATCATTAAGGCCAACCGAAGTTGTTGTTTTTCCTTCACCTGCAGGAGTAGGATTTATAGCTGTTACCAAAATTAGTTTCCCCTTTTTGTTTTTTAGCTGACCATCCAACCAGTTAGAAGACAACTTAGCCTTATAATGACCAAAGGGGCTCATTGCGTCATTGGGAATATTTAATTTAGCACCTATATCTAAGATTGGCTTTATGTTCGCGTTACGTGCTATTTCGATATCACTACTCATGCTTTTTTCCTATCTATGATTTGAAATTATTGTTCTTATTAATTACTTGTTTCAAAAAATTTTAATTCTTTTTACGACTTTATATTGTTAATTTTCGACTAATTTCATATAAATAATTAGAAACATTAAATGCAACCTTTTTTCAGACTAAACTTAATACTTTTAATATCTAAATGGAATTAAATAAAAACAAAGTGATACAAGTTGGCTTTTTATTAGTTGATGAGTTTTCTATGATTGCATTTGCATCAGCCATTGAACCACTTAGAGCAGCAAATAGAATTAGTAGTAAAAATATTTATGAATGGAAAATCTTAAGTGCCGATGGAAATCCTGTTAATAGCTCAAATGGAATTAGCATAAAAGCAGATATTTTATTAGACGAAAGTTTCCATGCAGATATTTTATTTGTGTGTAGTGGTTTAGATATTAAAGACAAAGTAGACAAAAACGTATTAGGAATTTTGAGAAAGCTTTCAAGGCGAGGAATCCATTTAGGCTCATTATGCACTGCTAGTTATTTGTTGGCTAAAGCGGGGCTGTTGTCTGAAAGGAAATCAACAATACACTGGGAAAACTCAATAAGCATGAAGGAAGATTTTCCCGATTTGGAGATTACTAATAATTTATTTGAAATTGATAGAGACAGGTATTCCTGTTCAGGAGGAACTTCAGCACTGGACTTAATGCTTAATATTATATCAAAAAATCATGGCGTTTCTTTAGCAAAAGGTGCCTCAGACCAATTGATTCATGAACGTATTAGAGATTCTCGTGACTATCAAAGAATGAATTTAAGAACCAGGCTTGGGGTCAGCCATCCTAAATTAATTTCCTCAGTGGCAATTATGGAAGAGAACCTTGAAGAACCATTATCTCAAAATGACTTGTCAAGAAAAGCAAATATCTCCTTAAGACAACTTGAAAGACTGTTTAAAAAATATCTTTCATGCTCTCCTAATCAGTATTACTTAAAATTAAGATTGGAAAGATCAAGAAACTTGTTATTGCAAACTTCCATGTCTATTTTATCAGTTGCTTTAGCCAGTGGTTTTGTTTCTGCATCTCACTTTTCAAAATGTTACAAATCCTTTTATGGAACATCCCCCAGAGGTTCAAGGGCTATTGAACAATCAAATTAATTTTTTGCTGCTTGTTTTATTGCATTAATCATTGAGGAAAGGCCATTTTTTCTAGTTACTGAAAGATGGTCATCAAGTCCAATTTTTCTTATGAAATTTGTTGGAGTATTTAATATTTCTAGACTGCTTCGATTATTATAAACACGTAATAACAGTGCAATTAAACCCTGTACTATAGCTGCATCTGAACAAGCTTTGAAATGAATTTTTTCATCTTTATATTTTTGGAAATAGAAATACACAGTTGATTGACAGCCTTTAAGTTTTGTTTTTTCGGCCTTTAGACTGTCTTCCATACTTTCTAGTTTTTTTCCCATATCTATTATGTGAGCGTACTTGTCTTCCCAATCTTCAAAAAATTCAAACTCATCGATTATTTCTTCCACAACTTTATCGATAGGTAAATTTGAATTATTCATTTAAAATCCATTAATTTAATTATTTGTTTATTTAATTCATTATTATAGTTTTACTTATGTAATTTAAAATTCAAAATCAACACTTAAAAGCATGATAAATCAGTTACCTGAAATTAAATTATTAAAAATTTTAACTGTTATAGTTGTTTTAACAGTTTTAGCAAGGTGCCTTGCGATTATAAACTCACCCTTAGAATTATCAGCTGATGAGGCTCAATACTGGCTTTGGAGCAATCATTTAAGTTGGGGTTATTTTTCTAAACCTCCATTAATTGCTTGGTTGATTTCTTTTTCTAACCATGTTTTCGGTGTTTCAGTATTTTCCATTAGAATTCTTGCGCCAATATTTCATGGCATCACAGCAATGTTAATTTTTTATTTGGCTAAAGAAGTGAGCGATAAAAGTCACTTAACTCAATTTTTATCAGCATTAACTTGGCTCACATTACCAATAATTGGTGTGGGCTCTTTCTTAATGTCGACTGATACTCCATTAATGTTACTTTGGACTATTGGGCTTTTATCTATTTTTAATGCTTATAAAAGCGAAAGGAATTCTACTTGGTTAATTTCTGGTTTAATTTCAGGTATTAGCATTTATGCCAAATATGCGGCATTCTACATGCCGCTCGGTTTATTGTTATTTTATTTTTTAACTTATAAAAGCAATTCAAAAATTAAGTTTATTCACTTATTTATATTTTGTTCATCCTTTTTATTAATTTCTATTCCTAACCTAATTTGGAATATTTTTAATAACTTTTCTACGATTAATCATCTTTCATCAAATGCTGTTATAGATACGCCAAGCTACTCTTTATCAGGTTCATTAGATTTTATTATTAGTCAAATAGGGGTTATCGGCCCGATTATGTTTATTGTTTCGATTTTAGCAATATGGAACATACTTAAATTAAAAGATAATTTTGGATTATTAATTTGGTTTGTTTTACCTGTTTTTATAATCATGGCCATTCAAGGTTTCTTTTCAGAAGCTAATGCAAATTGGTCAGCTACCGCCCTTCCTGGTTTATCTATAATTTGTGGACATTATTTAGCGAAAAATTTTAAAGTAGCTTTTTTTTCTATATTTACTAACTCTCTAATTTGTTTGTTAATTTATTTAACTTCATTAACAGGTAATTTAATCTTTTTTGAACTAAATTCAGACCCATTAAGAAAGCTGAAAGGTTGGCAAGCTCTTAGCCAAGATATTTTAGATAACGCTCCTAAAGAAAAAAGTGACATTATTTTAGTCGAGAGACGCGGCATTGCTGCCGAATTAATATATTATTTAAGAGATAAAAATTTAAAAATACGTGTTCCAAATAATTTTAAATCTCCAAATAACCACTATGAATTAAATTACTCTTTTGACGAAAAGGAGAGCACAAAGTTTTATTATATTACTGAAACAGACATTCTTCCAATGAAAATTAAGGAAAACTATAAATTTGAAAAAATTAGCATTTCAAAAACTAAAATATCAAATAATAAACACAGAATTCTTCATTTTTATTTTATAGAAAAATAAATTTTATAGATTAATTATTTATTTATAGATTTTTCCATAGCTTTCAATGTTTCGATACTTACGTGATGTTCAAGACCCTCTGCATCACTCAAGGCTATATTTGCATCAACTCCTATACTTAGTAAAAACTTATAAACAATTTCATGCCTATTTTTACAAAATTTAGCTAGCTCTTCACCTTTTTTGGTTAAAAAAATTGACCTATAAGGTCTTGATTGAACCAACCCATCTTTTTGAAGTCTTTGTATTGACGCATTAACTGTTGGGTTGCTTACACCAAATCTATCAGCTAAATCAACTGCCCTAGCTTCTCCTTTTTCATTAATTAATTCATAGATCATCTCAACATAGTCTTCAGCAAGCTCAGTTTGATGTGCGGCTCTCAAATTGTTGAACCTCAAGCTTGATTTATTTTGACTGTTATTCTTTTTGATTTCAGACAAATTATTCTCAGATTGCACAATTGTATTTAAAATAAAATTAATTCAATTATTGTAAACTACAATATCAAGATTTAAATTGGAATTAATTTCTTATTATCATAAAATAGTAATAATTTTATATATTTTTAAAAATGGGTAGAAATGATGAAATACAATAATTCAAATGAAATTGAAGCCGCTGCATTTAGAAGATTACTTGGCCATCTAAACGAAAGAACAGATGTACAAAATATTGATTTAATGAACTTAGCTGGTTTCTGTAGAAATTGCTTGTCTCGTTGGTACAAAGAAGAAAGCGGAAAACTTGGAAAGGAATTATCTGATAAAGATGCAAGAGAAATCATTTATGGAATGCCCTATGAAGATTGGAAGAAAAAGTTTCAAACAGAAGCTTCAAAAGATCAAATGGAGGCTCTAAAAAAGAGTCACCCCGATTAACGAAAATAGTACATTGCAATTCTCAGATAAGGTTATTTCTAAAACTAGAGAAATAGGTGTGCCACTTTGTTTGGGGTTAGATCCTCACCCACATTTAATCCCTAAAATTTTTAATACGAATTCAACTGCATGTAATATAAAAAATGTTGAAGATTTTTTATTTGAAATCATAGAACTCGCAAATGGAAAAGTTGTTGCGATAAAGCCTCAAGTTGCTTTTTTTGAACTTTTGGGCCCCAAAGGAATGTCTCTACTTATTAGAATTTCAAATTTTGCTAGAGAAAAAGGTATTTTGGTTATTATGGACGCAAAAAGAGGTGATATTGGAACAACATCACAAGCATATGCAAATGCTTGGCTAGGAAAAAATGCTTCCTACCCATCAGAAGCTTTAACTGTAAACCCATGGATGGGTATAGAAACATTAAATCCATTTATCAAAGTTGCAAAAGCAACTAATAGCGGCATTTTTATACTTTTGAAAACCTCAAACCCTGGATCTTCTGATTTGCAAGATTTGAAAGTGAATGAGCAATCTATTTTTATGCATTTAGCAGAACTTCTACAAAAGGTTACCAATTCTAATATAGGTAAATATGGTTATAGCAATATCGGAGTAGTGGTTGGCGCTACAAAACCAAATGATGCTATTTTAATAAGAAAAAAACTTCCTGATTCTTTATTTCTAATACCAGGCTTTGGTGCCCAAGGAGCAACTGCTAGAGATGCCTTATCAGGATTAATCAACAAAAATAAGGTTTATGAAGGTGGTTTGATTAATTCTTCTCGAAAGATCCTTTTTCCTCATGGAGCCTATGATGCAAAAAATTACAAAATATGGAAGAATTGTGTTGAAGAATCTTTAGAAGAAATTGTTTTTTCTCTTAAAGTACATAAATGAGTTTAACCATTTATTGGTATATCGTTTAAATTTGGCCAAAGTTTACTAGTTCTTCCTGTTAGTCTATATGCAAAATGACCAAGGTATTCATGAAAAACAGTCCGAAGTTTTTCCAAATTGATAAGATGAAAAGTATATCTATTTAAAAGAAACTCCGGAGCATCAACTGTAAAGTCTGTTGGCAATGTGAATAATTTAGCTTTTCCTAATTCTCTAGATTGAAATAATGTCACAGCCCTTGACATATGCGAAGCAGATGTCACCAAAACCCAATTACCACCTTGAAATGAAATCATGTTCGCAATTTCAATAGTTTCTTGAAATGTATTTTGTGCTGATCTTAATATTAAAAACCTATCTTGATTTATTTTAAATTTTCTCAAAAAGAATGCCGTTTGCTCACCTTCAGTAATAGCCTTAGAGTCATCAAAATTTTTGTTGTCACAAAATATTATTTTTGCTTCTGGGTGCTCTCTAAGAAGATAAAGGGATTCAATTACTCTTTCAGAGCTTTCATTTAAAGATACTTGGTTTAAATCTAATGGTTTTTTTAAATGGCTAAAGGAACCACCTAATAAAATCACACCATTTATTTCTTTGGGAATGTTTTGGGGGATTTTTTGCTCAAGATTCCATAATAAATAACTTGTTACAAAATTTGAACCGCCTAAGAAAATGATGGCTATAGTAAAGCCTAAAATAACTTTTGATACGCTAGAAAATATTTGGAATTTTTTTGAGACTAAATATAAAAAAATTAATAACAAAATTAAATGAAGTGGGTAAATTAAATAACCCACAATTTTTGATAAAATCAAAAACATTCCTTATTATTATTTCATAAATTTTTCTGCTATATCCATAAACTTTGAGATAGCTTTATCGCTTTCAACTTCACTCATTATTTTTACCTCATTTCTACCATCATTAATAGGGTTTTTGTGATTTTTCTCATCCAAAAAGACTACTGTTTGACCTCTTGCTAATTCATCCTGAGAAACAAAAACTCTTCCCATCTTAAATTCAAATAATTCAGGATTAGTCAAAGCAATGACTGCTGTTGCATCATGGAAATAACAACCGTTCATATTTTTGGTATCTTTATAAAACCTCACATAAAACTTTGAGATATTTTTTAGAAATTGTCCGCATTTATTACCAATTTTAGATAAATGTTCCAATTGATCAGCTGAAAGAAATACTTTGTGTGTCACGTCCAACCCAACCATTGTCAATGGCCAACCAGATTTAAAAACAATATCTGCTGCCTCGGGGTCATTATATATATTTGCTTCAGCCACAGGTGTGATATTGCCGCCAGCCAGCCAGGAACCTCCCATTATGGTAACTGATTTAACCTTATTAATAATTTCTGGATATTCTATTGCTGATGCTGCTATATTTGTTAAAGGCCCTACAGCAATTATATCAATTTCGCCAGGATTAGCATTAATACTGCCAGCTATAAAATCTATTGCAGTTTTATCACTCTTTTTAAGATTAGGTGATTTGTGCATTATATTTCCCAAACCATCATCACCATGAATAAAGTTAGGAAATTGTTTTATTTTTCTCTCAAGAGGTTTTTCCTTTCCAGAGAATACGGGCGTTTTGCTTTGGCTCAATTCTGATAAGATTAGCGCATTATTAGTCGCAAGTTTAACAGGAACATTACCATAAACTGTTGTAATTCCAATTACCTCCAGTGAAGGATGATTTAAAGCGTATAATAAAGCAAAAGCATCGTCTATACCAGGATCAGTATCAAAAATAATTTTTTTACCCATTTTAACCCCTTAGCAAAGTAGAGAATAAATAAAATGATCAATTATACTTCTATATAATATTCAAAGATTGTATATATAATTTTAAATGAAAGAAAATACTTCTAAAGTGATAATCATAGGCGGTGGAATTGCAGGAGCAATAGCAGCTTATGTATGCGTGAAATCAAACATAAACACTATATGGTTTTCTCCAAAATCAGAAGTGGAAGGTGCTATGCAAATGCCACCTAATTCAATTAGAGCTTTAAAAAAGCTAGGTTGTTTTAATTTACTGAAAAATTTCCTAACACCAATTTCAATGATCAGACTTAGAGAAACAAATTTAAAACAAGATTTAGCAAATATTGATGTATCGAAAAATTATTTCACAATTTCTAGAAAGGATATTTTTTCTTCTCTGAAAAAATCCATTGATAATAACTCAAAGATAGAAATAAATGAAGATAAAATAGTTTCTATAGAAAATAAGGATGGTCAATCAAAATGTATTTCCTCATCAGGAGAAGTAATTAAAAGTGATTTCATTATAGGCGCAGATGGCATTAATGGAATTGCAAGAAGATTATCTTGTTGGACTAGGAGCAAAAACATTGATAATAAAGTTATCAAAAGAGCCGAAATTAAAGTTAATAATAAAAACAGAATACTCTTCCAGTCATCAATAAATTTATGGATGGGAGATGGGTGGCATTTAGTTTATTACCCTCACTCAAAAGGTAAAAAATTAAACGCAATTTTAGTAGGCAATAATGCGATTCACCAGATAAATTCATCAGATAACTTTGAATTGGGTTTATTCGAAAATACAAATTGGCAAGATGTAAATATTCAAAATACGATTTATTTTCCAAAATATATTAACAGCAATATTATTTTATTAGGTGACGCTGCTCACCCTATGCCTCCTCATTTAGCTCAAGGCGCTGCCCAAACATTTCTTGATGGCGCAGTGTTATTAGATTGCCTATCAAAAAACGACAACATTTCATCCAGTGTTGGGAATTATTCAAAATTACGTTTAAAAAGCATAAAAAAAGTAACGAATATGTCACATTTTTCAGGTGAAGTTTTAAAATTTTCTGGACTTAAAAAAACTATCAGAAACAAATTAATTTTAAGTGGAAATGTATTTATCAATGACTTTATGAAAAATTTATGGGGTGAAAATAGCTCTTTGTAATTAATACAAAGAGCTATAAATAATGACTATTCACGGTTACCTAAAAGAGACAACAACATAATGAACATGTTTATAAAGTCTAAATAAAGCCTGAGAGCGCCCATTATAGATTTTTTTAAAGCTATACCTTGGTCATCTCCAGCTCTGTACATTAATTTAATTGATTGGGTATCATAAGCTGTCAAACCAGCAAATATTAATACACCTAAAACACTGATAATGAACTGCATCATACCATCTTGTAGGAAGATGTTTACTATTGATGCAATTATTAATCCCACCAATCCCATCATAAGAAATGACCCTAAACCTGTGAGATCTCTTTTAGTTGTATATCCATAAATACTTAATGCAGAAAAAGAAGCTGCGGTGATAAAAAACACTCTTACAACTGAAGCCCCAGTGTAAACCAGAAGAACTGAAGAAAGTGAAATTCCCATTACTGCAGCAAAAATATAAAACATATTTCTTGCACTTGTAGGTCTCATACTATTCACTCTAGCAGACAACCAAAAAACCATCCCTAATGGTGCAAGCATTATTAACCATTGAAGGGGTGAACCATAAATAGCCCATCCAAAATTAGTTAAAGGGATACCATTAGATAAATAGCCTACAGCATTTTCTGACGATGCAACTGCAAAGTTTTTTATTAATAAAGCAAAAAAACCAGTAATTGCCATACCTATTGTCATGTGATTGTATACTCCAAGCATATAAGAACGCAAACCAGCGTCTATATTAACTGCTTGTGTTTGAGTTGATGACATATAACGAGGATCTTGCATTTATAAACTCCTAGATAAATTATTTACTTATATATACATTAATATAAACATTTTAATTAAGTTTTTCAATGGAGTTTGTATTTTTTCTATCAACTTTTTTTATAATTTTTGAAAGTGATTTAAGTTGACCACATGCTGCCATTACATCTCTGCCTCGGGGAGTTCTTATAGGGCTAGCATAGCCTGCCTTCATAATAATTTTTGCAAAATTATTAATTTCTAAACTATTGGAGCACTTATATGGTGCACATGGCCACTCATTAAAGGGAATTAAATTTATTTTTGAGGGAATTCCTTTTATCAAATTTACCAAATTTTTAGCATCTTTAATATTATCATTCACTCCTTTAAGCATAACATACTCCCATGTCACTCTTCTGGCGTTAGAAATAGTAGCATAAGATCTTACCGCTTCTAATAGTTGCTTAATATTATATTTTTTATTTATTGGGACAAGTTGATCTCTTAGTTTATCGTCAGTCGCATGAAGAGAAATCGCTAAATTAACTCCTAAATCCTTTCCACATTTTTCAATTTCAGGAATAATTCCTGATGTTGATAAGGTGATTCTTCTCCTCGATAAACTTATGCCAGCATGATCCATGATAATCTCTAAAGCAGTTTTAACATTTTCATAATTGTATAATGGTTCACCCATTCCCATTAAAACAATGCTTGTTAAGTATCTATTTTCAGACGCTGAGGGCCAATCATTTAATTCGTCCATTACCAACATAACTTGTCCAACAATTTCAGCAGATGTTAAGTTTCTAACCAATCTTTGTGTCCCTGTATGACAAAACTTACAAGTCAATGTGCACCCCACTTGACTTGAAATACAAAGCGTCCCTCTTTTATTGTCAGGTATCCAAACAGTTTCTATTTCATTGCCATCATTTAACTTTAGAAGCCATTTAATTGTACCGTCATCAGAAATTTGTGAGGAAGCAATTAATGGCCTGCTTATAAAGAAGATTTCAGAAAGATTTCGTTGCAAATCTTTTGATATGTTGGACATTTGATTAAAATTAGAAACGCCAGATCTATAAATCCAATTCCATAATTGGTTAGCTCTAAATTTAGGCAATCTATGTTTAATCAAAATATTTACTAGTTCTGACTTTGATAAACCTAGAAGATCTACTTTTAAATTTTTGTCTTTATTAGTTTTGTCTTTATTAGAAACTAAATTACTATATTTAATTTTATCTTCCACAAGCTTTGTCAATTAGCTTTAATGCTGCTGTAAAACCAAATAAAGAATATATGTCCTCTGTTTTGGTTCCTCTTGATGAAGTTCCAGAAACAACTAACTTGTTTCCAGATTTCATTGCGTTAACAATTTTTGAGTCTAATTCAGGTGTTTCAGCCCAAGCTCTATCTTTCAGGGTGAAAAGAGAAAACTTTTTCTTTCCGTCTATAACATATTTTACTGAAGATTGCTCTTTATGATCGTACCCCGCTTTAATAGAAACTTCATTTGTAATATCCTGAGATGGCCCATGGGTAACATAAACTCTTACATCGCCTCTATTTTCTTTTTTATAATCACCTTTTGAAGACTTTGGCTCACTTGATATAAAGCAGGTTCTTTTATCACCACTATCAGATCTATATGCGATCCAATCACGCTCTTCACCCAATATTAAAGTTTCTGAAAATGCATTGATGGAAATAAGTGTTAAAAATAAAACTTTACTTAATATCTTGATTGTCATTTAAGCCTCACATTATAAAAAATCTGATTTAAATTAAAGTATCTGTTTATATTTTAAATTTTTTAACTATTTAATAATTTTAATGCAAGTATTAAGAGAAATTTAGTAAATAATTAAATAAACTTTTTATAACTATTTTTTCAAGTCTTCTAGTGTATAGAGTTAATAATTGTGTTTTATGGCAAAAAAAAGATGAGAGTTAAAACAATATTTCCAACAAAAGCAAGTTAGTTCACATTAACGGTCTTTTTTTAAATTGTGTCATTGAAGTTAACCGATCATATAAAACTATTCCTCCCGTTAAGGCTAAATTCAAAGAAAACTTTGTCGGCACCTTAATAATATTATCACACTTACTAATTATATTTTCACTCAAACCTAGTCTTTCAGAACCTAAAATATATGCTGCTAATCTTGGATGCCTAAATGAAGGAAGATTCTCAGCAGCATCTAATAATTCTATGCCCACTAATTTGCACCCTTTTGGTAAATGAATATCAGCAGGCTTATCATAAAAATATGTAGGTAAACTGTTCTCCGTTTTGGAAGTGTCTGATAACCTTATTTCTTTTTTGTCTAGGGGTCCTCCAACGAAAAAGGAAAAATTTGCACCAAAGGCATGTGCTGTTCGCATAACAGCACCGGCATTCATCGCCTTTGAAACATTTTCAACACCAATACCAAAATACCCTTTCACGTTATCCTCAAAATTAAAAAAATCCATTAATTAAAGTACTTGTAATTGCAAAAAATGTAAGCTTTTTTCTTAGGTTAAGATACCATTTTAGAGAATTAAATTTTTTATTATCAATTATGAGAGAGATAATTAATCCTATCGCAAGCAATAATGAGGATACTTCATGCCACTCAATAATAACCATCAAACCTAACGATATCCAAGCTAATAATGGGGTTACAACTCCCCAAAACCACCCAATATTATTAATTTTTCTAATTTTAAGAAGATATCCCCAATGAACCGAACCTAAAAAACAAAGTATTATCGCGCTATATAACAAACCTATTACTCTTGCTTGATTTTCAAACTCACTGTTTATTAAAACTAATATTGTTGAAAACAGGAAAGGGAAAATACCTGCCCAGCCAAGAAAAACAGGATCAAAAATCAACTTGAAAAATTTATGCATTTAAAGCCTATATACTTTCTATAAACTGAATCAATTTAATATCTTTTTCTGTAATTCCTCCAGCATCATGTGTCGTTAAAGAAATTTCCACTTTACTATAAACGTTACACCATTCGGGATGGTGATCTTCCTTTTCTGCAAAGATTGCAATCTTGGTCATAAATGAAAAGGCATCAATAAAAGATTTAAATTTAAATATCTTATTTAATTTTTTACCATCATCAATTTGATGCCAATCTTTTCCAGTTGCTTTTATTTTTTCCATCACCTCTTTTGAAGATAAAACATTTACCATCATTTACTCCTCTAGCTATTATGTTATATAATTGGCATTATTTAGTAGAACGAGTTATAGCATAAAAATATCAAAAGTTGATGCACTATATTTGTACTTGGAGACAAAATTCAAAATGAATAATAAGCGACCCTCAAAAATTGTTCTAGCATATTCTGGAGGTTTAGACACCTCAGTAATTTTAAAATGGCTTCAAGAAAAATATCAATGTGAAGTAATAACA
The DNA here is from genome assembly GCA_902532475.1 of uncultured SAR116 cluster alpha proteobacterium. Lineage (GTDB taxonomy): Bacteria > Pseudomonadota > Alphaproteobacteria > Puniceispirillales. The sequence continues at coordinate 18,744 of CACAIE010000003.1, forward strand.
TTTACTGCCGATATTGGGCAAGGTGAAGAAGTCGAGCCAGCTAGAGAGAAGGCAAAGTTATTAGGAGTAAAAAAAATCTATATTGAGAACCTGGAGGATACTTTTATTAAAGATTATGTGTTCCCAATGTTTAGATGTAATGCAGTTTATGAAGGGTTTTATTTGCTTGGAACAAGTATTGCGAGACCTTTAATTGCAAAAAGGCAAATTGAAATAGCTGAAATCGAAGGCGCTGAAGCCGTTGCTCATGGAGCCACAGGCAAGGGAAACGATCAAGTTAGGTTTGAATTATCATATTTTTCACAAAACCCTAAAATTCAAGTTATTGCACCTTGGAGAGAATGGGGACTAACATCCAGATCAAAGCTAATTGAATATGCAGAAAAACATCAAATATCTATAGCAAAAGATAAAAGAGGTGAGGCTCCATTTAGTGTTGACGCAAACTTGCTTCATGTTTCAGCAGAAGGAAAGGTTCTAGAAGACCCTTGGGAAGAGCCTAAAGAATATATTTATACTAGAACCGTAAGTCCAATTGATGCACCAGACAAACCTACTGAGATTACTATTGATTTTTTAAAAGGAGACCCAATTAGGATTAATAACAAGAGACTAAAACCTTCCAAAATTATGAAAAAATTGAATTTTTTAGGAGGTGAAAATGGAATTGGAAGAATTGATATAGTTGAAAATAGGTTTGTCGGAATGAAATCAAGAGGCGTCTATGAAACACCAGGCGGTACTATTCTATTAACCGCAAGAAGAGCTATTGAATCCATAACTCTCGACAGAGAGGCCGCTCATCTCAAAGACGAAATAATGCCAAAATACGCTAAATTAATTTATAACGGTTTTTGGTTTTCCCCAGAAAGAGAAATGATGCAATCGTTGATTGACAAGTCTTCAAAAAAAGTAAGCGGGACTGTTAGGTTAAAACTCTACAAAGGTAATGTTATTATAACTGGACGAAAGTCTGAAAACTCATTATACAGTGAATCACTAGTTACTTTTGAAGATAGCGAAAGTGATTACGACCAATCAGACGCAAAAGGCTTTATTAAATTAAACGCATTAAGGTTGATAAAGAATAATCTTAAGTAACTAATCAAAAGTTTTAAATTTCAGATCTGGCTTTAAGTGCCTGTGTTATAGTCCCGTCATCAAGAAAATCTAATTCACCACCTATAGGCAATCCATGGGCCAATCTTGAAATAATGACTTCGCATCCTGTTAATCTATCAACCAAATAATGGGCTGTGGTTTGCCCATCAACAGTAGCAGAATTAGCTAAAATAATCTCATTTATAATTTCGTTTTTTGCTCTTTCAATCAATTTATCTATTTTCAGATCTTTTGGTCCTACATTATCTAAAGCAGAGAGAGTGCCGCCCAAAACATGATATATACCATTATATACACCGGATCTTTCAATTGCCCATAAATCTCCAACATTTTCAACTACACAAATTATCGTCTGATCTCTTTTATTGTCTTTGCAAATATAGCATTCTCCGCTTGTATCCATATTCCCACAATGGATACAAAACTCCACTAATTCTGCAACTTGCTTCATTTCATCCGATAAAGTAATTAATTCTTTTTCTTTATTAGTAAGAAGATGCAAAACAATTCTTCGAGCAGATCTTAAGCCCAGACCTGGCAACTTTGACATCATCCTAATCAAATGATCTATTTCAGAATTAATCATTGCGATTATTTAATAACAAAGATTTACTTAAAAAATTATTTATATTTTCACTCATTTGAATCTTTAACTGATTTTAAATCAGCATTTGGAAATGCCTTTAAAACTTTTTCCATTTCAGGTGTGCTTTTAGTCATAGTAATTCTTTCTTTGTCTTCTCTTTCCCTCTTTTGGTCCAGTGTTTCTTCACCCTCATCCTCTACACTGTTAACAATCCAATCAATACCAGTCCATTTTTTTAAATTGCCTGAAATCTCTTTCGTAAAACCTTTGTCAGCATTTCCAGTAATTCTTATATCTATTTTTCCCTTTTCAAAAGAGACTAAATGAACACATGAAGTTAATTTTGCATGAATGAGCAATTCATCTTTAATTTTAAACAGTTTAACCATTTCTTCATAATCTGCAGGCTCTTTTTGTTGTTTTTCAATGTCATTATTTTTGATAAAATCAGACTGTTTATTTTTTTCAGAAACTTGATTCCCAACATAGGGTTCTATTTTATTTTCATGACTTTGAAATGATGAATTTATTTTTTTCACCAACGATGCAGGATCTGGCAAGCTGCTCGCATAAGATAATCTTATAAGTATCATTGAACCAGCTTCGTCTGCGTTTGGAGCGGAACGAATTTCTTCAAGTCCTTTCAACAAAACCTGCCAAGCTCTAGTTAAGTCCGGCAAAGAAAACTTTGAAATTTTTTTTATTCCATTTTTTTCAGATTCTGGAACAGCAAAAAGCAATACATTCTCATTTTTCTCACCTCCAACCAATAATCTTGTAGATAAATGCAAAATATCCAGCATATCACAAACCATTGTTTCACTATTGCTTCCATGGTTAATAATATTATCATACATTCCTAATGCTTCTGCAATTTCACCACTCAAGACATTATTCAAAATTTCAATGCTTGAAAGTCTATTAGGCAACCCTAACATATAACTAATATTTTCTGATTTAATATTATCTCCACTTATTGATGCTGATTGATCTAATAAAGATAGAGCATCTCTTACTGATCCTCCGGATACCCTGACAATTATCTGAAGCGCTTCATTGGAACATTTTATACCCTCTTGGTCACATATCCAATTTAAATATTTTATTAATTGGTCGGATAAAACCCTCTGCAAATCAAAACGCTGACAACGTGATAAAACAGTTATTGGAACTTTCCTTATTTCTGTAGTAGCAAATATAAATTTCACATGATCTGGTGGCTCTTCTAAAGTTTTTAATAGAGCATTAAACGCTCCTTTAGAGAGCATATGAACTTCGTCAATTATATAAATTCTATATTTTGATGTAACTGGTTTATAGCCCACCCCATCAATTAAGTCTCTAATATTATCAACTCCAGTATGACTAGCTGCATCCATTTCAAGAACATCTATATGATTACCTGAAGCGATCCCAAGACAGCATTCACATTTACCACAAGGATTGATAGATATTTCAGGAATTTTTTCTGGGTTTAAGCAGTTAAAAACCTTAGCAATAATACGAGCGGTTGTAGTTTTGCCAACTCCCCTCACTCCAGTTAACATATAGGCTTGAGCAAGCCTTTTCCTTTCAATTGATCCGGAAAGTGTTTTAACAAGTGTTTGCTGTCCAATAAGTCTTTTAAAATTAAGGGGCCGATACTTCCTAGCTAAAACTCTATTTTTTGAGTTAGCAACCGTATTATCTGATTTAACATCCATTTATTTGCAATGCCCACTAATCTTTTATAAAACAGGAAACTGTTTTTTTATAAAACAGGAAACTGTTTGACCCAAATAAAACTTGTTACGGCTGCTATCTTTCGATCCTGACCGAATTCGCAAGACATCTGTCCAAACAGCTCCCCAATTCTGTATGATACAGATGATCAAATCTTTCAAGCATAAAAAAGTAATAAAGTATAATAGCTAACCCTTTCGCAAGTTTGAGGCTGGGTAAGTACCTAATATCTTAACTTTATCTTTCCCACAGTAAAATTCTAATTCTTTCAAAGCATGTTTCATTGGAATCGTATTAGGGTGACCTTCAATATCAACATAAAATTGTGTAGCTGTCATATTTCCATCTATCATATATGATTCAAGCTTTGTTAAATTTATACCATTTGTAGCAAATCCACCGAGCGCTTTATAAAGTGCAGCTGGGACAGACCGCGTTGAAAATACAAGGGTTGTAATTAATTTCTTTTTCCCTAATTGAGGCATTACATGCGATTTGCTCATAACTAAAAACCTTGTTGTGTTATGATTTTTGTCCTCAAAATTTCTTTTAAGTACTTCTAAATTATATTTTTCTGAAGCAAGCCTTGATGCAATAGCTCCAATTTTTTTATTTTTTAGTATTGAAATTTCTCTAGCTGCTCCTGCAGTATCAGGATGAATTACTGGAAGAAGATTCAAATTCTTTATATTTTCTCTACATTGAGCAAGGCCCTGTGCATGGCTTCTTACTTCAGATAAATCTTTAATTTTTGCTCCCTTTATCCCAAGTAGCATGTGATTAACTCTAAAGAATATTTCACCAATAATATAAAGTCCTGAATCAGGTAATAAGTGATGAATATCAGCAACTCTACCTGCTGTTGAATTTTCAACAGGCACCATTGCTAGTTTAGCTCTATTCTCTTGAACAGAAGCAATCATTTCTTCAAAAGAAGGACAGGCTAGTGTTTTCATGTTTTTGAAATTTGTTAAACAGGCCATTTCTGAATAAGCGCCAGGAACACCTTGAAATGCAATAGTATTATTTAAATTTTTGTTGGTCATTAAAATTTACCTTCAGGATTGTTTTTATTATTAATTAATGTGCGAACTTTATCGAGGTCTTTTAGGGTATCAACCCCTATTGGAGCATCTTCAACTTTCAATGCTTTTATTTCCATGCCATTTTCTAAAGCTCTCAATTGCTCTAATTTTTCTATGGCTTCTAATTGAGAAGGAGAAAGTGAAATAAATTTTTTTAAACTATTCCTTTTCCAAGCATATATACCTATGTGATGCCAATATTCTCTAGAATTGAATGGAATGCTTGAACGGCTGAAATACAAAGCCTTTCCAAAGTTCTTCACATTATTATCCCAAGACATAGCGACTTTTACAACATTAGGATCAGTGACTTCATTTTTTTTAGCTAAGCTAACTAAAGTAGTAATATCCTCATCTTGAATATGCGACAATAAATTAACTATTATGTCGGGGTCAAAACAGGGCATATCTCCTTGTAAATTAATAATTAAATCATATTTTTCACTGGGATCAAATTTTAGTAACGCTTCGTAAACTCTGTCGGAGCCAGAGTTATGCTGTTTACTTGTGAGAATTGCATTGCCACCATTATCATGAATTATATCTGCAATTTCTTCGCAGTCAGTTGCGACTAAAACTGGACCTATATTCATGCTCTTTGCATTTGACCAAACGTGCCAAATCATTGCTTTGCCATCTATGACTTTGAGTGCTTTTTTTGGCAACCTGACAGATGCAATTCTAGATGGAATGATTATAATAGGTTTACATTTTTTATTTTGCTCTTTATGTTGCAAGTTTTACTTCCTTTATATATACCATTCATAAAATTTATTTTTTATTTAGTTGAGATTTAATTGAAATTTAAAGTACAACATTAATATAACATAATTTTTTATAGATTAATTAATAATTGAGATTTTTTTATGAACGATCCATTAGCATTTAATAAAATTTTAGCAGGTTTTTTATGTGCATGCTTAATACTATTTGGAGCTGGTAAATTTGCTTCTTTCATGCAGGGTGTCGATGGTGGTCACCATGGTGATGATCATTCAGGAGATGGCCATTCTTCAAGTAAAAATTCATACCCTATTGTTGTAACTGAAAGCAGTGTCTCTAATCCTGCAACTGTGTCGTCCAGTCCAATTATGATAACTCCAATTTTAGCTTTAATAGCCAATGCTGATGCTGATGCTGGGCAAAAACTATCAAAAAAATGTGCTGCATGTCATAGCTTTAATGCTGGGGGAGCTAATAAAGTAGGGCCTAATTTATGGAATATTGTCAATCGCGATATGGGGAAAGTCGAAAATTATAAATATTCAAAAGCCTTAAGTGCTTTTGGTGGCAAGTGGGACTACTCTTCATTAAATCAGTTTTTATTAAAGCCTAAACAATATATTAAAGGTACTAAAATGAATTATACAGGGCTTAAAAAAGACAAAGATAGAGCTAATATAATTTTGTGGCTAAGAAGCTTAGCTGAAACCCCTGCAGAGCTGCCATCTGAAGAAGATATTCAAAATGAAAAAGAAGATATTGCTTCCTAAATACAGATGATCGATAATGATAAATTAAAAAACTTCTTTAATTTATTGGTTGTTGAAAATAGAAAAATTATCCTACCATATTTTAGAAAAGAAATTGAAGTTGAGACAAAGACAGATTTAAGCCCTGTAACAATTGCTGACAAATTATCTGAAAAAAAAATAAGGGCATTGATTTTGGAAAATTTTCCTGAACATAGCATCCAAGGTGAAGAATTTCCAAATGAAAATTTAGATTCTGAATACCAATGGATAATTGATCCAATTGATGGAACTAGATCATTTATAGTTGGCAGACCAACATTTGGTACTTTAGTGGGACTTTACAAACAAAAGGAACCATTGGCTGGTTTAATTGATATGCCTGTTCTTGAGGAAACTTGGATAGGTATAAAAAATAATGGCGCTTATTTTAATGGGTCCAAAATAAAAACCAAAGACACAAAGCAGATTTCTTTGTCAACAATAGCTTGCACATCACCTAATATGTTTAATAAATCTGAATTTGGATTGTATACAAAAGTAGAGAAAAAGTGTAAAAATTCAGTTTGGGGTGGAGATTGCCATAATTTTGCTTTACTGGCTGGAGGTTATTTAGAAATTGTAATAGAAAATAATTTATCATGGCATGATATTGCGGCCTTAGTTCCTATAATTGAGGAAGCAGGAGGATGCGTATGTGATTGGAAGGGAAATAAAGTTCACGAAAAAGGTAAGGGTGACATAATTGCATGTAATAACGAATTTACACAAAAGGAAGTGCTCAAATTAATGATGAGAAATAAATGAACAAAAAAATAAATGTTTTATATTATTGGGATCTAGATGGATTTAATCGTTGGTCTAATATATTTTCAAAAAAGGCCCCAGATATTAATTTGGTGCATAAAGATAATACTTTTTCTGATGAAGTAGATGTAGCACTTGTATGGCTTCCTCCAAAAGGCTTGCTAGCCAGTTATAAAAACCTGAAAGGTGTTATTAACTTAGGCCAAGGTGTTGACCATCTTCTAAAACCTGGAATTGTTCCAAAAAATTTACCAATCATAAGGCTTGTAGACCCTGATATGTCGAAACAAATGTCAGCGTGGGTATCTCTTCAAGTTCTAAGAGAAACTTGCTTTATGGAAGAATATTTAGATCAAGAAAGAAATAAAAATTGGCAGACAGTTCGCTTTATACCTAGTAATGAGTGGACTATTGGCGTTCTTGGTATAGGGGCAATTGGCGAACATGTAGCGCTATCACTTTCTAATTTTGGTTATGCTGTGAAAGGATGGTCAAGGAGCAAAAAAAAATTTGATGGCATTACATGCTATCATGGAGAAAACGGACTTACTGAAATGCTGCCCAAATGCAACATTTTAATATGTCTTCTTCCTCTCACAAATGAAACCCGACATATTATCAACAAAAACACAATGTCACTACTTCCTAAAGGCGCTTCAATCATAAATGCTGGTCGAGGAGGCCATGTGAATGAAGATGATTTATTGGAAATGATTTCACTTGGGAAAATTAAAAATGCCTACCTAGATGTTTTTGAAACAGAACCATTGCCTAAAAATCATCCTTTCTGGGATCATAAAAATATCATTATTTGGCCACATGTCGCTGCCCAAACAAATACGGATACCTCCATAGATCAAATAATAAATGCAGCACGCTGTTTGGTTAATAACGATGTTGCACCTAATCAAATTGACAGAGAAAAAGGTTATTGATAATTTTTTATATAATCATTTAAATAATAAAACAAAGCCCTAAGTGACGTTGCTTCTCCTCCTAAAGGGCGTCCAGGTAAACTTTCTATATTCCATGCCATAACATCTAAATGCATCCAATTAGTTTCTTTGTTAATAAACTTTTGTAGAAATAAAGCAGCAGTAATTGCTCCCCCATAGGAGGAAGAACCTGTGCTTGACAGGGCACCGTTTGCTTTATTTAAAAACCTTTCGTATGGTTTATGTAAAGGCATTTGAAAAATCGGATCGTTTACTTTGTTCGCAACAGAGATTAAGCGCAAGCTTTCATGGCTGTTATTTGAAAACAACGCGGGTAGTTCTGTTCCAAGAGCAACTCTTGCGGCACCTGTTAAAGTTGCAAAGTCTATAAGAAGATCTGGGTTTTGTTCATTAGCATAGTTGAGAGCATCTGCTAAAATTAATCTTCCTTCTGCATCTGTATTACCAATTTCAACATCTATTCCACTTCTTGTTCTAATGACATCTAAAGGTCGCATAGATTTTCTAGACACAGCATTTTCAACTGTAGGTATTATTAATCGAATATTGACATCTAAATTGTCCAATATTAGTGAATGAGCTAAGCCCATAGCTATAGCTGCACCACCCATATCTTTTTTCATGAGCTCCATCGCTTTTGCAGGTTTTAAATCTAAACCTCCACTATCAAATGTTACGCCCTTACCTACTAAGGTTATATTAGGAAACTTTTTATCTTTTTTCAGGATTCATTACGTTTGCAGGTAAATTAATTAAATCTCTAGCTAAAAAAACTCCATTTATTAAAGGTAGAACTTCTTTTAAATTTTTCTCTTCTATGCAGAGTTTTGCTTGATTAATGAATAAAGTTGATATTTTTTCTTTAGAAACAAAAGGAGAGAAATTGTAGTTTTCTAAAGCCCAAGCCACTGCATAAATGCTAATATTATTATTTTTAGGAGGAAAAACTTTATAACTACCATTAGGTAAAGATTTTTTTATTTTAGCGATTTCCCAAAAAATATTTTTATTACCGACTATTGCAAAAACCTCACTTATATTTAATTTGCTGTCGGGGCATAATAAAACTGAACCTGAAAATGGTTTAAAGCCATTTCCATCTATCCAATTTTTCAATTTTAATGGACAACTCTTATACCAGTCTTTGAATGATTTTTCTTCAATTAGACTTAATTTGATACAATTTTTTATTGTACTCGATAACCCAGATCTTTTTTGATTATTTAAATTTAAGTATGCATTTGAATTCATAATAAGTATTTTATAACCTATAATAATTAAAACAATTTAATTATTATAGTGAAATAGCCTTTTAAAATAAAACGATAAAAAAATCCCTCTACAAAGCAAAAATATCAAATAACTAATCCACAGAGATTGAATATTACCTTTCATAAATAGAATAAAATAATTAATTATTAGAAAAACAATAAATGCTAAAATAGTTGAATTTCTCATAGCATTGCTTTCAGATGCTCCGATAAAAAACCCATCAAGCATATAAGCCCAAACAGAAATTAACGGAAGAATTACTAAGTAGGGAATTAATTCATTGCTTGTTGATAGAATATCTTCAATGGAGGTAAAAACTGATAACAAATTTTCACCAAAATAAAAAATTAATATTGATATTATTAAAGCTAAAATAAAACCTAAAAACAGTGTTTTAATTATTACCATTAAAGATGTTTTTTTATCTTTTTTCCCTATGGAATTTCCTAATAAAGTTTCAGCTGAATGTGCAAATGAATCAAGGCCATAAGCAACAAAACTCAAAAACACCAGGTAAATCTGAATAACTGCAAGAGAATTATTGCCAAGTTTAGCTGAATTGTTAATTAATATAAATTCTGCAAAAACTATACAAAGAGTTCTAATAAAAAAATCTCTCGAAACACCAAAGACTAATTTAAAGTTTTTATCCAAAATAAAGTAAGGATTGAATAAATGTTTTATATAGGAACTATCAAATTTAATTAATTTTTCTAATAAAATCATACTCAACAACCAACCTGCCCACTGAGCTATAACAGTTCCTAATGCAACTCCTATAATACCAAAGTTTAAAATTAAAACAAAATAAACGCTTAGTATTGCATTTAACAAACTTACAAAAATTAACTGAAGCATTGCTGATTTGGGTGCACCTATGCCTATGAAAACACCTAGCAACACCATATTCATAAGTGTTGCTGGTGCTGCATAAGAACGATAATAAATGTAATCTGACATTAAAGATTCCGTAGCAATTGAGCTTGATATTACAAATTGAGACAATTTAATTAATGGAATTGAGAAAATTGTAATTATTATTCCTATTGCCAAGGCTATACTGAGAGTTAATGAAATTAGATTTTTTATGCCTTCAATATTTTCTCTGCCTCTTTCTTGAGCGGCTAATCCTGTTGTGCTCATTCTTAAGAAATTTAAGGAAAAATAAACAATACTCAAAACCACACCCCCCAAGGCAATTGCAGCAATAAAAATTGCATCTTCTTTTTGACCCATAACTGCTGTATCAGTTGCTGTGACAATAGGAATGGTCAAATTAGCAAGGATTATAGGCCACGAGAGCTTCCATATTGAATAAAAGGAAGGCTTATTATTATAAATTTGTTTAAAAATCATTTAGTTTTAAAAGTTCAATTGAAACAATTAATTAATTATCTTAAATTAGAAATTACTTAATAAAATGCATTCCTAACTTTACAATGTTTTCATGAATTTGATAAACTTTTTAAAATTTTCTAACCTCAACAAACACATGTCTTCTTTTATTGATTTTGTTAGTGAAATCGCAAAATATTTTTCAACCATTACAAAAATAGTTTTGGTATCAAGTTTGGTATTAATTTTTATCTTGCCAGGCATGAATTCTATTCCTCCACTTGATAGAGATGAGGCTAGATTTTCCCAAGCCAGTAAACAAATGTTAGAAGATAAAAACTATGTTGTTATAAAATTTCAAGAAGAATTAAGGTCAAAAAAACCAATTGGTATTTATTGGTTGCAAGCAACAAGTGCATATATTTTTGGAAAAGAAAATATTATGTCATACAGAATTCCAAATATTATTGCATCCATATTGTTGATTTCTATTTTTGGAATTTTTGTTTATAGAGTTTCATTTAAATTTTTTGACCAATCAATATCTTCGTCTATGACTTTTGGTTTTTTCTCTGCACTTGTTCTATCAACATTACTTGGGATCTCTATAGAGATAAGACAAGCAAAAACTGACACTGTTCTTCTTTTGCTTTGTACAGTGCAGCAACTTCTTTTTTGGAAGATATACAGTTATGGTAAAGATCAATGGAATCAATATAAGCATCATGAACTGGTTTGGACCGTAAGGTTGTTATGGATTATTATTGCATTTGCAGTTCTAATAAAAGGCCCTATTTCTCCACTTCTGTTTATACTTACTTTATTAGGTGTTTGCATTCTTGATAGAATTTCAGAAAAAAAATGGGATCTTTCATGGCTTTCTTTATTACTATGGTTTCAAGGAATATTAATTATAATTACTATCTGTCTGCCTTGGTTCTACTTAGCTTGGCAAGCAACCGATGGGGCATTAGTTTTAGATTCCATAAATAAAGACTTTCTTGGGAAAATAAAAAGTAGCCAAGAAAACCATTGGGGGCCATTTGGAAGCCATTTTATATTATTGTTTTTCACTTTTTGGCCAATGGTATTATTTATTCCATATGCAGGTAGAGCATTTATTGATTGGAAACATCATAGATTTATCAAATTTTTGATTTCTTGGGTAATCCCTTTTTGGTTTATTTTAGAATTGGTTCCAACTAAGCTACCTCACTATATTTTGCCAATTTTCCCAGGAATTATATTATTAATTTTTATTGGAATTTCATCCCCTCCAAGCGGAAATCGTATCTTACATTTGGCAAGTCAAATTTATAGAGGTCTGGTAATTATGTTTACTATAATTCTATCAATTACCTTTTTATACATAACAGTCATTTTTTCATCAAGTACTTTACTTATATTTTCTGGCTTTGTTTTATGCTGCGTTTTACTTACTTCAATTTTATCTGGAAATCTTTTCTTTTTAAATAGATGCAGAAATAAGATTGCTCCTTTATTTGCAATGCTAATTTTCGCCGGCATATCAAATGCCATTCTTTTTTCTATTATTATACCAAACCTAGATCGTATACATATTTCCCCTAAGATTGTTAAATACATTAATGAATTAGATAAAAAACCTGACACAATAGTTTCAACCGGATATCATGAACCTTCACTAGTGTTTTCTTTAGGTAGGGATACATTACTTTTGAATCCTGAAGAAGCTGCTCTCGTGATCGCAGAAGGAGAAAATACTATAGCTATAGTTGAGCAGAGAGCACTAAAAACATTTTTAATAACTTTAACTAATTTAAGTGAAGAGGTTGAAGAAATAGTCAGTTTTTCTGGAATTAACCTCGCAAAAGGTCAAAAAACCATTATTAGCTTATACAAGTCAAGTCAAAAAATATCTCAATAACATTACATTACCTTGCAGTTTAACAAATTGAGCGTTATGAAATGTTAGGTAATTAAATTCTTTTGAATAGCTTTGCTTAATGATTATTAAATCACAAAAACTTGAAATTTCTATAATTATTCCCGTTTTTAATGAAGATGAAAACATAAGAACATTAGCGTTTGAAATAAATGAATCGCTTAAACATTATCCTCATGAAATTATTTTTGTCGATGATGGGAGTAACGATAATACAAAACTTGAAGTTTTAAACTTAACTGAATTAAAACAAGTTAGATTAATCAGCCATGAAAGTTGTCAGGGGCAATCAGTTGCAATGAGAAGTGGGATAATAAATGCAAAATCAAACTTAATTGCCACTCTTGATGGCGATGGACAAAATGATCCAAAGGACCTTCCACTAATGATAGAAACTTACAAAAATTCAGAATCAAATTGTGTTTTGGTAGCTGGAATTAGGCATAAAAGAAAAGATAGTTTCAATAAAAGAATGGCATCTAAATTTGCGAGGTTCATAAGAGAGTTGTTATTTTCAGACAGCCATCCAGATTCTGGATGTGGAATTAGAGTTTTTGATAAAGAATTATTTTTAATGATGCCTTTCTTTAATCACATGCATAGATTTTTTACTATCTTAGCTATAAGATACAATGCAAATGTTCTTGGAGTTAATGTAAATCACAGAGAGCGGATAAAAGGAAAGTCAAAATATACAAACTTAGGAAGAGCTTTAGTAGGTGTATATGATCTCTTTGGAGTTATATGGATACTGAGAAGAACTCCAAAAAAATTTGCAATAGAAGAGACGACGAAAAAATAGGTTTTTTATGATTTCCAGATTATCTGAATTAATAGGACTAATGTCATTTAAGATGGCTGAATATATAATTTTACTTTTCCCTTTTACTGAAGTTTATCTTAGTGAAAAACCAGAATTAATTATGTTAATAGTTGGGTTTGGTGGCCAGGGACTTTTTGCAAGCAGGTTTTTAATTCAGTGGATTTCTTCAGAGAGTGTTGGAAGAAGCGTTATTCCAATTGGCTTTTGGTATTGTTCTATAGGTGGAGGAGCCGTAACGTTGATTTATGCCATTTGGCGACAGGACCCCGTTTTTATAAGTGGTCAAGGTTTAGGTTTATTTATTTATTTAAGAAACCTATATTTTATTTTTAAAGAAAAAAATAACACTTAATATTTAAATAGCTGTTTTGCCCATTTTCAAAATAATCTCCCAGTGTTTTTCAACTATAGGCATAACAGAAAGCCTAGATTGCTTAACCAAAGATATGTCTTGGAGATCTTGATTTGATTTTATATCGCTGAGTGAAACATGACGATTAAATGATTTTAACGCTTTAACAACCACCATTCCAAATCGCCCTGATAAATCAGTGGGGTCTGGTTGATATTTTTCTATGATCTCAACAATTCCTACAATGCTTTTTTCCCTGACCGAATGATAAAAAAAAGCTAAATCACCAATCTCCATTTTCTTCATATTATTTGAAGCTTGATAATTTCTAACTCCATCCCACCCTTCTCCTTCATCACCTTTTTTAATTTGATCTTCCCAAGACCATGTTCCAGGCTCTGACTTTAATAACCAATATGCCATGAATACTCCCTATTTTTATTCCCTATTCGCGTTTGATTTATTTGTTTAAATAAATTTTATCACCAGTTAATTCAAAGATCAAAAACCATTCTAAATTATTATAATTTGTTTTTTCATCTTGGCTCTTTAGCATTTCTAACTGCTTTTGCATCGGGATCAAGTGGCCATCGTGCTCGAGGTTCAAAATTAAAATTATTTACATTTTCAATTCCATATTTTTTAATTTTTTCAACTCCATTCCAAGCAATCATAGCAGCATTATCTGTACATATTTCAATAGGCGGATAAAATACAGTGAAATTATTATGTGCACCCAAACTTTTTAATCTTTCTCTAATAAGTTGATTGGAGGCAACTCCACCAGCGACTACAAAATTTTTACACCCCTTGTTAGTATTATTAATGGTTTTGAAGGCATTTTTGCATCTATCCTCCAAAACATCAGCAATAGCTAACTGAAGTGATGCAGCTAAGTTTGATTTAATTTGTTTATTTAAATTTTTCTTTTCAGCTATTCTAAATAAAGCTGTCTTCAGTCCAGAAAAAGAGAAGTCAGAATTTTTTCTTTTAAGCATTGGTCTTGGAAGTTTAAAAAAATTAGGATCTCCATGTTTTGCAGCAATTTCTATGTTCCTTCCTCCAGGCCAACCTAGTTTCAAAATCATTGAAGCCTTATCAAAAGTTTCACCTACTGAATCATCTAATGTTGTGCCAATCCTTTTCACTTTATCTAAATCTTCAACATATAATAATTGAGTATGGCCACCTGAAACCAACAGAGCCAGATAAGGGAAGTCTATTTTATCAAACAATCTGGGAGATAAAATGTGGGCCTCAAGATGATTAATTGGAATAAATGGGATTTCTCTAGACAATGCAAATGCTTTACCAAAAGACGTTCCCACTATTAAACCCCCAATTAAACCTGGGCCACAGCTTACAGCTACTGCATTTATTTTTGAAACATCAATTTTAGATTTATTTAAAGATTCAGAAACTATGAATGAAATATTGGTCAAATGAGCTCTAGCTGCAACCTCTGGAACTATTCCACCAAAACCTGAGTGCTCTTCAAATTGGCTGTGAACTATATTAGATAATATTTTTTGTTTTCCATTTTTATGGACAGATATAACCGAAGCACCAGTTTCATCACAGGTTGTTTCAATCCCTAAAACTATCAACTCATCATTTTTATTAAAATAATTCATAATCAATTTATCAAAATGAAATTAATATTCAGCTTATATAAATAATGTTAAAGTATACTTAAAATAATAAAATATATATCTTATTAGTAGAGAAATAGAAAAAGTTAACAAATCAATTTTATGGACACTGAAATAAAAATTGCTACAAGGGCTTCTCCACTAGCCATTAAACAATGTGAAATTCTAATAAAGTTAATCCCACATATCAAAACTAAAATAATAAAAATTGAATCAAAAGGCGATCAAGTTCAAGACAGAAATCTTCATGAAATAGGCGGGAAAGGTTTATTTGTTAAAAGTCTCGAAAAAACGTTACTTGAGAATAATGCTGATATCGCAGTTCATTCCATGAAAGATATGGAATGGAAGCAAGCTAAGGGATTAAAAATAGGTGCTGTTTTAGAAAGAGGATCACGAAAAGATCTTTTGATTGGTAAATGGAAGTCTTTTTATGATTTGCCTAAAAATGCAAAAATAGGAACTTCGTCTGTCAGAAGGAAAGCTTTTCTTCTATCAAAAAGACCTGATCTAAGTATCTCTTTATTAAGGGGAAATGTTAATACAAGGATAAATAAATTTAATAAAGGTGAATTTGACGCAATAATTTTAGCTCAAGCAGGCATTCAGCGCCTTAACTTAAATATTCAATCTATTGAATTACCTGAAGATATTTTGCTTCCGAGTGCTGGGCAAGGAGCTATAGCTATTCAATATAAATCAGAAAATAAGTTTATTCAAAATACACTGAACGATATTAATCATCAAATTACTGAATATGAAACGTTAGCAGAAAGATCATTTGTTGCTCACTTGAACGGATCATGTAGTTCACCAATTGGGGCTTCAGCGAGAATAAAAGATAATAAAGTATTTTTACAAGGTTCGTTATCAAGTCCAAATGGAGATTATATTATAAAAGATGAAATTTCTGGTTTCTATCAAGACGCGCAAAATATTGGTAAGGTTTTAGCAAATTCTATAATTAAGAAACAGAAACAAAGTTTTCCAAATGAATAGAACAAAATATTTAATAACAACACGTCCAATTGAAGACGCACTAAGCGATTGCAAATTATTAATAAAAAGAAGGATAAAAACTCTAGCATCTCCTTCCATGAGAATAGTAAAAATTAAATTTGATTTTGATGATAAATATGATGCAATTTTTTTAACTAGTAGGCATGCATCTCATATAGTGGAAAAGTTAGAAAGTAGAAATATTCCAATTTTTTGTGTTGGAAGTGCAACAGCTAAGTCTGCACGAAACTATGGTGCAACAAACTTATTTGTAGGTAACAGTGACGCTTCACTTTTAGCAAAAAATACTAAAAAAGAACTACCTAAAAACGCCAATATTTTTTGGCCTTCTAATAACAAGTGCCCCGATAAAGTATATGATATTTTAAAATCCAACTGTTTTAACATTGACAAAAAAATAGTTTATAAAAACTCTTCTATAGACAATCTTGATATCAAATCTTTAAACCTAATTAAAAAAAAACAAATATCTGTGGTTTTATTTTTTTCTCTCAGAAGTGCTAAAATGTGGATAGAGTTGATTAATAAATCAAATTTATTTAAATTTTTATTGTCTGTTAACTTTGTCGTGATTAATGAAGAGGTTTCAAAATATTTAAAAGAATTAAAATTGATTAATGTTAGTGTTTCACGCCGAAAAAGACGTGCTTCTGTTCTTTCATTGGGAATTAAAGTGTTTAATAATTTGGAAATATCACAGTGAATAAAAAAGCTAATCAAACTCTATTAGAAAATAAAAAATCTAAAGGTAGTAAAAATCTCGTTCTATTAATTTCTCTTCTTATTGTTTTATTAGTCTGCTCATTGGGTTTTGTAACTTATTTATGGATAAATTTAGCAAATGAAAACAAAATAAATTCCCAGTTAATTTTAGATATTAAAAATGATATAAAGAAATCAATCGTTGATAATCATATAAAAAATAACTCTAATAAGTTAAACAAACATCAAAAACTATTTGAAGAAAGTTTTGATAATTTGTCTAATAAAATTTTGGACATTGAGAACAAAGTTAATAACAACCAAAAAAATTATGAAGATATTTTATTAACTTTATCCAATCTAGAAAAAAATTTAAATGAGTTAAATTTCAAATCAAGTGATTCAAAACAAAAAGATACTGCTCCAGAGAATAAAACATCATATCAAACTAAGGAATTAAATTTAGATTTTAAACTAGAAGAAACATTAGAAAATTTAAAATACTTAATTATTCAAGGTATACCATGGACGAAAGATCTAGATAAAATTTTTCAAATTAAAAATAATGCGTTTTTAAGCAATTTGTCAAATGAACTAAATACATTAAGAAAACATTCGAAGTTTCCACCTCCTTCAATAGATATTCTTAAAGAAGAATTTCATTTATTAATCCCGTCAATTTTAAACCTCTTACCAACTGACGGTGAAAGTTTTTTTGAAGAAAAAATTAATTGGGTTTTTAAATCCATTAAACTTAGAAGAGCTAGTGGTTCTGATGGCGAAAAACCTTATGATTATGTATCAAATATTGAGCAGTCTTTAAAGTTAAATGATTTAAATAATATAATTCAGAATTTCCAGGCTTTGCCAAGAAAGATGAAAGAGCCTGCTTTAAAATGGTTTGATAAAATTTTAATTAGAAATGAAATTGAAACCGCCTTAAACACTATTATCCAAAACTCAAGAGAGTTTATCAAATGATGATCAAGGTAATTTGGTGGACTATTAAAATATTAGCTATTTGTTTATTAGTAGCAGTTATTTCCAACCAAGAAGGCAATACTGAAATAGTTTGGGTTGGGTGGAAAATGGAAATTCCTACATCAATTCTTGTAGGAGGTTTAATTATTTTGATTTTGACTATTTTGTGGATTTATAACCTTTGGAAAATCATTTTAGGCTTCCCAAATAGAATTATTAGTCTAATTAAAGAAAACAGACAAAAAAATGGATACAATGCCCTTGCTTATGGATTAGTTGCTTCTTCAGCGGGAGATGTTGAAAGCGCAAAAAAATACGCTGCTCAAGCCCAGAAACTGTTAGATAATAAAGATTTAACTGAGATGCTTTCAGCCCATGCAGCTCATTTGTCAGGGGATAAAGGTGCCGCATATAAGTATTTTAGTAACTTAGCTGACAGAAAAAATACTGAATTCCATGGACATTTAGGGCTAATGAGATTGTCTCTAGACAATAGTAAAAAGAAAGAAGCTCTCACTCACGCAAGGAAAGCAAGCTTGCTTCAACCAAGAAATCCTAAACTAAACTCAATGCTTGTAATAATGGAAGCCCAACAGAACAACTATTCAGAAGCTATTGTTGCTTTGCAAAAGGCAAGAAGAATTGGTTCAATAGTTGAAAGCCGGGCACAATCTTTAGGTGCAGCTTTACACACAAAGATTGGATTTGACAATTTAGAAAAAAATGAACTGTCTGATGCAGAAAAATCGTTTGGCTTTGCTCTTCGTGAAAAGACAGATTTTATTCCTGCTGTCATTGCTTTATCAAAGATTTTTATTGGAAATAACAACGATAGAAAAGCATTATCTCTGTTATCAAAAACTTGGAAAAATCAGCCCCACCCTGAAATTGCAAATACTTTAAAATTAATTTGGAAAAATGAAAGGGCTTCAAGCAATATAGCAAAGTTAATAGACTTAACAGAAGACAATGCTGATGCTCAAGCTAGATATATTATTGCAGACGAAGCAATTTCTGCCGGATTAACCGGAGAAGCCAGAGAGCAATTAAGTAAAGTTCTATCTGAAGATTATAATACTTTATACCATCAATTAAAAAGTAGATTAGCTGATAAAAATAACGATAAGTCTTCATCAAATCAAGAATTAGAAAAAGCGTTAAACGCTTCCCCAAACCACCGATGGAGCTGTGGGTCATGCGGCACAAGTTCAGAAATTTGGAAAATTTCTTGTGGAAATTGTGATAAAATTGGTACTTTGGATTGGCTTTCTCCTCCAAATACTTCTAAAATTAGTTAATTAGAAAAATAGTTATTTTCATATTTTATATTACATTCCATTTTTAAAAGTCTTTAAATCAGATGCTTTTCTGACGGATTTTAATGCTTTTGAATACTCAATTAACATTTTACAACTATAATCCATTCTAGAGTTTAATCTTGGTTCTTTTTCAGGAGAAAACTCTTTTGCTCTTCTAACTATTACATGGTCGGGTATCCAACATATCTTAGTATTTTTGTATGAATAACTTCTTAATTCCGACACTGGATATGCACCACCCAAAGACTCTGAAACGCTAACTATCAAGCCAGGTTTATGGGCAAGCTCATTATTTGATGTTAAGAGAAATAAATTTTTAACTTGTGGAGGAACCATCCCTCCCCACTCAGGCACTACAAAAATATAACCATCCGCTTTACTTAATGTTAAAGAAATCTTTTTAAATGATTTTTTATGGGAAGATATATTTTCACCTAAATCTTCTTCCCAAAAAGGCAACTTTTCTTTAGCTAAATTAATTAAATCTATTCCTACTTTTTTTGTTTTCAACTTTTGTAAACAAATTTTAGATATTCTTAATGACTGGGAGTTAACCCGGTTACTTCCTGAAATTATTGAAATTTTTATCAAGGTTTTTATTCCCTATGCAAGAGCCAAATAGATCATTCTTATCGCCATAATGAGCAAAAAAACAGAAAATATCCTTCGAAGAAATAAACCATCTAACTTATGGGCAATATTTACTCCTATTTGTGCACCAAAAATAGTTAAAGGCAAAAAGACTAAAAATACAGGCAAATAAATCATACCTATTGACCACTCTGGGAAAGATAAATGACTTGTTTTTGCCATTAAATAAATGATTGTACTCGGAATAGCAATTACTAAACCTATCGCTGAAGCTGTTCCCGTAGCTCGATGTTGAGCGACTGAAAAAGCATTCATTAAAGGAATTGTCAAGGCTCCACCTCCTATCCCTACCATAGCTGAAATTGATCCAATAATTAAACCCATTAAAGTATTAACTGAAATATTAGTTGGCATGGCTTCCCCAACTATAAATTGTACTTTTCTCATCATGTTAAATGAAGCAAAAGCAGCCATAATACCAAAAATTAATCTAAGTCCATCTCCGGATATCTTTTGTGCAAAAATTGCCCCTAAAAAAGAGCCAATAATTATGGCGATAAATAAGTTCTTAATTATATAGTAGTCAACTACTCCTTTCTTATGATGTCCCCATGTTGAAGATACAGCTGTAGGAACTATTAATGCAAGTGAGGTGGCGACAGCTATATGCATCGTAATTGATGGATTGAAACCTAAAAAATCCAAAGTAAAAACTATTGCAGGAACTAAAATTATACCTCCACCTACGCCAAATAGACCGGCTATTATACCTGAGAATAAACCACTAATGGAAATAGGTATTATTAAACTTAGTAAAGTATTAAAATCCATAAATTTTCAAATAAAAAACTGCCACTCAAATGAATGGCAGTTTATAAAGGTGTTAAACTATATTACGCAAATAGATTTTGATGGACTGTCATAGAAACCAACATTGGAATAGATAGCACTGTATTAGTTCTCGAAAACAACATGGCTGTCTTTGCTGAAGCTGCTTTAGTATCTGCATCCGCTTCTACTAAGCCTAATGCTTTTTGTTGATTTGGCCAAATAACTAACCAAACATTTAAAAACATTATTGTTCCCAAATACATTCCAACGCCTATCGCCCAATGGCTTTCAGAAAGTATTATCGCTTCTATAAGATAACCCTGATCATGCGCCAAAAGAAGTCCGAAAAGAATGGTTGCCAAAGCTGCCCATCTAAACCACCAAAGAGCTGCAGGAGCAATTACTTTACCTATAGCTGGCTTTTGTTCATCAGGAATATTTCCCATATTAGGAATTTGTACAAAATTAAAATAATAAAGGAGACCTATCCACATAATACCAGATATAACATGGCACCATCGGAGCAACCAACTCCACAAGGCTGAAAACCCTTGGTACTCTCCCAAATTTCCTATAAAAAACATTAATACTATAGCCAATACAATACCTGAAATTATAGCATACCTTAAATCTTTAAGAATTGTTTCAATCATTTTTCTTACCCCACTTAAATGATTTTTGAAAAGCAAATCATTTTAAAATATTATTACTAAACACTATAATAGATTTATTAATTTTTTTCAAAAGTAAAAAATTTCAAATTTAAAAAATTTTTGATTTATCATCTAATAATGTTAATTAATGATATAAAAATAAACTATTAAATTTATTAGGAATTTATTATGATGTGGTTACGATTAATCCCCTTCTTAATTTTTTTTCTTGGCATAGCAGGTTGTTCATCTATGAAAATTGAAGATTTTGAAAATACAAAACCTGTGTTTAATTTAATGCAGTTTTTTGAAGGTGAAGTAGAGGCCTGGGGAATTGTTGAGGATAGATTTGGGAATTTAAAAAGGCAATTTAAAGTGGAAATGCATGGAAAAATTAATAATGGTGTGCTTACTTTAGAAGAGGATTTTTATTATGCAGACGGTGAAATAGATAAAAGAGTCTGGAAGTTTAGCAAGTTAGAAGAAGATACCTATCAGGGCTTAGCCAATGATATAATTGGCAAAGCTATTGGTAAAGAAGCGGGCAACGCCTTTAATATGACCTATAAGATGGATTTAGACATGGGATTTGCTAAGCTTAGAGTCAATTTTAACGACTGGATGTATAGAATTGACGACAATACTATTATTAATAAAGCAGCAATAAACAAATTTGGATTTAACTTAGCAAAGGTTACGTTATTTTTTAACAAGAAACATTAATCTATGGTTTTATTTTCGATTGAAGTTGATTTACTTACTTCAATTTCTTCAATTTTCTGACCTCTTCCAGTGATTTTTCTGCTTGAAATCTGAATTGCATTTAAATCACTTTGTGCTTGAGTAAAATGATTTATCAATTTTGTAACTCGATCATCGAGCCTGTTAACGTCTTCCATCATTTTTGAAACTTCAGATTGAACAGCACCTGCCATCTCACTCATGCTGGCATCTCTTAAAACTGCCCTTACTGTATGCAATAATAACATTAAATTATCTGGGCCAGCCATAAACACTCTTTTTTGCCTTCCAAAGATTATGCTTTCAGGCAGGTGCACGTTGATACCAGCGTAAACTGATTCTGATGGAAGAAACATAACTGCTGTCTCTGCTGTTTCCCCAGCGAGTATATATTTCTCAGAAATATCTTTTATATGTTTTTCGGTATCTTGTTTCAATTTCCTTAAAGAAATTGTTCTTTCTTCATCATTTTTCCCTTCTGTAAAAGATTTCCATGCCTCCAATGGAAACTTGCTGTCTATACAAATATTCCCTGGTGGGCCAGGCATTTTAACTAAACAGTCTACCCTTTTTCCATTACTCAAAGTATGCTGAAATGAATATGAAGTCTCAGGTAATACATCTTTAATTATATTTTCTAACTGAACCTCACCAAAACTCCCCCTGGCCTGTTTATTTGATAAGATATTTTGCAGACCCGAAACTTGTTGTGTTAACTCTAATATATTTTTTTGGGCAGAATCTATTACAGCCAGCCTTTTTTGCATTTCTGATAATTCTTTTGTGGTTTGGGCTGTTTGATCTGTTAATCTTACATTTAAACGATCAGATAAATTGGCAATGGAACTTTCTAAGCCTTTATTTAATGTATCCTGTTGCTTTGACAAAGCATCTGAAACCGCTTGCTGACTTTGGCTTCCAGTTGCTGCTATTAAACTAAGTTGAGCTTTAATTTCATTTAAATCCATTTGATTTGAATTTTGCCTATTTCTTAAAAGGAAAAAAGTTAAAAACAAACTAATTAATAAACCAGATAAAACCCCAAAAAATAATACCCATGAAAATTCCATTTGTAAGTCCTTAAATTGATTATTAATTCTTATAAAATTATTATTTCTAATTATTATATTACTTTATCTTGACGAAATTCAAAGGCTCAAATATTTGATTAATAAAAATTCTAATAATGCTAAAGTAATTTATGACGATTTTAGATATAAGATTGATACCCGACCCTGTTCTAAGAAAAAAAGCTGAAAAAGTTGAAGGGCCATCTGATGAAATAATAACCATCCTAGATGATATGGCGGAAACTATGTATAACGCCCCTGGTATTGGATTAGCTGCAAATCAAGTGGGAGTATTAAAACGTTTAATAGTTATAGATTGTTCAACAGAAGAGGAGGAGCCTAATTTATTAAAAATGATAAACCCTGAAATAATTACATCGACCAATGAAAAAAGTGAACTAGAAGAAGGCTGCTTGTCAATACCTGAGCATAAATCAAATGTAGTTCGTCCTTCAAAGGTAGAGGTGTCATATATGAATCTAAATGGAGAGACAGAAAAATTAACAGCCGAAGGGTTGTTGTCCGCATGTTTACAACATGAAATCGATCATTTAAATGGTATCCTATTTATTGACCATATATCTAGATTAAAAAGAGATATGATAATAAGGAAAGTTAAAAAACAACTTCGTGAAAATGAAAAATAAACTTCGAATTATATTTATGGGAACACCAGAATTTTCTGTTCCAAGTTTAAAAGAAATATCAAATCATTGTGATATTATAAGTGTATATACTCAACCACCAAGAGGTTCTGGAAGAGGTTTAAAAACAAAGTTAAGTCCCATTCATATTTTAGCTAGAAAAATGAATTTTTTAGTTAAAACACCTGATGATTTTTCTGATTTAAATGTTGTAAATGAAATTGTTAAGCTTAATGCCGATTTTATAATAGTAGTAGCATATGGTTTATTATTGCCATCATCAATTCTTAAATCACCAAAATTTTTATGTTTAAATGGTCATGCTTCAGATCTTCCTAGATGGAGAGGTGCTGCACCAATCCAAAGGGCCATTGAAGCCGGTGATAAATCTACGGCCGTATGTGCTATGATCATGGAAGAAACTCTTGATACTGGGCCAATTATTACAAAAAAGAATATACCGATCTCAAACTCAGAAAACTCTCAAACTCTCCATGAAAAAATGTCTGAGGAAATGCCTCTTATATTAATGGAAGCTATAGAATTAGTATCTAATAAAAATTATTTTCCTAAAATGCAAAGTGAGCAGGGTGTTACATACGCAAAAAAAATTTCTTCAGCCGAAACTACTATAAACTGGTCTGATGAAAATATTTCAATTGAAAGAAAACTACGCGCTTTTTCAACCTGGCCAGGATGTTGGACTTTTCATAAGAGAAATAGAATTCGAATCCATAACGCTTCAATTTATGATGCTATCACAAAAAACATTGGTTTTTCTCATGGACAAATAGTTGATTTTTCTGTTAGTGGCTGTCCTGTTATCTTCACAGGCAATGATACATTTCTAGAAATATTAGAATTGCAAAAAGAGGGGCGTAAAAAAATGGGCAGTGAAGAGTTTTTAAGGGGCTATAAATTAGAAGTCGGTGATATTTTTAAAAATCACTTTGACGATTAAAACGATGCGATTTTTTCTTACAATAGAATATGATGGAACAGATTTTATAGGCTGGCAAAAACAAAATTCGGGACCTTCTATTCAGGAAAAAATTGAAGAATGCATTTATAAAATAACTCAGGTTAAATGTTCAATTTATGGTTCTGGAAGAACTGATGCAGGCGTTCATTCAAAAGGACAAGTGGCACATGTGGATATTTCAAAAATATTTAGTTCCAAAGGATTAATGGACGCAATAAATGCATATCTTCTAGACTATAAAATAAAAATAACTGAAGTTAAACCTACTATCCCAGATGCACATGCAAGGTTTTCAGCTATAAGCAGAGAATATGAATATGTTATCCTTAATCGATCTGCACCTCCCGCTTTAGATGATGGAAGAGTTTGGCACCAAAGAATAGATTTAGATATCAAAAACATGAAAAAGGCAGCAAACCATCTTGTCGGAACACATGATTTTACCTCTTATAGAGCCACTCAATGCCAAAGTAATAGTCCTATAAAAACACTTGATGAATTATCTATTAATAAAGTTTTTGATAAGGTTTTTGTTCGAGCTAAAGCAAGATCATTTTTGCACCACCAAGTTAGAAACATTGTTGGAACATTAAAGCTAGTTGGATCAGGTAAATGGAACCCTGAAGATGTTTTGTCAGCTTTAGATAAAAAGGACAGGACAGCAGCTGGTCCGACTGCACCAGCGTGTGGTCTTACACTGATTAAAATTGAATATCCAAAAGAAATTTACTTATAATCTATCCAGCAAAAAGACCATAAGAGAACTGATCAAGCAATCCAACTAACAGCCCCACTATAATATTTCCAAACACAATAGCGATGGCAATTAATGAACTTACATCCAGAAGTTGTTTTGCAATTTTAAATTGAACAATTAAAATTTGAATACTTACTACAGCACCAACTAATGCTACTATTAAAGCTATACTGGGGAGTGCCCAAAGCAAAACTGAAATCAAGAGAACTAAAGAAGACTGTAATGTTACTAACCATAAAAATGAAATCATAAAATTATAAAAATAATTTTGCCTTTTTAAAATTACTAACAAATAAAATACAAAAAATGTAAACAAACTCAATTCTATAACCATTAAAGGTATAGTTGCTAGTATCATTCTAATAGGTAAAGCATTAGCAATAGCTATTTTAAAAATTGTCAACTTTGCAAGAATAGAAATTACACATGTTACAAAAAGAACCTGCCATAAGCCTAAAGGGTCAATGTTAACTTGTGACTTGATCAATTCAAAAGATCTGCCTCTCAATAATGAAAAAGCAAAACTCAATCCAGACAAAAGTTGATTAAAACTAGGTATCATTTAATTATTAACTAAAAATATTTCATTTAATAATTGATAGTAAATTTCACTAAGAAGGTTAATGTCTTTTATTGAAACATTTTCATTTATTTGGTGCATTGTTTTGCCCACTAATCCAAATTCAACTACTGGGCAATATTTAGCGATAAACCTTGCATCAGAAGTTCCACCACTAGTGGATAGATCAGGCGAATATTTTGTTTTATTTTTTATAGCATTTTTGACAAAAGTTATAAGTTTACCAGGTTGAGTCAAAAATGGTTCCGCGTTACTACAAAATTCAACTTTATAATTTTTATCTATCTTATCAAAGTGAGACTTTAAGAACATTTCAAGTTTTTTGGCATCCTGGCTATCATTAAATCGAATATTAAACTTTGCTTCTACTCTTGATGGAATAACGTTTAAAGCACTATTTCCTGTATCTATACTTGTAATAGATGCATTAGACGGAGGAAAGTCTTTTGTTCCTTTATCTAGTTCTCCCGTTAAAAGTGGTTCTAACATTTTGATCATTATGGGGAATGGACTTACAGCAAGATGAGGATAAGCAACGTGGCCCTGCTTGCCAAAAACCGTCAACTTACCATTTAAACTTCCTCTCCTGCCTATTTTCAAAGTATCTCCGATATGCAATTTATTTGTTGGTTCTCCTACTAAGCACATATCTGGTATTTGATTATTTTCCTCCATCCAGTTAAGAACTTTTATCGTTCCATTTACAGCGGGTCCTTCCTCATCACCCGTAATAAGAAAGCTTAAACTTCCCTTAAATCCACGATTAACCTTAAGCCATTTAATGACGGAACCAATATACGAAGCAATAGATCCCTTCATATCTACTGCACCCCTTCCAAAAACCTT
Source organism: uncultured SAR116 cluster alpha proteobacterium (assembly GCA_902532475.1). GTDB lineage: Bacteria > Pseudomonadota > Alphaproteobacteria > Puniceispirillales. The sequence goes on from CACAIE010000003.1 coordinate 45,569, forward strand.
TCCTTCGTGAATATTTCCTCCAAAGGGAGGATACAACCATGAGCTACCATCTCCTTCGGGAACAACATCGGTATGACCAGCAAAACAAATATGCGGTCCATTATCACCAAAACGTGCAAAAAGGTTTTCCACTCTTTCCTTGCCTTTGCCAAAGTTTAATCTTTCGCATTTAAAATGATTTGGCCTCAATACATCTTCAATTATTGAAAGTGCACCACCTTCATTTGGGGTAACTGACTTGCATTTAATAAGCCTTACTAATAAGTCTACCGGATCTAGTGGCACTAATTAATCTCTCAACAACTCATTTATAGATGTCTTGTCTCTTGTTTGAGCATCTACTCTTTTAACAATCACTGCACAATAAAGATTTGGTCCTGGAGACCCATCTGGTAAATTTTTTCCAGGTAAACTGCCAGGAACTACTACAGAGTATGCGGGCACTCTTCCCATGTGTATTTCTCCTGTGCTTCTATCTATTATTTTTGTTGACGCACCTATAAACACTCCCATAGATAGAACCGCACCTTTTTCAACTATAACTCCTTCAACCACTTCTGATCTTGCACCAATAAAACAATCGTCCTCTATTATTACTGGTCCAGCTTGAAGAGGCTCAAGCACACCACCAATTCCAACTCCACCAGATAAATGAACATTCGATCCAATTTGTGCACACGACCCAACTGTTGCCCAAGTATCGACCATTGAAGTTGAGCCAACATTTGCTCCAATATTTACAAAACAAGGCATCAAAACTGCCCCTTTTGCTATATAAGCAGAGTGTCTTACAACACAACCAGGAACAGCCCTAAATCCAGCATCTCTAAAATCCTTCTCAGTAAATCCTGCAAATTTGGAAGGGATTTTATCCCACCAATTAGATTTTCCTAAACCTGGGGTTTCTGGGGCTCCAGAGATAAGTCCCATATCATTTAATCTAAATGAAAGTAAAACCGCTTTTTTTAACCATTGATTAACTTTCCAATCATGATTGCCAATCGGCTCTGCAACCCTATATGATCCATCATCTAAACCGTTCAAAGCCCTTTCAACTGAATCTCTAACCTCCCCCTTGGTAGTGATACTAATATTATCTTTATTTTCCCATGCATCATTAATTATGGTTTCAAGTTTTGATACATCCATTTTTTTCTCCAAGTTTTAAGTTTCTATTGATTAATAAAACACTAATTATTTTAAGAACTTTACCAAATCTGTTATATTATAATCAATATAATCACTTTTGTTGTTTTCTAAAAGATGATTTTTTGGGCTAATTAAGACTGTTGTCATTCCTAAGTCTTTAGCAGTTTTTAGGTTCCAAGCCGTATCTTCAAACATAATTGATTTTTTAGATATTATGTTCTCTTTCCTGATCAAGCTATAATATGCTTCTACTGATGGTTTTGGAATATAATTAGATGTTTCAATACTATGAATATTACTAAAATTTCCTTTTATTCCCAGCCTTTCTAAAACCTTCTCTGCATGCTTGAATGAGCCGTTAGTAAAAATAATTTTATGGCCTCTTATATTTTTTAACACCTGATTTAATTTAGGATTTTCTTTGACAACAGTTAAATCAATATCATGAACAAATTCTAAAAAATGTCTTGGGTTAACATTTCTTTCTGTCATTAACCCACGTAAAGAAGTTCCATATGAGTTGTAAAGTCTCTTTCGCTCTATATCCGCATCTCGCAAGTTCAAATTAAAGTTTTTTGAAATAAATTCTGTAATTTTTTGTTTTACCTGGATAAAAATATTTTCTTCATGCGGGTATAGAGTGTCATCTAAATCAAAAATCCAAGATGAAAAATTCTTATCAATTAATATCTTATCCATATATTTGAAAATTGATTAATTATTTTTATTTTCTAATTAAGGTGCCGCCACCATGCTCAGTAAATAACTCCATCAAGACTGCATGGGGGGCTCTTCCATCAAGAATAACCGCTGCATCCGTTCCATTTTCAACAGCCTCAATACATGTTTCTACTTTAGGAATCATACCCGAAGTCACAATTCCTTTTTTTATTAATCTCTTTGCTTGCTTAGAGCTTAGCTCTTTTATTAAGCTGCCATCTTTTTCAAGAACTCCAGGCACATCTGTAAGCATCAGCATTCTCCTAGCTCCCAATGAACTTGATATAGCTCCGGCTACTGTATCAGCATTTATATTGTAGGTCTGGCCATCTTCCCCTAAGCCTAGTGGGGCTACAACTGGAATAAGTCCTCCCTGCATTAAAGCATCAAGAACTTTATTATCAATGTTTGAAGGCTTACCAACAAACCCTAAGTCAACAACTTTTTCAATCGCAGATTCCGGATCCCTTCTGGATTTTATTTTTTCAGCCTTTATAAGGCCTCCATCTTTGCCAGAAATTCCTACAGCTTTTGCTCCAGCAGACATAATGGCGGCAACTATAGATTTATTGATAGCACCAGATAAAACCATCTCCACAATTTTGACTGTGTTTTTATCAGTTACCCTCAATCCATCAACAAAACCTGTCTTAATATTCAGCTTTTTTAACATTTGCTCTATCTGTGGCCCTCCACCGTGAACCACTACAGGTTTCGTACCCACTTGCTGCAGTAATGCTATATCACTTGCAAAGGATATCTGCATATCTTTATCGGTCATCGCATGACCGCCATATTTAATCACCAAAGATGACCCATTGTATTGATGCATATATGGAAGAACTTCAGACAAAAATTCAACTTTACTTAACCACAAGTTATTTTTATTTTCATTTGTCATCTTTTTCTCTAACCGGTTAATATTATTTTTAATTTAAAAATATTTATATTAATCTTGCAATGTCTGCTCTTAAAAAGTCTATACCAATTCCCTTAACTGATGAAGTTAAATGTACAAACGGGTGCGCTGCAGGGTTTACATTGCATTCATCTTTTACCTTTTCAATGATAAACTGTAATTCTTTCGCTTTTATTTTATCAACTTTAGTTAAGATAACTTGATAAGAAACTGCCAGTTTATTAAAAGTATTCATTGCATCTTTATCTAAAATAGTAATTCCTCTCCTAGAATCTATTAACAATAAAACTCTTTTTAAAGTGAATCTATATTTTATATATGACTTGATGAGTCTGTTCCAACTTTGAATTGAAGCTTTAGAAGCTTTTGCATAGCCAAATCCTGGGAAGTCAACTAATCTAAAGATTTTTTCACCTACCTCAAAAAAATTTAATTGCTGAGTTCTTCCTGGATTTTGTGAAGTCCGAGCTATAAATTTTCTCCCAGTAATTGAATTAATCAAAGATGATTTTCCTACATTTGACCTTCCCGCAATTGCAACCTCAGGTATATTTTCTTCAGGTAAAGATTTCATATTGTTAGAAGCTGCAATAAATTTTACTGGTTTAGAAAAAAGTATTTTACCTTTTCTAATTACCTCACCACTAAAATCAAAATCGAGGTTTTTTAAATAATTGGTTTCAATTATTTTGGCTTGTTCATTTGGTTCATTATTAGCCATTGCTGACCTATACTCAATAAGTTATTCACAGTCCAATAAATAACTAAACCCGCAGGAAATGTTGCCAGTAGAAAAGTAAAAATTACAGGCATCCAACTAAAAATTCTCGCCTGTATAGGATCAGGTGGGGTGGGGTTTAATCTAAATTGAAGCCACATAGTTATTCCCATCACTATTGGCCAAATACCAAGTTGCAAGAAATCAGGTATTGGTAAGTTTTGAGCAGAATAGGGTAAAAGACCAAACAAGTTAAGAATTGATGTTGGATCTTTGGCTGAAAGATCATTGATCCAACCATAAAAAGGTGCATGCCTCATTTCAATTGTTACATATAGAACTTTGTAAAGTGCAAAAAATACTGGTATTTGGATAAAAATGGGCAAACATCCAGCCGCTGGATTAACTTTCTCTGCCTTATACATTTCCATCATAGCTTTATTTAAAGCCTGCTGATCTCCTTTGTACCTTTCTCGTAATTCAGTTAACTTAGGTTGCAATGTCCTCATTTTGGCCATAGATCTATACGATCCATTTGCCAGAGGGAAAAATAGCAACTTAATAATAATAGTTAGGCCAATAATCGCTAATCCAAAATTTCCAAGGTACATACTAAGCCAATTAAGTGTGTAGAAAAACGGCTTGGTTAAAAAGTAAAACCAGCCAAAGTCAATTGCAAGATCAAATCTGTACACGCCCAAATCTTTTTCAACTTTATCTAATAGTGCAAGTTTTTTAGCCCCCGCATAAAGGTAAGAAGTTGTTTTAATTTCTTTTCCAGGGCTAATAACTTTTGAAGACCCTCTCCAATCAGCTTGCCATTGGCCCGATGATTTTTTTGAGTATTTAAATGCAAATTCAGATTTATTTTTTTGATCAGGGATTAAAGCTGCCAACCAATATTTATCCGTAATTCCTATCCATCCTCCATTCATCTCAGGAGAAATTATTTCAGGACCATCTTCTACTATATCTTCGTAATCAACTTCTTTAAGTTTTTCATCTACTACAGCTATAGGGCCCTCATGAAGAATAAATAAACCGTCAACCTTCGGCAAACCAGTTCTTCTGACCAATCCGTATGGGTATAAATTTACTTCATTCTCACTGTTATTAACAACCTGATCAGTTACAGTTATTAAATAATCTTCATTAATTTCATAAACTCTTTTAAATTCAAGTTCATCCTTAGATTTATATGATAAAGTAACCGGCCTTCCAGGTTCCAAAATAGAACTTTTAGTAGTCCATATACTTGAAGAATTTGGCAAGTCCATTTCGCCAGATCCAAGCCAACCAAACTCTGCAAAATATGGTTTCTCACTATTAATTTTTTCAAATAGTTTTATTTTCTCTGATTCTTTATCAAGAGCTTTAGTGTAATTTATTAATACTATATCATCAATTCGAGCTCCTGCCAGAGTAATAGAACCTGAAATTGAGGGAGTTTCAATTGAAATTCTTGGAGCATTAATAATTTCACTGTCTTTTATTGACGTTTCAACATTTTGCTTTTCTTCATTTGTCTTCTCTGGAGCAGACAAATTTAAATCTTTCTGATCCCTTAAAGCTTGTTCTTCTAGTGCTTTTTGTTTGGGCAACTCAAAAAATATTTGATAGCCTATTACTAAAAGTGCTGAGCATACTATTGCTAAAACAAGGTTTCTATTATCTTGGTTCATTTAGAAGCGCTCCCAACAAAACTTTTTTAAATTTGTTATAGACATTTATAATTTTAAAGTTTGGTAACTAAAAAGATCAATATATGCAAACATAAAAGATGGATTAACAAATTTTTTCAATAATATCATCTAATTTCATTTATAATTTCTTTTTTTCTTAATCACCAAAGATTTCTTTTGGTCAAAACAGTTTTTAATCCTTCTAAGTTATCTGACATTATTCCATCTACTCCAAGATCAAGTAATTTTTCCATTTCTTGAATTTCATTAATTGTCCAAACATGAACTTTCAAATCTAATTCATGACAATAATCTATAAAGTTTCTATCAATAATTTTAATTCCAAAATATTTTATTGGAACCTGAACACAGTTTGCATCAATGTCGAAGTTTCTCAGATTTAAACTTGATAGCTTTAACTTTAATACTTCTAGAGGACCTGCTGAGGTGCATAATGCAGATCCAAAAATTGTTCTCAAGTTATCAAGTCTTTTACCTGAAAAAGAACCAATACAAATCCTATCAAAAACATTATTTTCCTTTAAAAATTCAATTAAAGTGCTTATTGATGAATTGTTTTTAGGGTCAATATTTAAATTAATCTCAGGCCAACTGTAAAATATATCTGAAAGTAAAGGTATATTATATTTCCCAGCGACTTTAATATTTTTAAGTTCGTCCCAAGTTTTATTTATAATATATCCTTTGCAATCAGTTACTCTATTTAGAGTTTCATCATGAAAGGCAATTAATTTTTTGTCTCTTGTTATCTGAATGTCTGTTTCCAAAAACTTAAATCCCATATTAATTGCATTCTCAAAAGCTTCCATGGTATTTTCTGAGCCAAGATACGACCCTCCTCTGTGGGCTATAGCAACGGGTTTTTCAGAGTTTAAATATTGATGGATATGCACTTTTATATGCTTTATATTTTTGATTTTAAGTTTTTAATTGCCCAGATTAAATCATTCTTTAAATTTTGATACTTCTTATGAACTGTTTCTTTTCTAGCAATAAGAACATAATCCCACCCTTTTTTTTCAAATTTGTTAATTACATCAAAAACCAAAGAACGCATTCTTCTTTTAGCTTTATTTCTCTGAACAGCTCCGCCAACTTTTTTACTAGCAGTAAATCCAAACCTCGAAGGATTTTCTTGATTTATATTATTTAAGTACTGAAGAACTAGCCCTGCTGAAATTACTTTGGAGCCATTTTTTTGTATTTTTATAAAATCTTTTCTAGATTTAATCTTGTTGATCATTTGTTTAATGTTCCTTTAACTAGAACATTATATATACCTAATTTTTTAAGCAGATAGTTTTTTACGCCCTTTAGATCTTCTTGAAGCGATTACATTTCGGCCACCAACTGTTGACATGCGTGAACGAAAGCCATGGCGACGTTTTCTAACAATGTTACTAGGTTGAAATGTACGTTTCATTTACTTTAATCTTTCAGAATTTATTGATATATAATATCTGTAAAATAAAATGAGTTGATACGCTGAAGTTCAAAAGAAGTCAAGCTAACACTGTGATTAATAATTATTTCACAATTTATTTTAAAAGGGATCCTAATATTAAAAATATCATTCCAATAATTTTAATTATAATTATAATTATATGGCTTATATTGGCTCAATTGAATTTTAATAATTCAACTTTTATTTCAAATAGTTATGCCTTTATAGTTTATAAAGCTAATGAAAACTTGCTTAAAGCCATTTTTATTTATGCTTTGATCTATATTTTTTGTGTTGCTTTTTCTATTCCAATAGCAAGTTACCTAACATTAATCGGAGGGGCCGTTTTTAACTGGTTGGCAATGCCGTTAGTTATTATATGCGCTACTATAGGTGCAACGATAATTTTCCTCTTGTCCAAAGGAATTCTATCTGATTTTTTTTCAAGAAGAATAATTGGTAAATTTGAAAGTTTAAAAATAGGCTTTAATAAAAATGCTTTTTATTATCTGTTGTTTTTGAGACTAGTTCCTTTTGCACCCTTTTTTATTATAAATATTTTATCCGGCATTATGAAAATGCGAACTGTGCCATATATTCTTGCTACAATTATAGGCATTTCACCTGGAACAATTATTTATGTATGGACAGGAATTACATTTGGAAAATTGTTTTTATTATCGGAAACACCAAATTTAAGCATTATCCTAAACCAATATTTTCTACCTCTAATACTTTTAGCAATTCTTAGCTTAAGTCCTATTATTATAAAAAAACTTTATAAAATTTATTTTTAATTCGTTGCGATTGGTTTTATAGGTTGTGGCTCCATATCCCAAGGAAATAAAATCCAAGTATCTTGACTGACTTCAGTGATATAAGTATCTACCATTGGCCTCCCAGCAGGTTTAGCATAAACAGTGGCAAAATGGGCATTTGGAAGCATTTTCCTGACGGCACGTGCTGTATCGCCTGTATCAACTAAATCATCAATAATTAGCCACCCCTCCCCTTTGTTATCAAGGTTGACTTCTTTCATTATATTAAGTTTCTCTTGCTTGTCTCCTTTCTCTTGCTTGTCTGCTTGGTAAGAGGCAATACATATAGTATCAATTATTCTTATTTCCAACTCTCTTGCTACAACTGCTGCTGGAACCATTCCTCCTCTAGTAATTGCAATAACTCCTTTAAAGGGGCCGTGTGAATTTAATCTCCAAGCAAGAGCTTTTGCATTCCTATGGAGTTCTTCCCAAGTAACTGGAAAGTTTTTTTCATAAGTGCTCATTTCATTTCTCCAAACTTTATTAGATGAAATACCTAATCAAAGTTATTTTGTGAAGCAAAATATTTCTTTGTGCTTAATTATTTTATTCACATTGCAAGTATTTTTAAATAGAGTTAAGTAATAAAATCAAAGCGCCCGTAGCTCAGCTGGATAGAGCACTAGACTACGAATCTAGGGGTCAGGAGTTCGAATCTTCTCGGGCGCGCCACTACTTTACTATTTGGAGGAAGATAGAATGTTTGTGGATTTATCTGGTAAAGTCGCCATTGTAACTGGTTCTGGGCAAGGTATCGGTGAAGGTATCGCTAAAGTTTTTTCTAAGAATGGCGCTCTAGTTGTTATAGCAACAAGGAGTGAAGAAAATGGTGAGGCAACTGTAAGAGACATAAAGGAACAAGGTGGTGAGGCTACATTTCTTCAATGCGATGTTGGAATAGAAAAATATGTAAAAAGCATGGTACATAAAACTAATGAAATTTATGGGCGTATAGATATAGGCATTCATAACGCTGCTGTTTTCGGTCAGAAGAATATTGATGAGCTTTCTGATGAAATTTTAGACCGGACACTTTCTGTCAACATGAAGGCTGGTGTTTGGTTGACAAAATTTTGCATCCCTTATTTTCGTACCCAAGGTATGGGAAGAATACTTTTTACATCATCGGTTACAGGGCCAAAGGTAGCTATGCCAGGCACTTCTCATTATGCTATGTCAAAAGGTGGGATGAATGCATTTATTCGAACAGCTGCTTTGGAATATGCTCGAGAAAATATTACTGTAAATGGTGTAGAGCCTGGTTATATTTTGACATCTGCAATGTCTGAATTAGCCAACCAAAAAGAACTGCAAGAAATGGCTGAATGCATTCCAAAAGGGAAATTTGGTATTCCTGATGACATCGCATATCCAATGCTCTTTTTAGCTTCCAATGAAGCTTCATACATAACTGGACAAACTATCGTTGTTGATGGAGGTTCTACTTTACCTGAAAGCCAAGTTGTTATGAATCAATTTTATGAAAAAACTACCAAATAATTTATTAATAGATAACTCTTAATCTATAGCTTAAAAATCTTTAACTTTAAGGTTTTAATTACCAAAAGATACTCTATTAAAAATTTTAAAGGACAGCTAATTAAGCATTAAGAATTTTAAAATGCCACTTTCTTTAGAGCGTTCGATTTCTCATTTTATATCTTTAACCATGTCTAACTTTTCATCTCTCTAAATTTCAAGTTTTAATTTGATATCATCTCTCGAAATGCTAAAATATTTACATGGTTATATAAATAACATTAAAAGGATGAACCAATGAAAAAGTTATATGCTAAAAATTTTGCTGATGCTGATGAAGTAAAAACACCTCCAAAAGCAAAAGTTGAAGTTGTTAAATTAGGTAATATAAATGCGTCAAAACTTATTCTTGAACCTGGATGGAAATGGTCAGAATGTATTAAACCAACTGTAGGTGGAGATAGCTGTCAGGCTGGGCATGTTGGAGTTGTGATTTCAGGAAAATTAATGTGCGTACATGACGATGGTACAGAACTACAGGTTGAACCTGGTGATGCTTATTATTTTGCTCCAGGGCATGACGGTTGGGTCGTTGGCAATGAACCGTGTGTATTGTACGAAATTATTGAGTCAGGGAAGGACTTTGGTCCTTGGAAGCATGCTGGCTAGATGCCTATTTATTAAAAACATATTTAACTCTAAATATTCATTTTTTTTTAAATAAGGGTAAATGATTTTTATTATTATTTATGATAAATTGCACCATTACAAATGAAGATATTAAATCTTTTAATAAAAATGGATTTCTAATAAAAGAAAGATTTTTACAAGAAAAGTATATATCTTTATTTCTTTCAAAATTTGATCCTTTATTTAGAGGTGAGTTTCCAAATGGCATAGCTCCAGATGAGCAGAATTGGTTATATGGAAAAGATAACAAGTATTTAACTAGACAAATTTGTAACGCATGGAAAAGTGATGATTTAATTCGTGATTTAGTATGCCATGAATTAATTGGACGAATTTTAGCAAATTTGATGGGATGGCCTGGCAGCAGAATTTTACAAGATAATATTTTATGGAAGCCACCAGGAGCAAAAACATTAGGGTATCATCAGGATGCAGCATATGATGATTGGATTGTGCCCCAAACAATGGCAACTTGCTGGATTGCATTGGATAATACATCCAAGAATAATGGTACCTTAGAATATGTAGTTAATTCACATAAATGGGGGTTAGTCCCTCCAAATGGTGATTTTCACTCACCAAAAGATTACAAAAAAACATTAAATGAATTTTCAATGCATTATAATAAAGAAGTTACTATAAAGCATGTTGAGGTGCCGTCAGGTGGAGTGGCTTTTCATCATGGTCTAACATGGCACGGATCAGGATATAATAAAACAAAGCGCCATAGAAGAGCTATTGTATCTCATTGTATACCTTCAAATGCCAAATTTCATCCAACGAATACTGGGGGAACAGGAAAAATATATAAAAAATACAAAAAAATTAATTCTTTAAAATTAGATGAATCTTTTTTTCCAATTCTTTGGACTAAAAAAGGAAAAAAAACTTTTTGATAAATAATTCAATTCTATAATTTGGAGTGATATAATTAAAAATGAAGCTGAATAATGTGGTCGCAGCTATAATTAAAAAAGAAGATTATTACTTTATAGCCCAAAGAAATAAAAACAAATACATGGGATTAAAATGGGAGTTTCCTGGAGGCAAGGTTGAGACAGGAGAGTCTTTTGAAGAAGCTTTAGGGCGTGAAATAAAAGAAGAGTTAAATATTAAAATTAATATTTTGAACAAATTCGCCGAGGAGAAATTCAATGACCATAGCATTAATGTCATAATACATTATTACCTTTGTTCTATGGGAAATGACATGATTGAACTTTTGGAGCACAATCAATCCGCTTGGGTTAAAAAAAATGAATTTTATAAATACAAATTTGCGCCTGGAGATGATAAAATTTTATCACTGCTTTAAATTAATTCAAAAAAATTACCTTTTAAACAAATATCAGCTTGTTATACATTATTCCTTTTTCTCGAAACTATTTAAAGAATAACTCTATATGATCCTCAAACATAACTTTACCTTACAAATAATTTTTGTTTAAACTGAAAGAATGAAAAAAATACTTCTAATTCCATTTCTTACTTTTCTTTTTATAAATGCTAGCTGTGTTAATGGTATTGGAAAACCAAATGACAAATATGCATGTAAAATTGATCCGGATGGTTTTTGTATTTTTACTGGTGAACCCCATCCGTTAACACTTAAACCTGGAACTACTAAAATATTTAACCTCAATGGTGAATTTTCCTTTAACCTTGATGAAGCAGTTGCAACGAATAAATCTGGAGAAATTCTAAAAGCTAGTGGAAAACCAGCATTCGACGGAGATACTTTAATTAAAATGTCAAAGAAAGACATGTCAAATGATGAGCAATCTTTTCATAAAGTTATGGCAATTATGTTTCCTATTAGAAATGCCTTAATGTACGATGTCAAAAATCTATCAAAAACTAATTGGCTCCAACTAACAGACGAACTTAGAAAGAGAAACATAAAAATGACAAGTTTTCTCGAGGGGGTAACTCCAAAAGATAATTATTATGGTATTAATAAGATTTTTGATTTAGTTAAAAACCCAAAAGGTAAAGATATCCACCATGACGTTATGAAGTTCTTAGAAGAAGCAGGGCTTTTTTTGTTGTGTCACGTAACAAGTGATAAGTTTAATATATTTTTAAAAGACTCTCATCCTGAAGGCCATAACGCGTGTAAAGATGTTCTTGCAGAAACTAAAATCCCCTTCTGAAAAAAACCACCATGAACAAAGCCATATTTATATAGTTTATACATATATTAATTTTTCATTAATATTAAAATCTAGATACCATATTAAAAACATCATATTACCAAAAGATTATTGAAGTTATATTTATATTTCATGGATAAGATGTTAAGATAATTATTATGAAAAAAGTAGTAGTTATTGGTGGAGGTTCTTGGGGGGGTGCCCTTGCTTCAGCAATAGCAAAAAAAATTGGAAAGTCATTCATTTTAACATCCAGTGCACCTAGATCAAAAGAAATAAATAGGGGAAACTCTAAAATAATTGCAAAAAATTGTTTGGGATCCAAAATTATAGCTGGAACAGTTTCAAAAGAGATTCTTCATGACGCTTCCTTAGTAATCATTGCAACAGAAGTTAAACGAACTTTAAGTTTTTGTGATGATATAAGTAAATATTCTCCTAACAAAACTGCAATTTTAATAGCAAGTAAAGGATTTTCAGATGATGGCCAAGTGTTGCCTGTTGCCCTCAAATCAAAACTTAGCAAAAGATCTATAGGCGTCTTAAGTGGTCCTAGTTTCGCGAGCGAAGTTATCGAAGAAAAACCAACAGCTTTAGTTGTAGCAGGTACAAAGCATTTAATAGAACTTTCTAGAGAAATTCTTCATACAAACAAACTAAGAATTTATGGCAGTTCAGATGATATTGGCACATCAGTTTCTGGAGCAATGAAAAATGTTATAGCAATCGCTTCTGGAATAGTATTTGGCCTTGAGTTGGGAGAAAATGCACGTGCTGCAATACTTACACGTGGTCTCGCAGAAACTTCAAGGTTAGTAGTTGGTTTAGGCGGGAAAATAGAAACAGTTTTTGGATTAGCCGGTGCAGGAGACATGGCTTTAAGTTGTTTAAGTTCGACATCAAGAAACTTTTCATGGGGTTATTCATTGGCAAAAAATCAAAGCACTAAAGAGATATTGGTAGAGGGGATAAATGCAGCAAAAATGGCTATGTTTAACGCAAATAAATTGAAGATTGAAATGCCAATAACAGAATTAGTTGCAAAAACAAGTCAAGGTAATTTGGATTTAACCGTTGAAGTTAAAAGGATGTTGGAAAGGCCACCTAAATTAGAGTGGAAATAAATGTTACAATTATTAACCTGGCTATTCTCTATTAAAGTTAATTAAAGTGCACCTCAGATTTTGTTAATTGATAAAAAACTTAGTATTGAAACTAGGAATAATGATACGCCCATTACTAAATTTATTTTCCTTTGAATATAAGGATCTAGATTAATCTTTTTGATGGATGCCCCGATAAACAACCAAACTAAATGTAACGGTATCCAGATAGCGTTCATTACAATAAACTTCCAGATGGTTTCTAGAATGATATCATTTGGATATATAACAAAACCAGAAAAAAGAATTGAATGAAATGCATAGGCTTTTGGGTTGACCAATTGAAGAATAATCCCATCAAAGAAATTGGGTAAATTTTCTGGACGGATGAAGGCGATTTTTGAGCCTTTCATCATTATTTTAAAGGATAAATATATTAAATATCCAGATGAAATAATTAAAAATATCGCACGCATATATGAAACTGAAAATACTAACGACGCCAAACCAGTAATAACTAAAACCCATACTAAGAGATAGCCTATCGTTAGCCCAACTAAAAACCTTAAACCATTTTTAAATGAAAAAGCTGCACCAACTCCTGCTAAGGCTAAAACAGCAGGTCCAGGAGTAGCTATCATAAAAAAAACTGCCAAGGCAAATGCAACCATTTTTAACTCAATCCTTCTTGTTTATTATTGCTTATTCAAGCCTGCCTGAAATGTTTATTTAGAATTATAGCCTAAATGAACTAGGCAATGATTAACTGTTGAATTTATTAACTATTGAAAGAATTGGTGTCCAAGAAGATTTCTCTAAATGTGCATTTGCAACGTTGGAAGTCTCAATGATAAGTTTTTGTCTTTTTTGCAAATCAAATTTCTCTTCCATTGCAATTGGCTTGTTATCAACAAAGCTAGGCATAACCCAAATAGTAACATTTCTTAGGTCATTGTTTAGATTAATAATTAATTTACTTTCGGAAAGTTTTAAATCTTGAAACGTTTGATCGTAAACATATTTTTTTAATTCATCAAAAAGATTATTATTTATGATGGCGTCAACATAAACCAATGATGAATCATCAGAAACATAGGAGCGAAACCCGATCAAATCATTGATAACATCACTTCCGTTCGTTACAGGAACAGTAACTTTTGCTCTTGCATAACTCATAAAATCCTCAGAATTTAAATCACATCCAAGAAAATCAAAGTCAGAAAAATAAGTGGACATTATTCTTTTTTCATCACTTAAGTCTTCACAATCAGCAACTTGAAATTCAATCTCCATAGGCAAACGAATAATTTCAGGGTTTCCCGAGTTTGCTAAATCAATTAAATCTGAAGTGTATAAATCTGCTACAAAATTAATTTTGCAGGAGGTTAGTAATAAAAAAACGAAAATTAATAACTTTCTCATATTGCAATGGTATCATTATATAAAAATATAAAAAAGATGTTTTTAAGGTTCAATAACTATAGGTTAATAAAATGAGCTGGATTGTGGACAAGAGATTTAAATCCATTTCATGTAAATTTAGGCTAATATAGTTTAAATCTTTTCGAGGGTTAAAAAATATATCTTTATCATTTAAGCAATAAAGAAGCACTGCTTTCCGAGTATAAAAATGGAACAAACAAAAAAGCTTATAATTGAAATAACAAGTTTCTTGGACAAAAAACTAAAAAATAAAGCTCAACGAGAAATACTAAACACATTAAAAAATATTTCTTTAGAAAAGAAAAATTATAATCATCAAATTCCGAACACACCACCAAAAAGAAATTCCCTTCAAAAAGCATTAAAATCTATTAACTCCAAACCACTTATTCCATTAAGAAAATCCATTTTTTTAGCATCAAATGAGATGAAGTGGAATATTGATAATGGTTCGTTTTATGAAAAAAATTCTGGTATTGGCAAACATTATTTAAAAGGAAATATGAACTCAGAATTAATTGGCCCAATAAATGGTAGTTTCAAATCTAATGAATTTAGATTAGGTTTGTTTCTTTTAGAACCAAATATCTTTTACAAAGACCACAAACATGAAGCGCCTGAATTATATCTAAATTTGACAAATGGAACTCATTGGCGCTTTAGCAATAGAATTTGGGAAGAAAAAAATGCTGGTAGTGTTATTTACAATGAGCCCAATATGGTGCATGCCATGAAAGTAAATGAAATTCCCTTTTTATCTATATGGTGCTGGCCATATAATTCTTCAAAAAAATGTGTTCTGGTTCCAAGAAAAGATTGGATTGAGTTAGAATAACTTTATTATGAAAATTATACTGGTTATATTCTTAATATTTTTCAACATTCCCTGTTTTTCTAAAGAAAGTTTAATCCAAGAAAGAATCACATTTTTTAAAAAAAGTGAAAAATCTTTAACTAAAATTAGCAAATTGTTAATAACAAAAAATTATCAGGAAATCATTAATGAGGCTCAATTTATAAATGACTGGTCTATACTTATTCCATCTTTTTTCCCTGAAGGTACTCAAGCGACAATGACAAACGATTCAGATGCATCATCAGACATTTGGATGAATTTTGATGATTTTACTAAAAAAGCAAAGGAGACAGAATATTACTCGCTTCAAATTATTAACTCTGCATTAAATAATAATTTTGATGGGGTAAAAATCGCTTTAAAAAAAACATCTGCCAGCTGTACTTCTTGCCACAGGTCATTCAGAAATTAAATTTTTGCTAATAATTCAATAATTTAAATTTCCATAATTTTCTTAGATTTACTAAAATATAATTTATTAACCAAAACTCTCCGATTTAAAATAAATGCCATTTGATTTATAGAACCTTTGTCAGTGATTTCACCTGTTGATTTAGAAAGTTTACCATTAAAAAAAACTGCTCTCTTGATAAATTGTGATTTACTCATTGTATTTGTTTTATAATCTTTAAGAATTTTCAAAGTTTTTTCTTTAATTATAGAGTTCTCTATAATCTTTGTATGGCTAGATTGTTTTAAATTAATACCAATTAATTTTGCGCAGTAAGAAAAGTTTGGGATCAGAATTGCACATAAAAACTCTTGGTCTTCACCAATAATAACTGCATCTGATGCAATTCCACCTAAAGCATCAAGAAGCTTACTTCTTATATTTCCAACTGAAACCCAAGAACCGGTATTGAGTTTGAAATTTTCAGCAACCCTTCCATCAAAATAAAATCCAAAAGTTGGATTTTTGTTTTTTGAAAATTTAAGAGCATCTCCTATTATAAAAAACCCTTCTTCATCAAAGGAAGATTTTGTTGTGTTTTTATCTTTCCAATACCCAGGCGTAACATTGGGGCCCTTAAATCTAGCTTCAAATTTATCACCAAACGGCACTAATTTCATTTCTGTGCCAAATTGGGGTATGCCTATGTTTCCAATTGAATTGCATTTATGATTTGGCATGGTAGCCATTGGAGCCGTTTCACTAGCACCATAAGCAGCAGAAATATAAATTTTTTTTCCAATATATTTAATAGACAACTCATCAAGTTTTTTAAAAACATGCTTTGGCATTGATGCACCAGAATAGACTAATAATTTTATATTTTTAAAAAATGTATGAGCAAGTTTTTTATTTCCATCTAAGCCTTTAATTAAAAATTCGTAACCTTTTGGAACGTTGAAATACCAAGTGGGGCTGATTTCACAGAGATTATTAATTGAAGTTTTAAACTCCTTAATAGTGGGGGCCCCTCTATCAATATAAAATGTACCACCTGTATATAGAACTAGATTGAATGCTTTATTTCCACCAGCTACATGCGCCCAAGGCATCCAGTCAACAATTACTGGAGGCTCTTTATTTAAAAATTGATATGCCTTAGTGGCCATCGCCATATTACTGCTTAACATTTCATGTGTCTGTATTACAGCCTTTGGTGTGCCCGTTGATCCGCTAGTGAATAAAAACTTGGCTATACTTTCAGGACTTGTTTCTACTGGAGGAAAATGTTTTTGATAGTATGATTTTATTATTCTATCAATTAACAAGTTTCCATTTGAAGGATTTTTCCCAACGATAATTTTATCTTTTGGTAATTTTAATTTATTTAAGGCACTATTAAAAATCTTTCCATCACTGGCAAAAGCAAAGCCAGGATTCAAGATGTTTAAAACTGTTTCTAATCTTTCAAAATCATCTGAATATAATGAATACGCAGTTGATATAGGGGCGAATGGTATTTTTGAGTATAAACATGCTAATGCTAATAAAGCATGGTTGAAATCATTTCCTGACAGAATTACTAAGGGTCTATTTTCAGAAAGTCCCTGTTTCAATAAAAAGAAAGATAAACTTTCAACTTTTTTTAAAGTTTCTTTATAGGTTAATTTCTCCCAATCATTGTGTTCATCTCTTTGCGCCAAGTATACATTATTTGGCTTTTTATTAGCCCAAAAAAGTAATTTTAAAATTATATTTGAAGGCCATTCATCTGGTTGTTCTATGTTTTTAATTTTGATAATACCAGTATCTTCATGCTTAACTTCTAATACTGGTTTTCCAAAGAGTATAGTTCTTAAGTCTTTTTTCAAATTACTAACCATTGCTTTAAGCTAGAAAATTTAATTCCGCATAAAAATTTGATTTTCTTAAATTTCCTCAGTTTTTTCTCTTAAAAGAAACTTTTGAATTTTTCCAGTGCTTGTTTTAGGCAACTCTCCAAAAACATAATTCTTTGGAACCTTGAAACCCGCCAACAAACCACGACAATGTTGAACCAAATCTTTTTCTGATGGATTGAACCCATCGACTAGCTCAATAAACGCACATGGAGTTTCGCCCCATTTTTTATCGTTTTTTGCTACCACAGCAACGGCTGCAACAGAAGGATGTTTATAGAGGGCACCCTCTATTTCAATTGAAGATATATTTTCACCCCCTGAAATAATTATATCTTTTGACCTATCCTTTAGTTCAATATATCCATCTTCGTGCCATACTCCCAAATCACCAGTATGGAACCAACCGTTTTTAAAAGCCTCATTTGTTGCATTGGGGTTTTTTAAATATCCCTTCATTGTAATGTTTCCACGAATTAAAACTTCTCCCATTTCAAGGCCATCTTGCTTTACTTTTTTCATATTTTCTGGATTAACAACCATCAAATCTTCTTGAACTGAGTATGTCACTCCTTGTCTTGATTTTATTTTTGATTGATCGGTTTGTTTGAGTTGATTCCATTCTGGTTTCCATGCACAAACCACAGCAGGTCCATAGACCTCTGTTAATCCATATGTGTGTATTATATCAATTCCACATTCAGCCATAACAGCTAAAACAGCCTCTGGGGGCGGGGCGCCAGCAGTCATCATCTTTAAATTTTCTACTATGCCTTGATCTAAATCTTTAATATTTTGTGCAACCATTTGCATAATTATAGGAGCACCACAGAGATGCGTAATTTTATTACTATTAACAGCCTCAACAATTGATGGGCCGGATGGGTGCCTCAAACACACATGTGTTCCTGCCCTTTCTGTAATTGTCCATGGGAAACACCAACCATTACAATGAAACATTGGCAATGTCCATAAATACCTCGGGTGCATATTTAGGTCCCATGTTAAAATATTTCCTATGGCATTTAAATAAGCTCCTCTATGATGGCAAACCACTCCTTTAGGGTTTCCAGTTGTTCCTGACGTATAATTTAATGATATTGCATCCCATTCATCTACAGGATGTTTAGAGAGAATATTTGAAGCTTCAGATTTAGATAAAAACTCTTCATAATTTATAATATCTACACTATTTTGTAAGCTAGATTTATTGTTTCCTGCAACTTCATCAACTACTTCAATCAAAGTTGGCACCTTATCTAAACACTTTAACGCTTCACCAACGCATTTTGAGTATTCACTGTCAAATATAAATAGCTTTGCTTCACTATGTTTCAAAATAAATCCTACTGTATTTGCATCTAATCTGGTGTTTATACTATTCAGGACAGCTCCTGACATTGGAACCCCGAAATGGCATTCCCACATTTCTGGAATATTTGGCAACATAACTGACACTGTGTCATTTTTAGAAATCCCCTTGGATGTCAAGGCGCTTGATAATAAGTCACATCTATTTGAAGCTTCTTCATATGAGCGTTTAATTTTGCCGTATAATATAGCTTCAAGGTTTGGAAATACTCGCCTGGTTCTTGATAAAAAAGAGATTGGGCTCAATGGTTGATAATTTGAAGAATTTTTATCTAAATCATGTTCGTATATAGACATTTTAATCTTACACCAAAATATATTTTTATTAAGATACTAAGCTACAAGAATTGATTTGCAATAATAAAACACTATTTGGAATTGGGATCTATTTTATTAAAAAAAATAATTTGTAATGTTTTACATAAATAAATAAATAGTGTTTCAAAGGTCTTCATTGTAGAATTTAAATTAAGGTTTAAAAAAAGTACTTAATTAAATCAGATTATTTAATTATGCCACCAAATGAAATAAAGCTTAAAATTTCAGTTATTTTTGCAACAAGCGATATTTATGAAAAAGAATTTTTATAATAATTACAAACCAAATCCAGATCAAATGGCTCTTTTCCCTAAAATTTCTGGGAATACAATAAACGGCCTGGGAGAGAGAAAAATAAGAAATCCTGATTATGTTTATTGGGGGAACGACCCCAATGATATACACCATGGTGACTTGCAAAAATGGTTTTACACCGTTGATCCGGGTTTAAAAGAGTATGATACAATTCGAAAAGAAAGAACAGAAATATTACAAGAACCACTTGCCAAGACAAAAAAAACAAAAACAAATTTTACAATCAATAAAATTAATAATTTCTTTTCTAAATCAATAGAAAATAAATTCTTTGATAAGGTTGGTGTCACTAAGTTTAATCCTATTTGGTCTTTCAAAGGAATCAAAATTTCTTATAAAAACATCGTGATTTTAGGCTTTCAACATAACTATGAAAATATTAAAAAAAGCCCTAAACCTGAAGGGGGCCTTGAAGTAATGCGGCAGTATAAACGGGCCGCATATGGTGCAAAATATTTTGCAAATTGGCTAAGAAAAAACGGCTGGGAAGCAGAACCTCTAACAGGACCAATGTCAGGAAAAATAACAATGATCCCCCCTGCTATTGAGGCAGGGTTTGGTGAATTGGGAAAACATGGCTCAATCATCAACCCTGAATTTGGATCAAGTTTCAGACTTTCAGCTATTTTAACTGATTGTCCCTTACCATATACAAAAAAACAATCACATGAAGTTGATGAATTTTGTTTAAATTGTAAAATATGTGAAAATGAGTGTCCTCCTGAGGCGATATTCGATGAGAAAAAAACTGTTAGAGGAATAAAGAAATGGTATGTTGATTTTGATAAATGTTTGCCATTTTTTAATGAACATCAAGGTTGCGGTATTTGTATAGCTGTATGCCCTTGGAGCAGGCCAGGGATAGGGTTTAATCTTGCAAACAAACTAATGAAAAGAAAGAAGAGACAAAAATCCTCTTAGTGACATGCTTCATTATATAACTTCAAACGCCAATAGTTATAAGGTAGAGGGGTAATAAATCCAATAAAAAGCATTATTGGAATTACCCACCATTTTAAAATTGCTCCCCCAGTTAAAATAACATCCGTAACATTCATAGCAACCTCCATAGATATCATAGAAATAAGGGACATCCCTATTGCAGTTTTAAATGCTATTGTTAATTTCATTTGACGACTTAAAATAATAGTTTCAAGAATAACAGATGTTATAATTCCATTAATGATTGCTAAAATCATAATTGAAATAACAGGCCAAGCAATTCCTGAGAATTGAAAAAAAGCTATAGTGCCAAAATCTCCAATGGAGCAGCCTAAAAGGCACCAAAAAGTATTATATGATGACCTGCTCCATGTATGCTTGCATTGCCAATTAATCGAAATACTTTTTACAATTGTTGATATACTGATCTCCATTAATTACTAATAATAGTATATCCCATAATCTCAAAGTAAAGGTCAACTTAATACAATTAAAAAGATCATACTCTTCAAATATTGCAATTAATTTTAAAAGTTTCTATCTAAATGAAGATCAGCGTTCAGGCGATTTAAGAAAAATATATTAATGGTATTATATTATTAGAAAACCTGTTATCAAGCGTGATGTTTCATAACAAGTCCATCAATCAAAATTTAAAAACTGCTATTCTTAATAAAGGATTCTCAAAGCTCACAGAAGTTCAAGATCTTGTAATTAATGAAAAAAACTCAGGCCGTGACCTATTTGTAAGTTCTCAAACAGGTTCCGGTAAAACTCTTGCTTATAGTTTATCTATATTTGAAAATATTTTAGTCGATAAAAAAAGAAGTAAGTCTAAACCAACTGGACTAATTGTTACTCCAACTAGGGAACTTGCACTTCAAGTTTTTGAAGAAATAAAATGGTTATACGGGAATACTGATTTAGTAACCGTAACCTCTATTGGAGGTATGGATATAAAAAAAGAAAGAATGAAAATTACTAAAAAGTTTGATCTATTAATTGGAACACCCGGAAGAATAAATGACCACTTAAGGAAAAAATATCTAAATCTATCCAATTTATCTGTATTAGTTTTGGATGAAGCTGACGAGATGTTAGACTTAGGTTTCAAAGATGATTTGGACAAAATAGTTAGCTCATCTCCTGAAAATACAAGAACTTTATTATTTTCAGCAACTTTACCGAAAAAAATAATTGCATTAGCCAATAAATATCAAAATAACCCCGTAAGGATCGAAATCTCTAATAAAAATAAACCTCACGCAGATATTGCTTATGAGAGTTATTTTTTAAATAGAAGAGATAATGAGAACGCAATATTTAATTTATTGAGATATTATGATGATAAAAATATTCTAGTGTTTTGTTCAACAAGATCGTCAGTTACTCATATTCATTCAAGGCTATTAAATAGAGGTTTTGATGTTGTTTGCTTGTCAGGTGCTTTAAGTCAATCTGAACGTTTTAAAGCTTTACAATCAATGAAGAATGGGAGGTGCAGAATTTGTGTCGCGACAGATGTAGCTGCTAGAGGTATTGATTTAGTTAATTTAGATATCGTTATACATGCTGACCTTCCAAGAAATGCTGAAGGTCTTCTTCACAGAAGCGGCAGAACTGGAAGAGCTGGAAATAAAGGCAAATGTATCTTATTTTTTTCTCCAAATGAAATCAGACATTATGAAAGATTAGTATCAAGCTCTGGCATCAAACCAAAGTTAAATAAGTTTTTAACTAGAGGAGAAATAGAAAAAAAAGATAATAAAAAGATTATTGGAGGAATTTTTTCAAAAAATAAAATCAAAAATGATGAACAAATAATTTTGAATAAAATAATCAACAAACATTCTCTTGAAGATCTTGCTTTAGCTTACATTAGAAACATGAAAGAAAAATTATCTCCCATTGAAGAAGTTGAGGACATTTCGCAAGAAATAGATAATTTTAAGGAAAAGCAAAGCAAAAATAATTTCAAAAACAACAGAAAGAAAACCTTTAAGTTCAAAAATAGAAGAAAAAAAAATAAATTTAGTCCTAAAAAATAAGTGTGGCACTAATTCTTTTTAGCCCACACTTATTTATTATTGTAATATAACTCTATTCCCAAGCGCCATGAAATTCATATGCTACAGCTGGAGTTTCACTAACCACCCAAGCATCATGACCAGGTTCTATGGAATACGCATCACCAGCACCATAAGTCATTTCAGTTCCATCATCATGACGGCATGTAATTTTTCCTTCAACAACCACTCCTAAATGTTTAGCCTGGCAACTTTCAGTCCCGACTATCGGCTTAATATCATTAGACCATTTCCACCCTGGCTGAACTGTCAATTTCATTACTTTTTGGCCCCCAACATTTACAGTTTCAACTTTAGCATTATTTGGTTCACTTACTTCGTCTGCATCTTTTTCAAAGTTTTTAATTTCAATTGAACTCACCTTAAAACCTCCATATAACGTTTTATAAAAAGAATATAAATTTAAACTTTTTGTTTTATTAATTTATCTATATAACCATACTCTCTAAAATGATTGCTACAAAAAAACAGTTTATAAAATAATTATTAAAAAATGTTCCATTCTTTATTGTCAAAATTTTATACTAATACGTACTTAAGCATTGCATTAAGTTTAAGCGCTGCAGCATGGGGTTTGTACTGGATACCTCTGCGTCAAGTTGAAGAATTAGGCATAACTAGTGCTTGGACTGTTGTTATTTTTAACGCATGCCCACTTATAGTTTTATGTCCGTTATTTTTATTTTATTTCAAAAGTTTAAAGGGCATTTTGAAACCCACATTATATGCATCACTTGCAATTGGGATGGCGTTTACTTTCTATGCTAATAGTTTAGTTGAAACTACAGTAATAAGAGCTACACTATTATTTTACTTAACTCCCGTTTGGTCAACTATATTTGGCGTCATTTGGCTGTCTGAGATCCTTACCAAAGCAAGAATAGTTTCAATCACTATTGCTTTTATTGGTTTATACTTACTTCTATCCAATAGTAATAATGCTGGTTATCCACTTAACATCGGTGATTTATTTGGTTTTTTATCAGGAATTTTCTGGGGTATAGGCGCTACACTAATTAATCGCTGGCCAAAAATGCCAATCCTGCCATTAGCAACATTATGTTTCATTTTTACTACTATTTACTCTTCAATATTTGCAATTTTTTTCTATATTGATCCATTCCCCTATTTTCATTTGATAAAAATCGCAATGCCTACAATTGCATTCTGGTCTATTCTAATATTAATGCCTTGTTTCCTCATTCTGTTCATAGTTTCTAAATATTTATTTCCTGGTCGAGTTGGGATCTTGATGATGTCAGAAGTTATAGTTGCAATTGTAACCGCATCAATCTTAATTCCTGGCGAAAAGATGATATTGCTTCAATGGCTAGGTGCCTTTGCTATAATGTTTGCAGGAATTTATGAGGTTTTATTTGGATACAATAAAAATAATTTATAAATAAAAAATACCTTAATTAATTACTCAACTTCATTTTTGTTGGATGCCATATAAAATAAAATGATCAATACAATAAATATAGCTACCATAAAATATAAACTTGGATCATTTGGTATTGCGCCAACAAATGCATGATAAATAGGCATTATTGTTAAAAAAACTTGCACTATAATTGCTGTTAAAGTTGCCTTTTTAAGCGCTTCTATAGAAAGCCAACTAGGCAACATCCAAAACAATAAACTTACACAGATTAATGATGATCCATGGTGTTCAGCCATAGTCACGGTACCGATAGAATGTTCCCATCCATTCATATCAGAAAGCATTTTCCCACCAAAAAGCATAAGTAACCCCATTAAAAAATGAAGTGCTGCAAAAACCCTATACAGGATTGGTAAGTTTAATATTTTATCCATCTATCTTCCTCCACTAAACTTCATTTAGATACCAAAATATAAAGTATAATATTTAAATACTTACATAACTCTCTTTTATAAATATATCAGAGCATATAAATTAATTAAGTATAATAAATATTTTTAATTTTTTATTAATAAAAGACATGAAATCTATCCCAGAATATAAAGATGATTTTTATTCAGATGACTTTATAAAAAATCCTCACCCTCAGTATTCAAAGATGAGAAATTTAGGGCCTGTTATCTTCTTGCCTAAAATCAATAATTTTGCAATTACACGTCACAATGCATTAAAAAGTGCTCTGTTAGATTACAGGTCTTTCGCAAGTGGCCATGGTGTTGCTGCAGATGATAAAGGTTGCAGTTTTGTAAAAGGACAAATTGTATCATCTGATCCACCAGTACACAATATAATGCGAAAAGCTATGATGCCCCCTTTAATGCCAAAAAACATTAAGAACATAATCCCAATTGTTAAAGAAGCTTCTAAGAAACTTATTAAAGATTTATTAGGAAGAAAAAGTTTTGATGGAGTCATAGATCTTGCACAATTTCTGCCCCTGACAATAGTTAGAAATTTAGTTGGTCTTCCAGATTTTGGTAGAGAAAATATGCTTAAATGGGCTGGTGCATCATTTAATGTTATAGGTATACAAAATCAAAGAGGCAAAGATGGGGTTCAGGATATAATAGAATTAAGAAAATTCATTATTGGGAAAGTAAATTTGGATACAGTTAAACCAGGAAGTTGGATCGAAAGAATTCTAAAAATGGTGGCTGCTGGTGATTTAGATGAAAAATTAGGAAATTTTATTATTAGAGATTACATTAATCCAAGTCTTGACACCACAATTTCAGCGATATCCCATCTTATTTACTTACTCTCAAAAAATAATGATGAATGGCAAAAGCTCCAAAAACATCCAAGCTTATGCCGCAACGCTATAGCAGAAGCAATCAGACTTGGGTCTCCAATTAGAAGTTTTTCTAGAATAACAACAAAAAAAGTTGAGATTGAGAGTTTTACAATTCCTAAAAACTCAAGAGTTATGATGCTATTTGCTTCAGCTAATCGTGATGAATTAGTCTATGAAAATCCAAACCAATTTAATATTAATAGAGATTTTAAAGAACATCTTGGGTTTGGGCATGGTATTCATAGTTGCGTTGGAATGCATTTAGCACAAATAGAAATGATTTCATTGTTAGAAGCTATGATGCAATACGTAAAAAGAATTGAAACAGGAAAACCTCAGCCACTAATGAACAATACGATATGTGGATTTTCAAAATTGCCAACTAAATTTATTCCAATATAATAAAAAATTGTAAATAACAATAGAAGTGTTTACAGTTTCAGGAGCAGAGTTTGGTTAATAATTTTTTATAGAATTTTTAAATTAATTCTAATTCTTAATTATTACACTCTTTATTCGCGTTGACTATGAAGATACCATTGGTATATCAATTTAGAAATGCATAGTTCTACTGATAATAACATTCCAAAGCGAGGCTTCACATCTAAAGAATTTGAGGCAAGATTATTAAAAGCTCAGGAAATCATGTATAAATGGGAACTTGATGCTATCTTTCTGACAACCCCCCCAAACATAAGATACTTTTCAGGTTTTGATACTCAGTTTTGGGAAAGTCCAACTAGACCTTGGTTTTTAGTTGTACCGCTTGAAGGCAAGCCAATAGCTGTCATTCCTGAAATTGGAAAAAATGGCATGGCTTTAACATGGGTTGATGATATCAGAACTTGGCACTCTCCAAATCCAATTGACGATGGAGTATCTCTATTAAAATCAACCCTTGAAGAGCAAACTAAAAACTTTAATAAAATAGGAGCTGAATTAGGAAAAGAAATGTCAATTAGAATGCCAACAATTGACTTAGATAAAATTCGTAAAAATGTAAGCTCTCAAATAATAGATGGCACGCCAGCCATTTGGGAAATGAGAATGGTTAAAACTGCATCAGAGGTTAAACATATCGATCATATATGTAAAATAGCAAGTGATGCTTACAATACACTACCTAAGAATTTATCAATTGGAGAAACAGAACGTGATGCAGTTAGAAAACTCCGCATTGATATAGCAAACAAGGGAGCAGATGCCACTCCTTTTATGCCAGCAGTATCTGGACCGGGGGGTGTTTCTCAAATAATTTGCGGTCCTTCAGATCGCATTTTAGAGAAGGGCGACATTTTATTCATTGACACTGGATCAACATATGATGGTTATTTTTGTGACTTTGATAGAAATTTTGCGATAGGAGAAATTTCTAATGAAGCGGCTCAAGCATATGATTTGTTGTGGTTAGCGACAGAGGCTGGAATTTCTGCCGCAATCCCTGGCGCTACAACAGAAGACGTGTGGACATCTATGAATAAAATAATTGAAGACGCTAGTACAATTAAAAATAATGTTGGGCGTTTTGGTCATGGTCTAGGCTTGCAACTAACTGAGCCGCCCTCACATAGCTTTGGAAATAAAACTCAAATTCTTGAAAACATGGTTTTAACGATAGAACCAGGTATAGAATATGCTCCTGGAAAAATGATGGTTCATGAAGAAAACATTGTCGTTTCAAAAGAAGGTCCAAAACTTTTAACAATTAGAGCGCCAAGAGAAATGCCTATTATTAAATAGAGTTTAAAATTTAACTATTCATAGAAAGTTAAAATGTTTAAAATTGTATATGTTAAATATATTTAATTTATCACCCTTGGCAAAAAGCGGCTTATTCTTATGCATTGGTGTATTTATTTTTGGATTTGCTGACAATTTAATCATTTTAATTTCAAACCAAGTTAGTGTTGGTCAATTCCACTTTTCAAGATCTTTAATTGCATCTTTAGCAGTTTTTCTCTTTGCCTATATTGCTAAGGAAAGCATTGTACCAAAAAACATAAAAATTGTTTTTTTTAGGACTGTTTTTAATGTTGTGGCCATGATTTTATATTTTGGCGTAATCCCGATGATGCCTATAGCTGAAGCTGGGGCTGGTCTATTTACATCACCTATATTTGCATTATTGTTTTCAGTTATAATTTTTAAAGAAAAGATTAGTTTGCGTCAGTTATGTTCTTTTTTTCTTGGATTAATTGGTGTGTTTTTAATTTTGGGAACCAAATTCTCAAATCTGACTATTTATCATATAATACCTATACTAGCAGGAGCAAGCTATGCTGCTGGAAGTTTAATTACTAATCGCTATTGCAAAGATGAAAAGCCTTTGGCTTTGTTATTTTTTTTCCTCATTGCAATTGGTCTTACAGGATTTTTAGTAACAATGTGGTTCACGTTTTATCCAGTAGATATAAAACATTTAGAAGATGCTCCGTTTATATTTAAAAGCTGGCAAACCACCAACTCATATTATTGGGGTATAATGATTTTCCTTGGTCTCAGCGCTGCTCTAGCTATTTACTTTATAATTGTTGCTTATCAAATTTGTAAACCAAGTTATTCATCAATATATGAATATACTTATTTAATTTCTGCTGGCTTTTTTGGTTGGTTTATTTGGGGTGAAATGCCAAATTTATTGAGTATATTAGGTATAATTGCAATTGTTTTAGCTGGAGTAAATATAGCTTTAAGTAAAGTTGAATTTGAAACTTAAAATCTCAGTGACTTATATTTTTAGTTATTATCAAATGATTATCAACTGATCGATTATCCCCTTGTCTCAACTAGTTTTGCATATATTGAGGCCCCTATAGGTAAAATATTTTCATCTAAAATAAACCCATCGTTATGCAAAGGGAGAGTTCCTCCGTGGCCAATGTTACAATAAGCACCCGGAATAACATTCAGCATATCAGCAAAATCTTCAGAGCCAGTAACTAACTCCTCCCTTATTGAGGCATTTTCTTTACCGACAACTTCTGAAGCAACCTTCAACATTTCATGGCTTAGTTTTTCATTATTTACTAATACATCAAAAATCTCTCTATTATCTATTTCTATTTCCACATCAAAAGCTTTAGCAACTCCATCAACTATGGTCTTGATCCTTTTCCTCACAAGTTTTGCCAATTCGTTGTCAAAGTAGCGCATTGTGCCTGATAAAACACAATCTGAGGGAATCACATTATACGCTGTCCCTGCATGAATTTGAGTAATTGACAATACTATGGTTTCAGTTGGAGGAACATTTCTACTCACAATAGTTTGTAATTGAGCAATTAATGAAGATGCCGTTATAATTGGATCTTTTGATGCGTGAGGTCTGGCAGCATGAGAACCAAATGCCTTAATATGGATATCAAAAAAATCTGCCCCAGCCATAGCAACTCCAGGTTTTATTGTAACTTTACCTAATTCTCCAGTTGGCCAATTATGCAATCCATAAATTTCATCACAGGGAAATCTTTCAAATAGTTTATCAGCTAGCATAGCCTTAGCACCTCCTAAGCCTTCTTCTGCAGGTTGAAAAATGAAAATCGCTGTACCTGAAAAATCTTTATTTTCTGATAGATATCTAGCAGCTCCTAAGAGCATCGTTGTATGGGAATCATGACCACAAGCGTGCATAACACCCGGATTTTTAGACGCAAAAGCAAGGTTGGTTTTTTCTTGAATTGGAAGAGCATCCATATCCGCTCTTAAGCCAATTGTTTTTCCTGGTTTGTTTCCTTTTAATACTCCTACAACACCTGTTTTCCCAATCCCTGTAAAGGTCTCTAATCCCCATTTCTCCAATAGCTCATTTACTATTTTAGAAGTTCTAACTTCTTGCATTCCTAATTCAGGGTGCTCATGAAAATCTCGTCGAATTTTTACAAGATCATCTGAAAAGTCCTTAATCCGCGATATAATTGGCATTTTCAATTTCCCTCTTCCGTCTCAATTACGTTAAATATTTGTTTTTAAAGATCCTAATTTTAGTTGATAATTAATTCAAATCATTTGATGTTGATTATAAATGAACATTTATGGAATAGACAATGAACAAAAAAATAAAAAATGAAAACTCAAAAACCCAAACTGTTAGTTTAGAAGTCCTTAAAAAATATAGTGAAGCTTTTAATCAAAATAATATTGAATTAATAATGGAATGTTTTGATAAAAATGCTGTTTTTGATAACGCTTCAGGATCTGAAATATTTGGCAAAAGATTCAAAGGTCATAAATCATTAAGAGCAGTTTTTGAAAATCTATTTAAAAATGTTGAAAGCGTTAACTGGGAGACTATTGACGAAAGAATATCTGGAAATAAGGCATTCTGTGAATATAGAAGAAGAGCAAGATTTAAAAACGGTGAGGTTCAAGACTTCAACTCAATAGATATACTTTCATTCAATAATGGATTAATCGTTCATAAAGATACATATTATAAAAATAGAATATCCTAGTAGTTTGCCTTTATAAACAAACATCATGATAGATAGGTTTAATCATAAAGAAAAACAAATAATTCTTTCTATACTCTTTATGATTGCTGCTTCATTTTCATTTGCATGCGGCAGCATTTTAACAAAAATACTAGGTAATTCACTTCTGGGTGATGGGGTCAATCCTTTTCAAATTGCACACGCAAGATTCTTTTTCTCATTTATTGTTTTAGTTCTTTTGTCAAAATTTTATAAAACTGAATTTAAATCTAATTTAATTAAAATTCATGTCTTGAGGTCATGTTTCGGGTTATTAGGAATATCTATTTGGTTTACGTCTATTTTGTATATCCCCATTAGTGATGCAACAGCGATAAACTTCTTAAACCCGATTTTCGCAATGATATTTGCTGTGTATTTTTTAAGAGAACAAATTGATTTAATTCGCTGGTCAGCGGCATTGATATCTCTAACAGGCGGCTTACTATTGATCAGACCATCTCTTGATTTAACATTTAACCCAATAGCATTATTGTGCCTTTTTGGTGCAATAATCATGGGTTTAGAAATAATTTGCATCAAATTTTTAACTGGCAAAGAAAGTATTTTTAAAATACTTTTTTTAAATAATTTCATTGCTTCATTTGTAGCATCCATATTTTTACCCTTAACATTTAAACTCCCAAGCATATATGAATTATTTGGGTTAATTTCTATTGCTTTGTTTTTTCTAACAGGACAGTTTTTGTTTTTAAACTCTATGAAAAGAGCAGAGGCGAGTTTAGTGATGCCATTTTTTTACTCAACAATTGTCTTTGTAGTTTTTCTTGATTTAATTATTTTTAGCTTGCTACCAGATGTGGTTAGCTTTATTGGAGCATCAATAATTATTTTAGGGGCACTTATAATTTCTTTTAGAGAATTAAAAATAAAAATTTAAATGTATATAAAATGATTTTTAATAACTAATATTATCTATTTTAGGCAAATAGAGATTTCCCCTTGCTTTAGCTTAAGAGGTGTTCTCTTTTCTTAAGCCTATTTAACTAATTCTATTAGCGTCATTTTTTTATCCTGAAGTGTATTTATTAAACTAGTCTTGAGAATTGTTATCGTTGTCTAAAAAATTTAATCTATTTATTATGTTATTAACTAATTCATCACCAATTGGAACAAAGCTATCCCTTTCATTTTGAGAGGAATTATCACCATCACGACCAAACCCAAAGAGTTGAATTTCTTTAATTTTGTTAGGATTAAAACCTATTTTATCAAAAATCATATTTACCGTTTCTTCACCAAATGGTTTTGATTGCTCTTTTTTGATTAAAGATTCCTTTGCTTTGTATTCACTTATAATTTTAGCTTCATTTGAAATATTATCATCACTCTTAAAAATGCTAATGACCCAATTTACAGCATCTTCGCCTATAGGTTTACTTATAACAGTGTCTGATGAACTGTTATTTGATTTAATTTTTTCAGCTTTTTCCCTTTCTTCCTCTTCTGCCTTTAACCTGGCCTCTTCTTCTGCTTTTAATTTCGCAATTTTTTCAGCTTTTTCCCTTTCTTCCTCTTCTGCCTTTAACCTCTCCTCTTCTTCTGCTTTAAGACGGGCTTCTTCTGCCTTTAACCTCGCCTCTTCTTCTGCCTTGAGACGGGCTTCTTCTGCCTTGAGACGGGCTTCTTCTGCCTTTAACCTCTCCTCTTCTTCTGCTTTAAGACGGGCTTCTTCTTCTGCCTTTAAAAAGGCCTCTTCCTCTGCTTTTAATTTCGCAATTTTTTCAGCTTTTTTCCTCTCTTCCTCCTCTGCTTTAAGACGGGCTTCCTCTTCTCCCTTGAGACGGGCTTCCTCTTCTGCTTTTATTCTAGCTTCTTCTTCTGCTTTAAGACGGGCTTCTTCTTCTGCCTTTAACCTCTCCTCTTCTTCTGCTTTAAGACGCGCTTTCTCCTCTGCTTTTAATTGATTTTCGTATGTAACCTTTAATTGCTCTTCAATTTCTTCATTTTTACTAACAATTTCCTGGTTATTTTTCTGAAAAATTTCTTGGGCGCAATCAGTGTAATTAGTTTGTAAGCATTTTTTTGCTAGTTTTTGAACTTCTGTAATTTGTTGGATATTTAAGTTGCTCTTGACTGTATCCCTTAATGAAATAGCTTTTACATTTCCATTTGCTACAGAAATGTTAAGCCACATATACGCTTGAAGAGGGTCAGCGTTTATACCTTCACCTAAATAATGCATTATGGCTAAATTGTTTTGTGCATCCGCATAACCCTGCCTTGCTGCTGCAAGGTACCACTTTAGAGCTTTTTTAAGATCGATCATATCTTTGTCATCACCCGACCCTTGATGAAAAATTACTGCTAAATTAAACTGTGCCTGTGATTCATTTCTTTCTGCTGCAATTAAATACCATTCTATGGCCTTCTTAATATCTTTTTGGGTGCCAATGGAATTTTCATACATAATGCCTGCATTAACCTGTGAACCTAACATTCCCTGTTCAGCTGCCTTCAAATGCCACTCAAAGGCTTTTTCATAATTTTGAACAACACCAATTCCATTTTGATACATTGTTGCTAAATTGAATTGTGCTTCCATAACTCCCTGATTTGCTGACTTAAAATACCACTTTGCAGCCTCTTCATCGTTCTTCTCTAAACCAAGCCCATTTCCATAAAAAAACCCTAAATAAAACTGAGAAATTGCATCGCCTTGTTCAGCCGCTAATCTGTACCATTTAGAAGCTTCAACTGCATCTTCGAGAACCCCAAGGCCATTATGAAAAAACATGCCCATATAATACTGCGACTTTGCATGCCCTTCTTTAGCTGGGCCCTGAAGAAGTGCAAACGCGTCCTTATAGTCTCCAGCTTTGATTGCAGCTTCAACAACAACTAAATTAGCATTCCACTTAACATCATTGGAAAGATCGGCAAACACATGTCCCGAACAAAACAAACAAATAAATAATGCAGTTTTAAAAGTTGGAATATTTAAATTAATTTTTATATTCATATTAAAAATTTTTTAAAACCCCAATTTTAAATATAAGAGTGTATATCAGATTTGAGTAGCAAGATACAGTTGATAAGTTATATTTATATTTTTTATCTAACATTTATTTCTTTTTCCTTTTTAAGATCTTTGAAATTAAATGATTAAAGCAGCATTTCAAAACTTTCTTTTTCAGACAAAATTAAAGTAGATATATTATTTTCTTCTTCAATGTTGTTGTTTTCTTCTTCAATAGAAGCAGATTTATTATTTTCTTCTTCAATAGAAGCAGATTTATTTTCTTCATCTTGATTAGAAATACTAACATAATTTATAATGGATTTTATTTTGTCATCAATTTTTAACATTTTATACAGCCTTTTCCAATCTATACAATTGTTACAACTTGTACTTCCAGTAAAAAATGTTGGCGTTGTCCAATCAACATAATACACGCTTCCTGCTATGTTAGCTGGCGCAGCTACTGTTGCAGACGTAATGGCAGTGGTGTTAAGCAAACTGTAGTTATTTGCATCAAATCCTGAAAGGGAAATTCCTGAAACTCTAACTTGTTTTTCTGCCCCGATAGTATCATCAATAAATTTTGCTTCTTCATACTCAAATTCAACAACATCCCCTGAAATAACATCTGATGAACTGCCTTCAACTTCGACTTCAGATGTTCCATCAAAAACCTTGTTCAATGCAGAAAATGATGCGGTTAACGGTTTTTTAGCTATGCTTGCTAAGATATACTCTGTGGAATTGCTAAGTGAATAGTTTGAACTATCTGATCCAGTTATTCCTGAAGTAACAGTTACTATTTTATTATTTGCAGCTCTCTTATCTGAAAAGTTAGCAATTATTTCTGCCAAAGAAACTGTATCGCCTGAGATTACTCCACTTAAACTACTTGTTACTGTAGCTATAGTGTTTCTGTCGTATATTTTATCAGATGCAGAAAAAGATGCTGTCAAAACTTTATGTAAAATATTTGCAGTAGCAGTCGCAGAAGAATTCTGAAGACTATAGTTTGAAGAAGATGACCCGCCAATACTAATTCCTGAAACTGTTACTGTCTTTCCGTTTGCCACGTTCTTATCGGAAAAAACAGCACTAGAATTATTAAGTAAAACTTGATCACCGGATATAACCCCACTCAATGAACCTGAAACGCTTGCAATATTACTTCTATCATAAGTTTTACTATCTGAGGTATATGAAGCTGAAACTGTCTTAGGGGTTATATTTGCGGTTGTTGTTGTTGAATTGTTCTGTAAACTATAGTTTGACGCTCCTGGTCCTCCTATACTAATGCCAGAAACTGTAACTGTTTTTGAGTTGCCTACATTAATGTCTGAAAAGAGTGAGCTTGTTTTTGCAACTGTCACTGTGTCACCAAAGATAACACCCGCTAAGCTACCGCTTACTGTTGCAGAAGTCAATCTATCATAGACTTTGTTAGAAGCAGTATATGAAGAAGTTATCGGTTTGGGCGTAATGTTTGCTGTTGTAGTCGCAGTAAAGTTCTGCAAGTTATAATTGGCTACATCTGTTCCGCTGATGCTGATGCCTGACATTGTGACAGTTTTACCATTTCCTGCATCCTTATCTGAAAAGGTAGCAGAAGGTGTATTCAATGTTACAGTATCACCTGATACAACGCCAGACATGCTCGCAGATGCACTTGCCGACACTAATCTATCGTATACTTTGTCACTCGCAGAAATACTAACCGTAACAGGTTTCTTGGTATATGTGACCTGACCAGTTAGAGTAATGGTATTACTAAAGTTAACATGTGTTTCCGTTACATTGGTTGCTGTTAAAGCATAACTTCCTGCTCTAACATTCCCTGATGAACTTGCTGGAAACCCTCCGGAAGGCGCCACCGTGAATGAAGCTGAACCATTTGCACCATCATTCAAACTAAAATTTCTTCCTGATAATGAAGATTTGGATTTCATATCAAAAATTGTATTGGTTGAACCCAATCCAACATTACAGTCAGAGCGTGAGCAAAATAAATATTTGGCTGTATCAATAGAATAAGAAGGAGTATTGCTATAAATAACATCATCTGTTTCAGACAACTCAACGAGTAGCTGATTTGCAGGAACTATCGTATAAACCCCATTAACAAATGAAATATCATAGTTTGATGAGGTTAATCCTGATGGCGTTAAAGTATAGCTTCCTGCAACATGATTTAATGCATCGCTCCTTGCAATTGACAACGACCCTCCAAGTACAGAGTTATCTTCACTTCCCACAAAACCATAATAACTAACACCTTTATATCCAACAGTATCAGTTTCAGTAACAAACTTGGCATCAGCGTTTGCTATAATCTGGAGCACTGCCTCTGAAATGTTTGCAGTTGTAGTTGTAGAAGTGTTTTGAAGTGTATAGTTACTTGCATCTGCCGCACCAATACTAATTCCTGATACCGTAACTGTTTTACCATCTGCCACGTTTGCATCAGAAAATACAGAGCTTGTTCTGGATACCGAAACACTGTCCCCTGAAACAACACCTGAAAGACTTCCGCTAACTGTTGCAAAATTAGTACTATCATAAGTTTTATCAGAGGCTGTGTAAGAGGCCGTTACATTCTTTCTATTAACTGTAAGTGTCCCTTGAGTATAGCCACCTATTAAATAGCCTAATCGCTCAACAGCCGACGAAGCTGTTAAGGTATGCGTTCCTGCTGTATAGTTATTTGATGAAGATTTACTCCCTCCAACTGCAACTGAAGCTGCCGTACTTAGCGTTTGTGCCGCTGTATCACCATTTTGCAACCCATTAACAGTAGTAGTGAGAGTTGGGGAAGTGCCATAAGTCACGGTTTTATCATCAGCAACAATTGTTAAGGAAGGCCTCTCACGATAAATCGCATGTATACCTGTACCAAGTGCAAGTGAATAATTAGAGGAACTTTCATCACTATTATATCGAAAGCGATTAGAGCCAGAGCCAACAATTGCTGTCAAACCTGAGCTCCCTGATACACTTCCTGAATACAACGAAGCTCTACCGTTGGTTCCAAGAGTAATAGACGCACCGCCTGAAAAATTAATATTACCACCAGTGGACGTGCCAGCACTGGTTGACTGGCCTGCATTAAGGATTAGTGCTGATGTACTGGTATTCTGGGTGTTAATGTTTTGACTAACTGACAAATCACCAGACAATGATGAAATTGAAATTGTTCCAGATGAAAAAATACCATTATTACTAGCAACAGTGCCAATGGTTAAATCATTGGTATCCATAAATAAAAGATTACCAACTCTTGATCCGCTAGTACCAGCAGATAAAATTGATACATTATTATTAGTGCTATCTAAATTAACATTACCTGAACCTGATAATAGAAGTTTATTAGAGATTATGTTACCTGTAAAACTACCATTGGATCCATCATTAACATTACCGGAAGCATTAATTGTTAATATACTTGTACCAGAAGTTGTTACGGTTGCATTGACATCAATGTTTGAAGTTGACTGAAATAAAATATCAGAACCAGAATTACTTGATGTAATATTATTATTAATAGTTAAGTTCCCACTATAAATTTTAATATCATCAGAAACAACAAGTGAGGAATTAATATTAATTGAAGAACTATTACCCGCTTTACCAATGATTAAGTTGCCTAAAGCAGTGCCTGCAAGTTGAACATGTGTGCCCGTCACAATGTCAGCAGTAAAGTTACCTCCTGCAGACTCAATCGTTAAATTACCCGGCCCTGTAAAACCCGATGTGGCCGCTAAATAGGCCGTCGGATTGTCCCGGAGTATCTTCAGCAGACCCGCCGATATCGTCGTCGATCCCGTATACGAGTTGTTGCCGGTTAAGGTCAGTGTGCCACTACCCGCTTTGACAATATTACCATTCGATCCCGACATCACACCGCTAAAGGTCGTACTCGCATCGCTGCCACCCGAGGTCAACGTGTTACTGCCCAGGGTAATACTCCCCGCTCCCGCAATCGAAGCCACCGTGTCACTCACCGCAACATTATACGTCGCTCCACTGTCAACCGT
>CACAIE010000004.1 GCA_902532475.1 uncultured SAR116 cluster alpha proteobacterium
TTGGCCATCAAATTTAAATTCTCTTCAAATGGCTTTTGGGGAATGTTTAACATCATTGATTTTTGTATTATTTTTAAATCTTTTAGTTAAAGGCAACTTAACTAATAGCATAATTGAATATGCTGAATGGCTTATCAGACCAAATTTTTGGATTTTAACATTTATAACTTTCCTTGAAGTTTCTTTATATTTCTTCTTACTAAATAGAATTGGTGCTGTTTTCATTAATATAGGGTCTTATTTAGTAATGCCTGCTGGTTTTTTATGGGGCTTTATGATTTTCGGAGAATTATTTACACTTCTAAAGTTTATATGTACATTGTTAATTATAAATGCCGTTTTCCTTATAGGAAGCCAAAAATATAAAATTAATAATACTCCAATTGAATAAATCTAAATGATAACAATTTACTCATCAAAACACTCACTTAGGAACTCAAAAACAGAGTTATACGGCGGGGAACTCGTAAGGCCATTTGAACGTCCAGAAAGAATGAACTATATTCTTGACGAAATTAAAAATCAAAAATTAGGTGAAATAAAAAACCCAAAAGAAATTGATTTTGGCATTATTAATAAAATTCATGACGAAGATTATATTAACTTTTTAAATGTTGCTTGGAATGAATGGATAGAAGAAGGGTTCAAAGGTGAAGCTATACCAAATATTTGGCCAAGTAGATCAATGGATTCAAAAATAATTCCAAATTTTATAGAAGGAAAACTTGGCTATTATTCGCTTGCAGGTGAAACATCGATAAGTGAAGGCTCCATTGAAGCTGCATATGAATCAGTAAAAGTAGTAATTACTGCATCAGAAATGCTACAAAATAA
This sequence comes from uncultured SAR116 cluster alpha proteobacterium, assembly GCA_902532475.1. Lineage (GTDB taxonomy): Bacteria > Pseudomonadota > Alphaproteobacteria > Puniceispirillales. Next base: position 835 of record CACAIE010000004.1, read on the forward strand.
TAATATTTTAAATATATTCTCTTTATGTAGACCCCCTGGTCATCACGCTTCACAAAATCAATTTGGAGGCTATTGTTTTTTTAATAACGTAGCTATAGCTGCCGAACATTTTAAAACAAAAGGTGCAAAAAAAATTTTTATTTTAGACGTAGATTTCCATCATGGTAATGGAACTCAATCTATATTTTACGATAGATCAGATGTATTTTATGCTTCTCTTCATGGTGATCCAATGTATGCTTTTCCTTATTTTCTTGGACATGCAGATGAAGAAGGTATCGGGACAGGTCAAGGTTATAATAAAAATTATCCAATGCTGCCGGGAACTACCTATGACATTTGGTCTGAAGCTTTGGATGATAGCATTAAAAAAATTTCAACCTTTAATCCTGAAATTCTAATTATTTCACTTGGCGTTGATGCTTATGAAAATGATCCAATAAGTTTTTTTAAATTAAAGAGTGAAGATTTCATTGATTTGGGTAAAAGACTATCTAAATTAAAAATACCTACTTTATTTGTTATGGAGGGCGGGTATGCAATTAAAGATATAGGCGTCAATACTGTTAATACACTTAAAGGATTTGAGAATAGGTAAACTAATTTTATGAAAAATAATTCAAATACATCTAATATGCGAGAAAATGCTAAAAAGCACTTAATCCAGCCATGGCCATATGCTAGTTCGATTGGGAGTGAGTATCGTGAGTTTGTTAGCAATGGAAATGGTATATATATCGAGGATACAAAAGGTAATAAGCTAATTGATGGGCCTGCTGGAATGTGGTGTTCAAATATAGGACATAGAAATGAAGAAATAGCAAAAGTTATGTATAATCAAGCAATGGATTTATCATATAATTCTCCATGGTATACATCAAATGAGCCATCCGCTAAACTTTCAAAACTAATTTCAGATTATGCACCTGGTGATTTAGAGCATGTTTTCTTTACTACTGGCGGCTCAACTGCCGTCGAAAGCGCCTTAAGATTTATACATTACTATAACAATGTAAAAGGCAGGCCTGAAAAAAAATTAATTTTATGCCGTGAAGATGGTTACCATGGAAGCACTTATTTGTCCGCTTCCTTAAATGGAAAATCAAGAACAAGTGATTGGATGAATTATGAAAATAAAAATATTATTAAGCTATCTAGCCCTAAGTCATTTAGAATAATAGAAAATAAAAGCATTCAAGAATTTGAAGATGATTTAATTGATGAATTTGAAGATAAAATTTCAGAATATGGGCCAGAAAATATAGCGGCATTTATTGGTGAGCCCATTCAAGCTTCTGGCGGAGTAATTGTTCCTCCAAAAAACTATTTTAAAAGAATGAGTAAAATATGCAAACAAAATGGTATCCTATTTATAGCTGATGAAGTTGTTACTGGATTTGGTAGATTGGGTCATATTTTCTCTTCTGAAAAAGTCTTTGAAGTAATTCCTGATATTATTTGTTTTGCGAAAGGAGTTACCTCTGGATACTTCCCTCTTGGAGGAATTGTTATATCAAAAAAGCTAATTGATGAACTAAGAAGTTCTAACCACTCTGATGCCATGTTTGGCCACGGCTTAACTTACTCAAGTCATCCCATAGGTTGTGCAGTAGCATTAAAAAATATTGAATTAATGGAAAATGGAATTTTAGATAATGTTTTAGAATTAAGCCCAATATTTCAAAGTAAATTAAAAACTTTACTCGATTTACCAATTATTGGAGATGTAAGAGGTGAGGGGTTAATGGCTTGCATAGAGTGTATAGCAGATTATGATGATACAAATCCTTTGTCACTTGATATAAAAGTTGGTGAAATTATTGATAAACACTGCCAAAAACTAGGTCTTTTACTTAGACCCGCAATTAATATGTGCATATTATCTCCTCCATTAATACTTAATAAAAATGATATTGAAAAAATAGTAAACATACTAAGAGAGGGAATTACTCTTGCAATGGATGAATTAAAATCAAAAGGCATTTGGAGCAATTAAATTTAATTTTGACAACCAATATCAGTTAAACTATGAACAAAACAAATATGATTCCTGCTCAAATGATGGCAGTCGTTACTACCGGAAATGGAAGCTTTGATAAATTAGAATATAAAAAAGTTAATACGCCAAATCCAAATAAAAATGAAGTTTTAGTTAAAGTATTGGCTGCAGGAATTAATAATACTGAAATCAATACACGATTAGGTTGGTATTCTTCATCTGTTAAGACCGGTACTGATGATCTGAATAATGAAATAGAGAAGGGGTCTAGCGATTCCTTAAATGCAGGCTGGAATGGATCCACTCAATTTCCATTAATCCAAGGTACAGATTGCTGTGGTGAAGTAGTGTCTTTAGGAAATAAAAGAGATAATTCATTATTAGGTAAAAGAGTAATCATAAGATCATGCATGCGAACAAAAGGGTTTAAATCGAAACAAAAAATTTGGATGGCTTCCAATTTTGATGGTGCTTTTGCCGAATATGTTAAAGTTCCAAGTACTGAGGTTTTTCCTGTTAATTGCAATTGGTCAGATGAAGAATTAGCAACAATACCATGCTCTTATGGTACTGCTGAAAATATGCTTCACATTTCAAAATGTAATAAAAATGATACCGTATTGATAACGGGTGCGTCTGGAGGTGTGGGATCTGCAGTTATTCAACTCGCTAAGGTTCGTGGTTCAAAAGTAATTGCAATAGTTAATAAAACTAAATTTGACGCTGCGTTAAAACTTGGTGCTGACCGGGTAATAGAAAGAAATGATAAGATTATTGATATTTTAGGTCATAACTCAGTCAATTTGGTAGTAGATGTTGTTGGTGGAGAACAATTTACTGATTTCTTTAAGATTATCAAACCTGGTGGTAGATACGTTTCTTCTGGAGCAATTGCTAATCCTATTGTAAATTTTGATCTAAGGGATCTATATTTAAAGGATATATCAATGTTGGGTTGCACAACTTGGGAAGAGCCCATATTTTCTAATTTAGTAAACTATATTGAGAGATCTCTTATATCACCATTGTTGGCTAAAACTTTTTCCCTATCTGATATTGAAAATGCACAAAGGGAGTTTTTGATGAAAAATCATTTTGGTAATTTTGTATTGATCCCTTAATAATTAAAATAAAATTTTTATATATTTATCACAATTATTCATTGTTTATGAAAATATTAAAAAATGAAACATTCAACGCTAAAAACTTCTAATGTCGCTATCCATTATGTTCAGCAGTCATCTGGCCCAGACTTGGTATGGTGTCCTGGAGGTGATCAAACAGGTGAAGAATGGGAAGAACAGTTTAACTTATTTCCTGACTTTCGTTGTACTAGCTTTGATCCTCGTGGGGCAGGGAAGACTATAAGTTATCAAAATCCACCATGGTCAATTAATACTTATGCCAATGACTTAGCTAATTTAATACAAAATGTATGTAATCCTCCAGTTGTTGTTATAGGGCTCTCGATGGGAGCTCTTATAGTCCAAGAAATGTTAATCAAATACCCTGAACTTTGTAAAATTGGCATTGCCATGGGGACCTCTGGTAAAAAAACTGGTTTTATTCATGAATGGGAAGAGGCTGAAATCAATTTTCGTAATAATGGTCATCAATTGCCATCTGACTTTTCTCTTGTTCATTATGCTCTCCTTATGTATCCTTCTGAAGTTTTGGGCGACGATAAATTATGGGATAAATGTAAACCAATTGTTTCAAAAGCTTATTCAAACAGAGATAGTGATATGCTTTCTGCTCAATGGCAGGCATGTCTTGAATACTCTGCTTTAGATGAGTTGTCTGATTGTAAACGCCCTTTGCATGTAATTGCATTTGATCAAGACATGCAAACACCACCTGCTAAAGCTAAATTAGTTTCAGATGCTTCTGCTGATGGCCACTTTCATTTACTTACTGGCATGGGTCATTGTTCTTTATTTCGTCATAAGCCTAAATTAGTTTCTAATAAAATCAGAGAAATTATTTCAATTTATTAATTTTATTTAATTACTATTGTCGCATAATATATATTATGACAAATAATGTTACATTCAGTTTAATTGTATATTTTCAAAATTTTATTACACACAATTAATATATAAGTTTAATTAATAATAATAAAATTTAACTATACTTTAACAACCATACCATCATAACCAGGGTAAACATTGTCAGGGCAAATAGAAACAATGTAATCATAATCTGATTCCCAACCTAAATGAGTTAAAACTGCTTTTTTGGGATTTGCTCTTTTGATCCAATGAAAGGTTTGATTAAAATGTGCATGTGCTTCATGTGGTTCATCCCTAAGAGCCTCGACAATCCATAGATCTAAATTATTTAATTTATCAAAATTAACTTCGGGCATTTCTACTACATCTGTACTGTATGCAAATTTCTTATTAAAAATAAATCCTAAGCTATCGATATTGCCGTGGTTTTGTTTTATAACCTCAATACTACAATTCCCAATTTCTAGTATACCTAATCCAATTTTATTGAGTGTCATTGGTGGAACAAAATAACTAGGTGAGCCAGATTGTTTTGTAAAAAGAAAATCAAATTGCCTTTCCACTACATTAAGAGTCTCTATATTAGAAAATATCGGAACTTTAGACTTATGTGCAAAATAAAATGGTCTTAATTCAGCTAAACCGGATGTGTGATCTGAGTGAGCATGAGTTAACAAAACTGCATCAATCTTGTTTACCTTTGCATCAAGAAGTTGGTTACGAATATCTGGTCCAGCATCAACTAATATGGTGACATGATTAGTTTCTATTAAAACGGAAGATCTTTGACGTCTATTTTTTGGGTTTTTTGGATTGCACCTACCCCACCCTAAACCACCTAAAGCCGGCACTCCAACAGATGTACCACATCCAAGTAATGTTATTTTCATAAATTAGCACTCAAATTGTTAAAAAGCTTAAGAGTGTTGCCCCTGCTTTGTTGAGCAATTGTTTCAAATGAAACACCTCTTAATTTTGAAATAAATTCTGCAATATAAAATGTATTTTTCGGCTCATTAGTTTTTCCTCTAAAAGGAACAGGCGAGAGATATGGAGAATCCGTTTCAATTAAAAAGCGGTCAGATGGGATATATGATGCTATTTCTTGCAACAAAGTTGAATTTTTAAAAGTGAGTATACCACTAAAGGAAATATAAAAACCTATGTCCAGTGCAGCTCTCGCTAACTCTTTTGAACCAGTGAAACAATGAAGAACTCCCCTAAATTTAGAGAGTTTATAATTTGAAACAATAATATCTTCCATATCTTTGTCAGCATCTCTTGAATGGATGACAATTGGTTTGTCTACTGATTGAGAAGCATTTATTTGCATCTCAAAGCATTTCAATTGATCCCTTTTAGTAGAAAAGTCATAATAATAATCTAACCCAGCCTCTCCTATTCCTACACATTTTTTATTTGAACAAACACTTAAGAGTTTTTGATCATTAGTTGCAAATGGATCTCTGCTCGCTTCATGAGGATGTATTCCTGCTGTGTGCCATATATATTTATATTTATTAGTAATTTTTTCTATTTTATCTATATTTGTTAAAGTTGTGCAAATTGTAATTATTTCACTAATACCCTGATTATTAGCCCTCTCAAGAACTTGATCTAAATCATTAGAAAGTTGTTCAAAATCTAAGTGACAATGAGAATCAATTAAATTAAAATTTTTAGATTTTATAGCCATATATCAATCCGTTATTCTTGGAAATATTGGGCTTGGATTCTCAATTAAATTTGACTTGATAAATACATTAGGTTTTAAGAATTCAAATGTTCTTTCTTCTTCTAAAACTGAAAGTTGATTTAATATTTTATTTGAAGAACTTGGCATAAATGGTTGAATTAAAATAGAAATAGTTCTTATACTTTCAGCCAAAATCCACAAAACATCATTCATTCTACTGATATTAGTGTTTTTTAACTTCCATGGAGCTTGCAGGTCAACAAATTTGTTTGCATTCGAGATTACATTCCAAATCATCTTTAAAGCCTGATGAAACGACTGATTATTCATTTCAATACTGACTTTAGAATATAAGTTTTGAAATTCTTTAATAAAGATTTTATCTTCATCAGAATAATTTTGACATTTATTAGGTATTTTCCTTTCACAATTCTTATAAATCATTGAGATAACCCTTTGGCAAAGGTTGCCTAAATCATTTGATAAATCACCATTAATTCTAGCTAGTAATGCACTTTTAGAAAAATCACCATCACTTCCGAATGGAACTTCCCTTAATAAAAAATACCGTATTTGATCTAGCCCATAATTATTAATGATTTCTAATGGATCAATAATATTCCCATCAGATTTAGATATTTTTCTACCTTCATTGGTCCACCACCCATGTGCAAAAATTCTTTTTGGCAAAGGCAAACCGGCCGCCATAAGAAATGCTGGCCAATAAACTGCATGGAATCTTAATATATCCTTTCCAACCATATGTAAATCAGCGGGCCAAAAGTTGACATAGCTTAGGTTTTTAGTGTTAGGATAACCTAAAGCTGAAAGGTAATTAGTAAGAGCATCTAACCATACATACATTATATGGTTATTATCATTTGGAACTTTAATTCCCCACTGAAAACTTGTGCGACTGACCGATAAGTCTCTTAACCCTCCCCTAACAAAACTTTTTACTTCGTTCATTCTGCTTAATGGTGAAATAAATTCCGGGTTTTCCTCATAAAAATCAAGGAGTTTTTCTTCCCAAGTTGATAGGTCAAAAAAATAACTTGGCTCTTCAACCCATTGAACATCTGCCCCAGTTGGAGCTTTCCCGTTGGTTATTTCTTTTTCTGAGTAAAATGCTTCATCTTTCAACGCATACCAACCTGCGTATTTATCTAAGTAAATATGATTATTATCAATTAACTTTTTCCAAATATTTTCTGAAGCTACTTTGTGCCTTTTTTCAGTTGTTCTAATAAAGTCATCGTTAGAAAGATTTAGCAAATCAGTTAAAGATTTGAAATTCTCACTAATTTCATCGGCAAATTCAATAGGTGTTCGATTTTGTGAAATTGCTGCCTTTTCTACTTTTTGTCCATGCTCATCAGTGCCAGTTAAAAATTTCACATTATACCCATCTAATCTTTTAAAACGAGCTAAAACGTCGCAAGCAATACTAGTGTATGCATGACCTATGTGAGGCTTATCATTTACATAATAAATAGGTGTTGTTATATAATAATAGTTCTTCATGCTTAATCCAATTTACTAATGAAATTTATTTAAAAATTGAAAGATTTCTAACTCAAGACCTAAATTATATTTCTTTACTCTATCTAATCTAGAATTTAAATTATCTATAACTTCTAATAAATCATTTTTGTCATTATTTTTATTTATAGTTTTTAAAACTTCAACCTCATTAAATATCAAGTTTTTTTCAACTAACCTTTGATCTATGGAATATTTAATACCTAAAATTAATAGTCTTTTAAGAAAAAACTCTGCTAACCATATATTAGATAACAAATTTTTTGAAGAAGTTGCTAGCTTTTTAGAAAGAACTTGAATTTTATTTTTTTTTAAAAAAGCATTTAATAACTCTTGGTATAAATTGGTTGCTGATAACGAGATCAATTCTAAAGCTATACCTGGTGAAAAATCTGATAAATTAGCAATTTCATTTAATTTATCGTCATTTTCTTTGCAATTATTTTGCTTTAGTATTTCTATGCAATCTTCTTTGTTTAATTTATTAATCAATAGTTTTTGAGACCTTGACTGAATAGTATTCAATACATTCTTCAATTCATCAACAATTAAAAAGAAATAAAGTCCATTTGGAGGTTCTTCAAGCATTTTTAGCATTGAATTCATAGCACTACTTGTTAGCAAATTAAGCTTATCAATTATAACAACTCGTTTATTAAAATTATTCGAAAAAAATTTAAAATTAGACAATAATACATCAATTTGAACTTTTGTAATTTGTCCTGATTTATTTTCATCTATAGGAGCAATATAAAATAAATTGTCATTTTCCTTATTAAAGATCTCATTTGTTAATTGAGAACTTTCCCAACCATCAGAGAAATTATTAATGATATACGCTGAAAGCCTCATAGATAATGTTCGTTTTCCAACCCCCCTTTTCCCGATCAGCATCCAGATTTGATTATTTCTTGAGAAAATATTTTTTTTAAAGTCTATTATCACATGATCTAAACCAATGACCTTTTTAAAAATTATATTTTCGTTCATTATATGTTTTTGATTTTTTCAATATATTTATCAATTATTTTAAATATATTTAATTTTATTTGATTTTTTGATAGTGACGCATCAATAACATGAACCCTACTAGGGTTTTCAGAAGCTAATTTTAAGTAGGCTTTTCTAATTAATTTATGAAATTTATCGCCTTTTGATTCAAATCTATTTTCATTTGAAATTCTTGAGTTAGCTCGTGATAAACCATCTTGATAGTCAATATCTAATAAAAACGTTAAATCAGGTTCGATTTCTTCAAGGCAAAAAAAGTGCAAAGTATTTATTTTATTTTCTGGAATTCCACCTACTAGGCCTTGGTATACTCTAGTTGAATCTGAAAATCTATCACTGATAACTATTTTTCCTTCATTCAAAGAAGGTTTAATCAGCCTAATAAAATTATCTCTTCTCGCGGCATACATTAAAAGCGCTTCTGTTTCAACATCCCACCTATTAGGAGTTCCAGTAACCAAAAGTTTACGGATACTTTCTGCTCCCTCAGAGCCTCCAGGTTCCCTTGTTATCAAAACTTTAAATGATTTTGATATTAAATATTTTGAAAGAAAATTTATTTGGGTAGTTTTTCCAGATCCTTCACCACCTTCAAATGTAATAAATAATGATTTATTCACGAATGAAACCTAAAATCATTTCACTGCTCCCCATATGATGTAGTCAACAGTTGAACCTATTCTTTTTAATACACCTTGTTTTTTAACTTCTTCTCCAGAGAACATTGGAAAAGAAAGCACCTTTTCATCTGAAATTTCGATAATCAGTTTCCCAAGTTCTATATCTTTATGAATTGGAGCAGAAATTGGTTCGTTCCATTTAGCTTTAATATTCATTTCTCTTTTTTCAACAGAGTTCAATAACAAATTTATATCTTCTTTTACTATTAATGGAACAGAATTATTTTCACCCAAAAAAACTTTTGCATCAATAACCTTTTGATTAGCTTTATAAAAATTTACTTTTTTAAATTCTCTAAATGCAGAGTTTAATAACCTTGCAGACTCCTGTTTCCTCTGTCGCATTGAAGTCATTCCATTTAATACTAAAACAAATCTTAAGTTGCCCCGCAAAGCAGAAGCGACTAAGCCGTAACCAGATTCTTGTGTGTGACCAGTTTTTAAACCATCAGAACCATAAACTAAATTATTATATAATATAGGGTTTCTATTGTCTTGTTTTATCCCATTAAAAGTAAAAGATTTTTCAGCAAACATTTTGTATAATTCAGGAAAATTTTTTATTAGACTAGAAGTCAATATTGATAAATCTCTTGCAGTTGTATTCTGATCAGGGTCTGGCCAACCGGTAGAGTTTTTAAAAACGGTATTTTTCATGTTTAATTCTTTTGCGACAGAGTTCATCAGGTCTGAAAAAATATCTTCTGTACCTGAAATACCCTCAGCTAAAACGATAGCAGCATCATTTCCTGATTGGACAATAACACCCCTTAATAGGTCAGACACAGAAACATTTTGCCCCGGTTCTAAAAATGTCCTTGAACCTCGTTTTTTCCAAGCTCTTTCACTAACGATAAATTTATCATTCATTGATATACTTTTATTTTTAATTTTTTCAAAGGTTATATATATCGTCATTAATTTAGCCATTGAAGCAGGCTTCATTAGCTGATCAGAATTTTTTTCTAAAATAATATGACTTGAGTCAAAATCAATCATTATCGCTTGTTGTGCAATTGTATCCATAGAATAGGAATATTTAGTTAAAAGGATAAAAAACAAACAATATAAAAATTTATAAAACTTCATGACATATTCCTCATTTAAAAATCAATCTACAACTATTTTTGAGCCTTTATAGCCCAATTCAAAAACTTTTTTAAGAATTTCATCAGCTTTTTCTATTTCTTGTGTAGGTCCAAGCCTAACTCTATGCAAGATTCTTCCCTGATAATCAATAGTAGTTATTTTTGTTTTAGATAAATGCGCAACTTTAGCAACTACATTATTTGCATTAATAGTTGAGGAAAAAGCTCCAACCTGAATCCAAATTTTGGTTTCTGTTGGATTAACTTTTCTTAAATTGCCTTGTCGAGAAGAAGCAAGTATTTCAGTAAAGCTTTTTTGTATATTAATTTTTGTGTCATCCAAAACCTTAACTCCTTCAGATGTGTTCTTTATAGAAACCTTGGGTCTAGAAACTGAATTAATAGATGGCAAAATTAATGGTTGATTTTTAGGAATATAAATACCTGGAAAATTTCCTTCTTTAGCAGACCTTTCCAACCATAATGATTTCTCTAATAAAATATTTACTTTAACTCTTGAAACTCCTACATCTTTAAAACCTAATAGTTCTGCTGCTTTTTCTGACAAATCAATAATCCTGCCATGCACATAAGGTCCCCTATCATTGATTCTTACGTTTAAAACATTTCCATTGTCTAAATTAGTTACCCTAACCATACTTGGCATAGGCAATGTTTTATGTGCAGCGCTAATAATATTTTTATTAAAAATTTCTCCATTTGCTGTCATTCTTCCATGAAACTTATCTCCATACCATGAAGCAATTCCTGTTTCTTCATAAGTCAAATCTCTTTTTGGATAATACCATATATTATTAATTTCATATGGGTCTCCAACTTTATAAATAGGATTTGGAGTATTTTTAGTATCACTAGATTCAATTGTTTCAACAATTTCTTCTGATGTTTTGATATCATCTTTTAATATATCAGGTTGTATTGATGGATAGACTTTATTCTGCTCTTTTAGTGATATTTTTTCTGCATTATTTATATTTTCTTTAACTGCTAATTCAACCAAACCACCTACATCAGAACATGAAGAAAACAATAAAATTATAAATAAAGTATTAGTTATATTTATTAGTTTTGATTTTAAAGCCATTGTAAATTATTTAATTAATTAATTATTTTATCTGAAAGCAACCCAACTGATAAAGCAAAATAATTTGATCTATTCCATTTTAAAAGAGTTTCAAAATTATTATAAACGAGAAACGAATTCTTCCTCATTTTATCAACAATTAATAATCTCGCATTAATATTAACTAAAGGTAAATTAGTGCCATCAATTTTTTTAATTCCTATTTTAGACCAATCTTTAATTTTTTTATTTTTCTTATTATAATTTAATATGTTTTTAACTTCTTTAGTGGAAACATTCCGACCCCATATTAAATTACCCTTCCAACCGTTTTTACTTAAATAGTTAGCTATCGAACCAAACACATCTTCCTTAGTATTCCATATGTCTATTTTACCATCCATATTTTCATCTACTGCATATTTTAAATAAGAACTAGGCATTAACTGACACTGGCCAAGTGCACCAGCCCAACCACTTTTAATATTTTGGAAATCAACCATTTCATTCTCAATTATTTTTAATGCTGAAATTAATTCTGATCGAAAGTATTTACTTCTTCTTCCATCATAAGCTAAACTAGATAAAGTATGAAATAAGTTAAAGTTTCCCATATTGTTTCCAAAATTAGACTCTATTGCCCATAATGAAATTATATACCTGCTTTGAACATTATATTTTTTTGATATTTTATCTAATAAATCTTTATTTTTTAAAAATTCTTTTTTAGCTTTATTAATTCGATAATCAGAAACTATTCTCTTTTTATACTCTTCAAAAGTTAACTTAAATTCTGGTTGATTTCTATCCAATTTAATCGTTTTTTTTATGGGTTTAGCATCATTTAAAACTTCAAGAGTTGATTGTGAAATCCCTTTAGTAATTGCCTCCCTCTTGAAGTCCTCCAGCCATTTGTCAAATGTTATGTCAGCAAATGAATTAAATGAGATACAAGATACAATTATTGACATAAATAAAATATTAACTTTATTTTTTGTTATCATTACAAACAACTATTGAAATTAATTAAAAAGTTATTTAAACAATGCATTGATTTATATTTAGCTTCAAGTTATTTGATTATAAATATAAAGTAGGGCGTTTGGCAGAGTGGTTGAATGCGACGGTCTTGAAAACCGTTAAGGGTGAAAGCCCTTCCAGGGTTCGAATCCCTGAGCGCCCGCCACTTAAATACAATATACAAAATCATATAGAACCTAAAAGTTAGGACTTGATACTTTATACGATCACAAGTTGGAGTTAGGCTGCTATTAAGTTAATGACTTTAAAAAACCAATCATTTTCTGAGCTATCTGCTCACCGGCTTCAACCAGGATTGAGTGTTTTAGCCCAGGTAGTATGATCAACTGTGAATGAGGTAAAGCATCATCTATCAGCTTGTTTAAACGATAATTACAACCACCATCAAACTCACCAGTAATAATTAGTGAGGGTTGGTTAACCTCATGCAGCCAAGGCATCATCTCGGTACTTGCATAAATACGAAATACATTCAAAAACACTTCAGCATCCGTGGAAAGCACCTGTTGCAAACGCCTCTCTACCAGGTCGGGTCGTTGCTCTAGGAAAGAATTGCTAAACCACCGGTTGGTCAGTGTGCAAAGAATTTTTTCAATCCCATGTTCTTCCATAGCTTTGACTACGTCCCATACTTTAGCGCTGTCATCTTTGGATCTGCCAGCAGCTGTGGAAAATAGGCCTAAGGAAATAACTCGCTCGGGGAAACACAATGCGTAGCGTGGCCCAATCATCCCTCCCAGAGAATGTCCTGCAAGATGCACTTTCTCATAACCCAAGGTTTGACGTAGTTTTTCCAAGTCAACCACCAGTTCATCCAGGCCAAATTCACCAAAATGCAAAGGCGATTCACCATGACCACGTAAATCATAAGTAACCACGGTAAAATGTTGTTCCAAGACTGGCGTCAAAAAGCGCCAAGCATCACGCGCTGCGCCTATCCCATGTATCAAGATTAAGGGTTCGCCATTGCCTTCAACCTTATATACACAATCAATAGCCGACGATAAGTCAACAGATAACATTTCAATGCTCCTATCTAATTACGTTGCATTGGCTAAAGTTGGGAATTACATCTGTGACCATGCGTTCCATAGCGGCCATAGCTTCCTTCTGTGGCAACCCAAAATTTAAATTGCAAATCAATTCATCAATACCTAGATTAGAGTAAACCTGAATCTTTTCATTCACCTCATCGGCGGTACCTATTAGAACATTTGCAGCTAGTTCTTCAATGGTTTGTTTGCGGGGTAAAGCTTCTAGACAACCATTCTTTACACTCCCCGGGCCACCAAAAGCGTTGTCAAAACGCTCGAAATAACTATAATTAAATTCTAAAGCTCGACGGGCATCGTCCTTGTCTTTAGCTACATAACATGCTCGCAACAAAGAGAGTTTTTGCTGGCCATCTGCGCTCTTTCCTTCATGAAAAGCCTGCACCTGATCCATCATCATTTGGTGATCACCCGCCAACGCTGTAGTCTGTACTTGGAATCCTTGCTTGGCGGCATTATAGATTTTCTCTGGTGCCATGACCGCCACCATAAGGCGAGGCATGGGCTTGGTATAAGGCCTCGGCATAATGGTAATGGGCTCAAACTGATAATACTTTCCCTCATAGCCTACTTCTTCTTGACTAAGTAACAAATTAAGCACTTCTAAAGATTCTGTAAATCGCTCCTGAGTCTCGGCCATAGGCACACCAAGACGTTCCATCTCATAGCCAAAGGCACCCTTACCTACTCCCAATACTAGGCGTCCGTTAGTAAGAATATCGGCCATAGCCACTTCACCTGCATAAGAGCGCATATCATGAATAGGCAAAACAACAATGGATGTTACTATATCCAAATTCATAGTGTGATCTGCCACCTTTACGGCAAAAGTCAGGGGTGCAGGATTTAGAAGTATATTTACCAAATGGTGTTCAGGAATGGACACACCGGAATAGCCCCCCTGATCAGCAAAGATAGCCTGTTCGAGCATATCGTCATAAAGTTTTTTACCACCTATACTGGGGTCAGGGTAATAGCTCGACAAAAAATGATTAAATTCCATGGACTACTCCAATCAATTGCTGAAAAGTATTTCTACGACCATTAAATAAGTCAAACATTATTAATTATGATATAAATTCATATTTATCGAATTAATCTTCAAACATTAAAAACACTCTAACAGTTGCAGAACTTAGGAACATCAAAAAGACTGTTCCTGATAGATTAATCTTTAACATATGACTCTATTTAATGAGCTATATCCTTAACTAGAATCTTTTATGTAATTGATTTTATTAATTTTTTATTTACAGTCCCTTATCATTTTATAACAACAATTCCTGGATTAACCCTAATTATCAAAGTTTATCCCTAGGACATAATTTTGGATATTTTTGATTGATGCTTATTACTATAATTAGAGTCATAATAAAAATATTTATTGATTTAAATTATTAATGTAACAAATTATAAATAAATATTATTTAGGAGAGAGTATTTGTCTAATTCTGGATATTTGTTAATTGCTGATATAAGTGGCTACACTAATTTTGTGAAACTACATAATTTACGAAATAAACCTGTCGTTGGAAAATTTCTTGCAGATAATTTTGAATTCCACGCTGAGGCAATTATATCCGACTTACTTGAGGTTGTAATAGAAATGATTGAACCCGTTTTGAAATTAAATAAACTTGAGGGTGATGCAGCATTTTTCTATTGTGATGACAATGCTATTAAAAATCAAGCTGATCAAATTTTAGAAGCAATGGATAATGCGAATAAAGCTTTCAATGAAAAAGCTTCAAAACTTGTTTTTGTTCAGGCATGCGGTTGTGAGCCTTGCTTACAATCAAAAAATCTTAAATTGAAAATAGTTGCACATAAAGGGGTCTTCGCTATTAAAAAAATTAGAACCTTTGAAGAATTGGCTGGTGAAGATGTAATTCTAACCCATAGAATGCTAAAAAACAATATTGAAAGTAATGAGTACTGGATGGTTACAGACAACTTTTTAAAATTTCTTAGCCCTGAAAATAAAAATAAGTTTTCTCCAATTATACAAAACCTTGAAAGTTTTGGTCAAATAAAATTTAATTATTTGCTATTAAGTTCACCAGAACCTAAAAATAGTAAAATAGAAAAAAGATCTAGAATGTACAATTGGTTTGTTCAAGCTGCTTATTTTAGTTCTGCAAAATTTAGAAAAAAATCAGTTTCATAATCAATAATGTCAAACTAAAATTTGTAATGCACTTTAAAAAATATCTCATCTTGATAAAAATTATAAATATTATCTTGTTTGTAATCAGTCCAAGGCAAACCTGTTCCACAATGAAATTCTCTATTAAATTTATCGATACATGGCTTTTCTTTAATTTTTCCCCCCTTAACAAGAGCATTATCAATGCCCAATAAAAATTTAAAATTATTAAATTTTTTACCTATGATTAAACCTATTGAATACATTTGAGTAGCATTCAACAAATCGCTTTTATACCCATTATCAAAGCTTAAAGGTATTATTAAAATATTTTCATTAAATTCAAATAATATTTTAGTCTTTAAATTTAATTGAATGCTTGTTGATTTGTAAAAATTTCCAAACATGAATTTTTGACCATTAGGCGCAATAAAATTTCCACTCCATAATTGAGATTGTGAATAAGAATTGGAACCATAAGTGTCCATTAACTGAAACTTGGTATTCCCAAATACAGGACTATAAATTAGAATTAAAAATATTAAAATTATTATTTTTTTCATTTTTGCAACTTGAATAATTATCATCATTAAAACAATCTGTTGGATAAATAGGCATTGGAACTAAAATATTCTTACCAATTATTTCGTTATTTACAGAACAACCAAATATAAAATTAAGAGAAAATAGAATTAAAAATATTTTATATTTCATTTTGCTGTTACTTGACCTTGAGGACTCATTGCATTTTCTATATTTAATACTCCATATCCATAAACTCTATCAGGTCCTGAATCACCAAAATCAGTGGCTGTCTGAAGTAATACTTGCTTTAAAGCTGGTCCATCTAAATTAGGAAACTTTTGTCTTAATAAAGCAGCAGCGCCTGCTACGCGAGGTGCAGAAAATGATGTTCCAGAAGCATCTCCAGTAAACAAAACGTCATCATGGGCGACTATATAATCATACAACATGTCGCCTGCTTGATAACTATATGGAGCAATAGAACTTCCCGAATCATTTATTGATCCAACAAATATTTTGTCTTTAGTAATTTGATGTCCTTGATCTTGCACTCTATCATATAATGAAGCAAAATAGTCACAATCAGTTATTGAAACTGACCCACATTGAAGAGCACCATTACCTGCAGCATATATAAAAAGCATTTTTTCATTGTAAATTGGTTCTGAGTTTGAATTTATAGATGATATTTTTGATGAAACTGCATTTGAAACAATAGTTTCCCAATTGGGATTATTGATACCTGTATAAATTCCAGAATCGTTTTTTAATGGTTTTTCAAAACCCCATGAATTATTTACAATGTAATACTCATTAGAATTATAATATGCATAAACATTATTTGCGTTTTGAATAGTTGTCTCTAAACCGGAAACAGAAAGATTTGATAATATTACATTAGTTTCAGGCGCGACACTATTAATAACCAACGAGACCCAATCTCCATGACTGTCAATTCTTCCATTAGAATTAAAGCTATCCAAAAGGCCAATTTTTACATCTTTTCCAGTCCATCCATTTGACCAAGCACTATTGGCATTAGTATCGCGTGTTGCAATTGGATAAACATAACCGGGATTTAAAACGCTGTTTGCTTCTTCCAAAGTAGAAAATGTGTTTCCACTTGGACCATCATATGGCAACCCTCTCTCACTTCCAAGTAAAGTATTTTCTATAGCTGAAGAGAGTGAAGATATATTGCCTACAGTATAATTATATGACGTTAATTCTGGTGAACTAGAAACACCTCCTCCACCTCCTCCACAAGAAGAAGTAATTAATGTAATTTTCAACAAAAGATATAATCTAATATAAAGTTTCATTTATGATTATATGATAATTTATAGATTTATATAATAATAGTTTAAATAAGGATGAGTAAATTTTGTTAATCATTTTGAAAAATTTAAAATATAAATATAATTTTATTTAAGGTTATTATGAAAAATAAAATTAATATAAAAGTTGTTGCTGATCTTGTCTGTCCTTGGTGTTTTATAGGATGCAACCATTTGAACAAAGCAATTACATCACGGAAAGATTTAACATTTGAGATTGACTGGCAATCTTTTTATTTAAATCCAACAATACCAACCATAGGCTCAGAAAGAAAGAAATACTTAAAAAACAAATTTGGTGCCCAATTAAATATGGTAGAAAGTAAAATAATAAATATTGCTAATTCTTACGGTATTGAAATTAACTTAAATAAAATTGAATTTACTCCCAATACTAGAAAAATTCATCAGGTTATTAATTTCTTTAAACAAAAAGATTTTAATAAATCATACGATTTAGCTTTTGAATTTATGGAAGACTATTTTGTTAAGGGTGAAGATTTAAGAAATGATAAATATATAATGAAAAAGTATAAAAAATATGACATGTCACAAGATAATGAAGCATATAGATCTTCAAAATATTTTGAAGAATACCAACCTTTTATAAATTTTAATTTTATGAATGGTGTGCCAGTGTTTATTTTTAACAACAAATGGACTTTAACTGGTGCACAAGCTCCAAAAATCATAGAAACAACTATTGATATTGCCTCAAAAGATTAATGCACAAGTCTCCCTATAGTTTTTAATTCTTCTTTTACACTTTCAACTCTATTTTCTTTATTAGATAAATCTTTAAATATCACAATTGATTGATCAGGTTTAATGTTAATTTTTGTTGGATTTAATGAAATAAACTCAATAAGTTTTTCTGGGTTAGAAAATTTATTTTGGAAAAAACATAAAGTAATACCATTATTTCCTACATCAACTTTGTTTATATTGGAAATTTTACATAATTGTTTGATTTTAATTATCTCTAAAAGAGAGGCTACTTCTTTTGGAATTAAGCCAAATCTATCATTAAGCTCAAATTTAAAATCCTCTATTTCTTCATCAGTTTTTAAATAAGCTATTCTCCTGTAAATTGACAACCTTACAGATATATCATTGATATAGGTTTCTGGAATTTTTGAGGTTATGCCTATCTGTATCTGTGGTGACCATTCGATATCATCTTGAGCACTTCCAATTGTTTCTATTTCCACAGCACTCTTTAATAATGACTGATACAATTCAATGCCTACTTCCTTTATATGACCTGACTGTTCCTCGCCTAATAAATTACCAGCACCTCTGATGTCCATATCATATGAAGCTAAAGAAAATCCAGCACCTAAATTATCCAAAGTTTGCATAACTTCCAATCTCTTTCTTGCATCTGATGATATAAGCTTATTTTCTGCAGTGGTTAAATATGCATATGCTCTCACTCTGCCCCTTCCTACCCTCCCTCTCATTTGGTAAAGTTGCGAAAGTCCAAATTTTTCTGAACCGTATATTATAAGAGTGTTCGCAGATGGAATATCTAATCCAGATTCTATTATATTAGTAGAAAGTAGAACATTTACTTTACCTTCAGAAAAACTAATCATAGATTCATCAATGTCTTCAGCTTTCATTTTTCCATGTGCAGTTGCAATTTTAATTTCAGGAATCAAAGATTTAATCATATCATATAGCCTGGGCAAATCTTTGATCCTTGGCACAACACAAAAAGTAACACCACCCCTATGAATTTCTCTCTTAAATGCATCTTTAATGGTCACTCCATCCCAAGTAGAGACAAAAGTTCTTACAGACAACCTATCCACTGGAGGGGTAGTAATCAGACTCATGCTTCTTACTCCAGTTAAAGACATCTGCAATGTTCTAGGAATTGGAGTAGCGGTCAACGTCAAAACATGAATAGTGCCCCTCAAGGATTTTAAGTATTCTTTCTGTGAAACTCCAAAATGTTGCTCCTCGTCGATTATTAATAGAGTTAAATTATTGAACTTTATTTTTTTTGAAAGCAAT
The DNA here is from genome assembly GCA_902532475.1 of uncultured SAR116 cluster alpha proteobacterium. Lineage (GTDB taxonomy): Bacteria > Pseudomonadota > Alphaproteobacteria > Puniceispirillales. The sequence continues at coordinate 20,070 of CACAIE010000004.1, forward strand.
GAATGTGTTCCAATGATTATCTGAGTTTCTCCACTTTGAATTTCATCTTTAACTATTTTACCTTGTTTTGGTTTAATAAATCTTGATAACTCATTGACTTTTATAGGAAATCCCTTAAATCTTTCTTTAAAATTTTCAAAATGTTGTTTGACTAAAAGAGTGGTTGGAGCAATTAAAGCTACTTGGAATCCAGACATAGACGCCATAAAAGATGCCCTTAAAGCAACTTCGGTTTTGCCATAACCTACATCACCACATATTAATCTATCCATTAATTTTCCTGATTTTAAATCATTTTCAACATCTTGAATTGCTATTAATTGATCTTCTGTTGGTGAATATGGAAATCTTGAACAAAATCTCCCATATTCATCATCCGCAAAATCTAACGGTTTTACTTTTGAAGTTTTACGAATTGCAGCAATTTTAATTAATTGATCTGCTATTTCTTTAATTCTTTTTTTAGCATTGGCTTTTCTTGCTTGCCAATTACTACTTCCTAATTTATCTAAATTGGCATCACTTCCTGAACCATATCTTGATACTAACTCTATGTTTTCAGCAGGCAAGTATAACTTATCACCACCACTATATATTAACTTTAAACAATCCCGTTCAACGTCTGAAGATTGCAAGGTTTCCAATCCTTCATACCGTCCTATACCATGCTCTACATGAACGAGGAAATCTCCAGTTGAAAGACTTGTAATGTCTCTTAAAAATTCATCGGCTTTTTTAGATTTTGGTGGCGGTCTTCTAAATTTTACTCCAAACAAGTCCTCTTCTGTAACAAACAATTTATCATTTAGTTTAAATCCTTTTTCTAAGGGATAAACCATACAACTAAAATTAAACTCTGAGTTCAAAGGATTAGAAACAATAGGAAGTCTTAATTCATTTTCATCTGAATCATTAATTAACTTAACTATTCTTTTCAATGAACTTTTGCTATTGCAAGTAATTAAAATTTTGCTATGAACTTTTAATAAATTCATTAATTCTTTTATGGGATTTTCACCCTTTACTCTTGATGATGAAAAATTTATTCCTGGTTTAGCCTTTATATTAAAATAATTGTTGTTAAATTCCAACGGGCTTGAGTCTGAGTTCAGTTCAATTATTTTTCTAGTTTTAAAAAAAGAATTTAAGTCATCAAAGTTAAAATATAACTGATTAATAGGTAATAAGTTATACCTAATTGATTTGGAATTTTTATTTTCTTTTCTTGAATTATGAAAATCCTGAATGTCTTCAAGTTTAGACTCCAAAGTTAATTGAAAATCTTTATCAAGAACAATTGAGCAATCATCAATATAATCAAATATTGATGCTAATTCATCATGAAACAATGGTAATAAATGCTCCATCCCATTAAATATTTTTTTCTCAGATATTTTTTGGTATGAATAGTCATCAAAATTCAGGTTTGAAAAGTTTTCTCTAAATCTACGCCTGAATAAATTGATACTTTTTTCATTTAAGATTAACTCATTTCCCGGATAGAATTCTACTGCCTTTACATTATTTAAACTTAATTGATTCAAAGGATCAAAAGTTCGTATTGTTTCAATTTCATTCCCAAAAAAATCAATTCTAATTGGAAATTCATCCCCTGGTGGGTATACGTCTACAATGCTACCACGAACCGAATATTCAGTATCTTCTCTTACAGTATTAGCTCTCATGTAACCATTACTTTCGAAAAATAAAATTAATTGTTGTTGAGATATATTTTTCCCAATTTCTATTTTTAATGATGAGTCAATTACAAAAGATTTAGGCGGAACTTTTTGAATAACAGAGCTAATTGTTGTCAAGATTATTGTTTTAGAACTTTCTAAATTAATTAAATTAAAGAGCGTATTAACTCTCTTACCTATTAACTTCTGATTTGGAGAGTTTCTGTCAAATGGCAAACAATCCCAAGCAGGAAATTCAAGAATATTTAAATCATTATTTATAATTTTAAGACTATTAGAAAACCTAGAAAGACGAATATCATCTCTTAAAATAATTAATATTTTATCAAAATATTTAATAACTTCATTTACAACGAAGCAGTCTACTCCATCATAAGAGTTGTATATAATATTTTTTTTTTGAAAATTTAAATTTCTAGAATATAAATCCATTAGTAATTTCTTAACATTATTATAAACTTATTATACATTTTATCTTTAATATTTGGAGGTGCTTGATTTTTAGTAACCCAGTTCCAGATAATTAAATCGCCTAATTCTAAAAACTTTTCATATGATCTAAGTTCCTCAAGATTCAAAAATTCCAATTGTTCAATAGCAAATTTTCTTAAAATACTATTACTCTCTTTTAAACCTGAGTATATAGATCTGTATTTAAGTTTTTTTATTAAATTTTGTTTGTTTTCAATTTTCATTAATTAAATGTATTTGAAGTTATATAATTAAAGTTTAATATGATTGTAAAATTATGAAAATTACTAGACCAAGTATTTTGTTTCCACTATTTTCTAATCTCACCTCTCTTCCAGGCATTGGTCCAAAGATAGCAGAAAAACTATCAAAAAAAATTGGAAATAATATAATTGATCTTTTATTTCACCTTCCACATTCTGTCATTCAAAGACTAGATACTTTAGAATTAAATAATTGTCCATCGCATTCAATTATAACAAAAAGAATTAAAATAAATAAGCATTTACCTGGTTATTATAACACCACAAAACCATATAAAATATTAGGTGTTTGTGAGAATATAGAGATCGAAATTATTTTTTTTAATTTTAGAAATGATTATTTAAAGTCAAAGTTCCCGATTTCTTCTGAGGTTATTGTTAGTGGCATAATAAATTGGTATAATGGAAAACCTCAAATCACACACCCCGATTATATTGTTAAACCAGAAGATATAAATGAAATACCCAAATTTGAAACAGTATATCCCTTAACTAATGGCTTAAGTAATAAAATTTTACGAAAGTCAATTCATTACGCTTTAGATAAAATACCCTATTCTCTTCCTGAATGGCTTCCATCAAATATTGTGAAAAAAAATAAATGGCTGTCATTTAAAGAATCACTAAAATATATCCACTCTCCTAAAAGTATGTACGAGTTAAATCTAAGTGAAACATGTAAAGAAAGACTAAGTTTTGATGAACTGCTAGCCAATCAAATTGGGCTATCTCTTTACAAAAAGAATAGAAAAATTAAAAATTTAACTGCAGTAAATCAAAATGGAAAGTTGTTTAAAGAAATTATAAAAAATTTAAATTTTGATTTAACTAACTCCCAAAATCAATGCCTGAAAGAAATTAATTTTGACTTAAATAATAATACTCAGATGATGCGAATGCTTCAGGGTGATGTAGGAAGTGGGAAAACCTTGGTAGCAGTTTCAGCAATATTAAATATAATTGAAAGAAAAAAACAAGCAGCTTTAATGGTTCCAACGGATTTACTGTCAGTTCAGCATTATAAATATATAAAAAAAATTTTGCATAAAATAAACATCAAAATTGGTCTACTGACCGGAAAAATAAAACAAACTGAAAAATTAAAGATCTTAAAAGATATAAAAATTGGAAAACTAGATCTTGTGATTGGAACACATTCACTAATTTCTAATGATGTTTACTTTAAAAATTTAGGTATTGTAGTCATAGATGAACAGCATAAATTTGGTGTGGAACAGAGAAATAAAATTATTTTAAAAGGAAATAATGTACATTTATTACTTATGACAGCAACCCCAATTCCCAGAAGTCTTTCAATGACAATGTATGGTGATCTTGATATTAGCATTATCAATGAGGCACCTAAAAATCGAAAACCTGTCATTACTAAAGCATTACCTATTAATAGATATAATGAAATTATTGAAGCGATAGATAGAGCATTAAAAAAAGGAGAGAAAGTATATTGGATTTGTCCCTTGCTAGAGTTATCAGAAAAATTAGATGTAGTGGCTTTAAAAAATAGATACAAAAAATTGAATACAATCTTTAATAAATATAATCCAGTACTAGCTCATGGTAAAATGCTAAAAGCCGAAAGAGAAAACTCTATTAACGATTTTCTTTCAAGTAAATCAAAAATTTTAGTAGCATCAACAGTTATTGAAGTTGGCATCGATATACCTGACGCAACTATTATTATTATTGAGAATGCTGAAAGATTTGGTCTAGCTCAACTTCATCAACTTAGAGGAAGGGTTGGCAGAAGTGCTCTTCAGTCTTATTGTATATTAATGTACGATAAGAATATAAACGATTTAGGAAAATTTAGATTAGAAACACTAAAAAACAGTAATGACGGATTTTATGTTGCTGAAAAGGATTTAGAATTAAGGGGACCTGGAGAGGTTTTAGGCACAAGGCAGTCAGGAGAAGAAAAATTTAGATTGTCTTCATTAAAAGATATAAGACTATTGTATAAAGCAAAAAAATCTGCTGATGAAATTGTTTCGAATAAGCCATCCATCAAAGAAAAAAATCTTAATATATTGCTAAGTATTTTTAATAAAGATGAGTATATAAAACTAATAAATAAAGTATAACTATTTATTTTTAGGTATTACCATCCCACCAGAGACAACTAATTTTAAAGCATCCTCAACGGACATTTTTAGATAAATTAAATCTTTTTCAGGAAAGAATAAAAGAAAACCACTAGTTGGGTTCGGAGTAGTAGGCATAAAGACATTAATCATTTTTTCACTAACATATTTACCCACTTCACCTTTGGTTGAACCAGTTACAAAACCTATAGCCCATATATCTTTTCTCGGATACTGAACAAGAACAGCTTGTCGAAAAGCATCTGATTGTGCAGCCATAACTGTTTCAAGAATTTGCTTAATTGCACTATAAACAGACCTAACTACTGGCATCCTGTTTAATATGTTTTCCCAAATTCGGATTAAGGTTCTTCCAAATAAGCCAGTAGCAAGACTTCCTACTAACGTAGTAAAAGTAAAAACTATTATTAAACCTAATCCAGGAATAGAGAAAGGTAAATAATTTGAAGGTCTATAATAAATAGGAACAATAGGTACAACTAAATTATCTACAAAAGTAATAAAAGCCCAAGCCACATAAACAGTGAGGATGATAGGTGTAAGAACCAATATTCCTGTTATAAACCAAGATCTTATCTTAAACATTATTAGACCTTTCAAATAATAAAAAATTAAATTACAAACATAGCTTATAACAGTTTAAAATCATATAAGTAAGTCATGAATTCATATTTACAACAAAAAATCAAATTTATAGATGATCAAAAATTAAATGATTTAAATAAACTTATCAAAATCATGGAGTTATTGAGAGATCCTGAAGATGGATGCGCATGGGACTTAAAACAAACATTTTCTTCTATTGCACCTTTTACAATTGAAGAAGCTTATGAAGTTTCGCAAGCAATTCAAGATGAAAATTTTGATGAGTTAAAAGAAGAACTAGGCGATTTGTTATTGCAGGTAATATTTCATTCTCAGTTGGCAAATGAAAAAAATTACTTTGATTTTAATGATGTCGTAAATTCTATAAAAAATAAACTGATTAGAAGACACCCTCATATTTTTAATAAAACTTCAGAAATCAAAACTGAAGAGGAAGTAAAGCGACAATGGAATAAAATAAAAAATATAGAAAAAAGGAATAAGAAAAATAACTTAATTAAAAATCAAATTAATGAAGTAACAAAAAATTTACCATCAATAATAAAAGCTCAAAAACTTCAGGAAACTGCAAGTAACGATGGTTTTGACTTCAAAAACGTAGAACAATGCATTCAAAAATTACTTGAAGAACTAGACGAATTTAATGAAGCACAAATTTTAAACAATAACGAAAGACTCCTAGATGAAAGTGGGGATTTGATATTTTCAGTAATAAACATATTAAGAAAATCTGGAATCAATTCAGAAGAAGCATTAAATCATGCAAATAGAAAATTTATTAAAAGGTATAATAAATCTGAAGAATTAGCAAAAAAAGATAGTATTGATTTTTTAAACGCTCCCATAAAGATAAAAAATAATTATTGGTTAAAAAGTAAAAAGTTTTTTAATAAAACTAGACCTTCTTCAAAAGAGTAATAAGACTTGAAGTATCCATTCGACCTCCATTATTTTCCTGTATTTGAGAATAAAATTGGTCAATTATAGATGTTATAGGCAGCCTAGCTTTATTTTTCCTTGCTTCATCTAAGCAAATTTTAAGATCTTTTCTCATCCAATCTACAGCAAACCCAAAATTAAATTTATTTTCTAACATTGTCTCACCTCTATTAACCATTTGCCAGCTTCCCGCAGCTCCACCTTGAATAACATCTAAAACTTTTTTCATATCTAAGTTGGAATTCACTCCAAAATTAATCCCTTCAGAAAGACCTTGAACTAAACCTGCAATACAAATTTGATTAACCATTTTTGCTAGTTGCCCACTTCCTGCACTCCCTATAAGGGAAATATTTTTTCCATATGCTTGCATTATTTTAGTTGTTTTCTTAAAAATATTTCTATCTCCTCCACACATAATTGAAAGTGCTCCATTTTCTGCTCCTGCTTGCCCTCCTGAAACTGGAGCATCTATAAAATCAGCTCCTTTATTCTTAGCTAAATTATATAAATTTTTAGCCAAATCAGCACTTGCTGTAGTGTGATCTATCAATATATTCCCTTTATTTAACCCTGCAAGAATACCATTATCTCCATTAATAACTGATAATACATCTTCATCATTACCAACACATAAAAAAATAAAGTCTGAGTTAATTGCAGCCTCTTTGGGAGAGTGGGATAAGTTTCCATTAAATTCTTTTATCCATTTTTTAGATTTTTCAATTGTCCTATTATAAACAGTGACTTGATGGCCAGCTTTTGATAAATGGCCTGCCATTGGGTACCCCATCACTCCTAATCCCATAAAACTTACTTTTTCCATTTTTACAAACCTATAAATGTTAGAAAATTTCTTTTTTTAATTTATTATAAACTAAATCAGAAGATACACACAATAATTGTCCTTTGAAATCAAATTTCAAATTATTTTCTTTGGGGCGCAAATGCACTTTGCATCCAGAGGATTTAGCTAAAATATAAACAGGAGAATGATCCCATGGCGTTATGTGAGTATGATACAAATAATCAATTTTCCCACATACAAGGCAAACAATCTCATACCCTGCACAATGTAAATTCTTAGCTGATAGATACCCAAATTTATCAATTTTTGGTTGATAATCTCTAAACAAACTATCAATTATAGTTACCGATCCTTTTAGAACATCAAATTTTATCATCTTTTTATCTCGATATACTCTGACTTTATTATTATCATTCAGGAAAATAACTGATTTCATTGATTCAGAAAAAACAAAAATTTTGTAACTTGGAAAATATAGCCAACAAGTAATTGGCATTTTGTCTCTGCAAAGAGATACCATTATGCAGAATTGATCTAAACTATTAACATAATTAAAAGTGCCATCTATTGGATCACAAGTCCAAGTCAATTCACTGTATGGATTAAACATTTTATTGTTATCCAGATAAAACCCTTCTTCACCTATAAAATTTGATCCATTAATTAATTTTAAAAGTTTAGACTTCAAAAAAGCTTCGGTCTTTTGGTCGGCTTCCGTAACATAATCATCGTACCTAAATTTAGATGAGATTTGACTACCTTTTAACTTTCCATAAAGAGGCATTATAATTTCGTTAGAAGCTTGTTCAAAGATTTTCTTTATATAATTTGTATCTATTTTTTTATTTACAGATGTTTTATTCATTTAATTTTCAATAACTATAGTTGGGTATTTAGACTTTAGTTTGTTATAATTTATTTTTGATATTTTAATAAAAAATTTATACTGACCAAGTTTGTTCAACTCTTTATTGATAATTTGACTATTTTCATGAAGCCAATTAATTAAAGAACCCAAATTATTATTTATTATTAAGTTTATATTAAGGTGATTTTTGCTAAGTTTTTTATTAATTGCACTATAAATTTTATCAAAACCTATACCAAACTTAGCTGAAATAAATATTGAATTTTTCGGCAGTTTAATATTCAATTCATCTAATTTGATTTCATCTACTTTATTAAAAATTTCAATAACTTTACCCTCAATATTCTTATTTAATTTATTAAGAACAGCATAAACATTCTTTGAATCATCTTCAAAAAAAGGCGAAGTAAGGTCTCTAACGTGAAAAATTAAATCAGAAGAAGTGATTTCTTCAAGTGTGGATTTAAATGAATCTATTAGTTCAGTTGGTAAATCAGAAATGAAACCAACTGTATCAGAAACTATAATTTTATCTTGAGTATAATTTTTAAATATTCTCCTTGTTGGATCTAATGTAGAAAATAGCATATTTTTTGAAATTACACTCTCACCTAATAGTTTATTAAATAATGTTGATTTTCCTGCATTAGTATATCCAATTATTGAAATTATGACTATCTGATTATCAGTTCTGTTTTTTTGCTGAAGTCGCCTTGTGATCTCAACTTTTTTTAAAAGTGATTTAATTTTCTTTATTCTCTGGTTCAATAGTCTTTTGTCTATTTCTAACTGAGTTTCACCTGGACCTCCTAAAAATCCATACCCCCCTCTTTGTCTTTCCAAATGTGTCCAAGTCCTAACTAATCTACTTTTCTGATATAACAAATGGGCTAGTTCTACTTGTAATTTTCCTTCATGAGATTTAGCTCTTTCTCCAAAAATTTCTAAAATTAATTGCGTTCTATCTATAACCTTTAATTTATAAAATTTTTCTAAATTTCTTTGTTGAATAGGTGTAATTGAATTATTAAAAATTATTAATTCAAGGTCTTTTTCTTCAATTATAATTTTTATCTTAGAAAGCAATCCTTTAGATAAAAGGTGACCAGATGAAGGATTTCTTAATCTTAAAAACTTAGAAACAGCTACATTTAGATTTAATGATTTTACTAAATTGCAAGCTTCTTGCAATTTATACTGAATAATATCTAAATTATTATTATCTAATCCAACATGTAATACCAAACAATTTAAAGATTTAATTTTATTCAGTTTTTTCAATCCCCAAGGAGACTGGAACAGAAGGCATAATTGTAGATACCGAGTGTTTATAAACTAATTGAATATGAGTATCTCTTTTTAAAAGAATTGAGAAATTATCAAACCAAGTAATAATGCCTTGTAGTTTAACTCCATTAACTAAAAATAATGTTACAGAAACTTTTTCTTTTCTAATTTGATTTAAAAATACTTCCTGTAAATTTTCATTTTTAATTGAACTCATAAGATAACACACCTATATGAACTATATAATATAAAACCTTAAAGGCAAATATTTAAATACAAAATTACATTAAATCCATTCTAATTGATAAAATGGACTCTAGTTTTTTTATTGCATCTTTTTTGACAAAGACAATCAATGTATCATCCACGTCAATTACAGTTTCTCCAACTGGAATAACTAATTGCTTGCCTTTATACACAGCTCCTATGCAGATTGATTTTGGTAATTTTAAACTTTTAAGAGGTTTCCCAACAATTTTAGAAGATTCTAAAGCACGAGCTTCAATGACCTCACCCTTTTCTTCAATAATTGAATGTATTGATTTAATGCTTCCGCTTCTAATTTTTGATAAAATAGAAGAAACAGTAATTTGAGCAGGGCTTATAACTGAATTTACACCTAAAGTATTAATCAAAGGTATATAACTCGGTTTATTTATTAGTGTGACTGCTCTAACAGCGCCACTTCTTCTTGCAAGAAGTGCCGAAAGAATATTTACCTCGTCATTATTAGTTAAAGAAACAAATGTTTCTGCATTTAAAATACCAGATTCAGTTAAAATTTCAGGATCAAGCGCGTCTCCATTTATAACAGAAACATTAGGGAAAATCTCCGCTAAAAAATTTGCTTGATCTCGATTATTTTCTATGATTGAAATTTTAATATCTTGCATCTTATCTTGAAGTATTTCAACAGTCTTTTTCCCAATCTCACCACCCCCAGCAATAATAATAGAATTTGCAGTTTTTTCTTCATGACCAAATGCATCCATACTTCTTTTGATTTGATTGACATCACAAACAAAATATACCCTGTCCAAAGGTTCCATTTTATGGGTTCCGTCTCTAGGAATTATTATTTCACCTGATCGAATAATAGCAATGATATTCATTTTTAAATCAGGGAAAAGATCTTTTAAATGTCTAGTAGAAACATCAAGCAATGGGCAATTTTCATGACATAAAACACCTATCAATTGTAAATTACCAGCAGCTAAATTAGCAACATCAAATGCTCCTGGTATTTGCAATCTTTTTGAAACTGCAATTGAAACCTCATGTTCCGGAGAAATCTTATAATCAATAGGTAAGTTTTCTGAATTATAAATTTCTTCAATTCTTGGATCTAAATATGACTGGGATCTAATTCTTGCAATTTTTAGTGGCGTAGAAAACATTGAATGTGCTATTTGACAAACAATCATATTAACCTCATCAGATTGAGTTACAGCAATAACCATATCAGCTTCTTCAACTCCTGCTTTTTGAAGCACCTCTGGATAAGAAGCTAATCCTTCTACGCCACTAACATCACTATGATCCAAAACTCTTCTAAGTCTTTCTTGATTTTGATCAATAATTGTTACATCATTATCCTCTTCTGCTAAATGAGAAGCTATACTCTCTCCAACTTGACCTGCACCACAAATAATTATTTTCATAATTTTCCAACAATATAACTAGTGTCTATTACTTTCTATATCTAAAGTTTTTATTTTTCTATGCAATGCAGACCTTTCCATCTTAACAAAAGAAGAAGTTCGAGAAATGTTGCCTCCAAACCTCTCAATTTGTGCCTGCAAATATTCTTTTTCAAATTTTTCTCTAGCTTCTTTTAAGTTAAATGATAAAAATTCACTCAAAGAATCTAGTTTCTTTTCTTTAGAGATAAAATTAATTTCTGGGGGTAGCATGTTAGAAGTTATTATACCATCATTATTATTTGGTGTCATAATTAATAGCCAGTCAACTACATTTCTAAGTTCGTTTAAATTTCCAGGCCAATCATAAAGTTGCAACGAAGCAATAGCATCATCGCTTAAAATTCTTTCAGGTTTGTTTAAGATTGCTGAAGCAGAGGACATATAATACTTCACTAAATCTGGAATGTCCTGTGAATGATTTTTCAAATCTGGCATCTCTATAGGCACAACTCCTAGTCTATAATATAAATCCTCCCTTAAGAGGCCCTGCTCAATTTGAAGTTTTATTTTTTTTGAAGATGATGAAATAACCCTTACATCAACACTAATTTCATAACTTCCACCAATTCTTTTAAACCTTTGTTGCTGAACCGAATGAATGATCTTTCCTTGCATATCTAATGATAAATCACAAATTTCATCAAGATATAAAGTTCCTCTATTTGCTTTTTCAAACAGTCCAATTCTTTTTTTCCCATTGTTAGTTTTTTTCTCTTGGCCAAATAGTTCTTCTTCAGTTAGAATAGAGCAATTAGCGTGAATAAAGCTTGAATTTCTTCTTGGAGATTCCTGGTGAATAGTTCTAGCACATGCTTCCTTACCTGATCCAGATGATCCAGTAATTAATACTCTACTATTAGTTTGGGAAACCTTTCCTATGGTTTGTCTGATTGAATTTATTAAAGATGATTTTCCAACTATCATATCAGTTCTTCTTATCCGCCTCTTTAATTGTTCATTTTCTTTTTTTAGACCTGAAGTTTCTAATGCTCTTTTAATCATAAAAGTTAATTTTTCAGATTTAAAGGGCTTCTCTATAAAATCATAAGCACCTGCTTTAATAGAATTCACAGCAATTTCAACTGTTCCGTGACCAGAAATCATTACTACTGGAATTTCTGGATAACTATCTTTGACCCAATTCAATAAAGAGAGCCCATCCATTGTACTATCTCTCATCCAAATATCTAAAATTGCCAATGATGGTAACTCCATATTCATTTTTGCTTGAGCTTCTTGTGCGTTTGACACACAAATAGTTTCATAACCTTCATCACTCAGAACTGCTGATATCATGTCTCGTATATCAGGTTCATCATCAACTATGAGTATGTTTTCTTTCATTGCAAATAACCTTAAATCTAAACAATCAAAATTTATATCAAAAATTCTATCATGATTTCTGCACCACCCAGCTTTGAATCTCTCAATATTAATTTTCCATTATGCTCTTCTACAATTCTTTTTACAATTGACAACCCTAAACCAGTTCCTTTTTTCCTCAAGGTAATGTATGGATTTGTAAGGTTTTCTCTGTCTTCAGGAAATCCAGAACCATTGTCTTCTATAATCAATAAAACTTTTTCATTTTTTAACTTTGTATAAATATTTATAATTCCTTTAGAAATTCTAGGGTTTTCATTAATAGAATCAACTGAATTTTGAAAAATATTTGTTAAGCCTTGCCTTATCTGTTGAGAGTCAATTAACATTTTAAACTCATTCGGCAATTCATTCCTATAACTCCATTTAATATTGCCATTACTGATTTTAAATAAAGACAATTGAGTTGAAATAACTTTATCTAAATCCCCAAGATAAAGGCTTACAGAAGGCATCCTTGCAAAAGAACTAAACTCTCCAACTAATTTTCCTATGTCGTCAACCTGCCTCTGAATAGTTTCAAGATAGTTATTAAATAATTTTAATGCATTAGGATCTTTTGGTTTAAATTTTTTATAAATTTTTTCAACTGATAATTGAAGTGGTGTCAATGGGTTTCTTATTTCATGAGCAATTCTTTGGGCTATATCAGACCAAGCAGCTTTCTTTTGAGCTGATAATAGTTCTGTAATATCATCAAAGGTTATTACATAACCAGAAATATTTCCTTCGCTAATCTGCACTGAAACTCTAGATAAAAAAGTACAATTTTCATTATTAATCTTTAAATTAATTTGCTCTTCATTATTTATGATTTTACCTTTTTGCACCCCAGAAAATAAATTTTTAAACTCAGGATAAAGTTTGATGAACTTTTTTCCATAAAAATTTTTAACAGAGATTTTAAGTAATTCTAATGATTTAGAGTTTGGCAAATTAACTTTACCGTTGGCATCTAACCCAATAACACCAGATGAAACTCCTGATAAAATCGCTTCAGTAAACTCTCTTCTTTGATTAATTTGATAGTTAGCTGCAATTAATTCTTTTCTATTTCTAGAAATTTCATCTAACATCTTATTAAAACTAAGACCTAATCTGGATATTTCCTCTATACCCAAATTATTGTCAACCCTTACTTCTAAATTGCCAGATCTAGCAATATTTGCAACCCTGATTACAGAACTTAAAGGTTCAATGATTGAATTAGCTATAATTAACCCTATCCATAAAGCTAGTAGCAATAAAAATAATGCCACAAGAAAAAAGAGAACACCAAGTGAGATTTGTATATTTGTACTCTCAATATTTAACAATTGATACTGATCTGAAGCTAATTTAGTTCTACCAATCGCATCTAAAACTGAGGGTTCTAAAAACCTTCCGGCATAAAGATAAACGTCAACAAGTCTATTTATCTTAACTAGCCCCCTAATTTTGTTATGAGAATCTGACCTTAAAATAACTAAATCACCGTTTTTTGCCTTATTAAAGGCCTGGTTATCTAAATCATTTAATGCAATTGAAAAAGCAAACTGTGAACGAGCTAAAATCATTTTAGAACTATTAAGTAAAATAGCTTCTGAAAGATTTCTTACTGCTGCTTGTGTAGATAAATAATTATCCAAATTCTTTGGTTTTGAAACTAATTTTGGAGCTTCTCGATTTATATCATTAACCATCTCAAGGATAGATCCTTTAACACTTCTGGTATGTTCGTCAAGATAGTCTTCCGCAACTTTTACAGATTCGTTCACTGCTGTTGATATTCGATCTGAAAACCAACCTCTAAAACTATAATCAATAATAAAAAATCCAAAAGCAGCCAAAAATATTGACGGTAAAGTTGATATAACACCAAACAAAAATGCTATCCGCCAATGCAATTGAGATCCAGCATGTTTTTTGTTATGATCTAAAATAATCTTGTTAATTTGATAAGCAACCAATACAGAAAGAATTATTAAACAAAATGCAAACAAGCCGACAATAAATAAAAAAAAGAGCTCTATATCAGAATTAAAAAATAACTGTATAGGTAAAAGGTATAAAGATAGTGTAAAAATAATTAATACTATAGAAGATATAATTAAAAATATTCTAAATTGAGAGATCATAAAATATAAAAATTCAAAAAGTTTAGTATTAAATTTCAATTTTTAATCCTCTTTATAATTTCAATATTAAGTTCAATAATTTTTTTTCTCAGTGTGTTTCTGTTGATCCCTAGTAATCTTGACGCCTTGATTTGATTGCCATTAACGGAGTTGAGTGTTCTCTTAATTAAAGATTTTTCATATTTTTTTATAAAATAATCATATAGTTTTTCTGAAAATTGTGATATATTTTCTTTGTTAAAAAATTTCTCAAATTCCAAATCTAATATCTCAGTAAATTCATTTAAATCATTTTTTATAGTTTCCCTTGATTTATTCAACTCATTTTTAATTGAAGAATCTCTTATAATTGTTTCAGGATACAAGACTGAAATCCTCTTAATAAAATTTTCTAATTCCCTTATATTTCCTGGCCAGTTATAGTTCATTAATTCTTCAAAAGACTTTTCATCAAATTTTTTAATAGGTAAATTGTTAAGACTATTTTTATTCAAAAAATTAATTGCTAATTCTTTAATATCTTCCTTTCTTTCTTTTAACGGTGGCATAAACAAAGGAACAATATTTAAATAATAAAATAAATCCTCTCTATACAAACCCTTTAAAATTAATTTTGATAAATTTTTTCTAGATGAAACAATTATTCTTATATCATTAACAACTTTGTTTTTATTGTTGGAGTAAAATAACCTTAACAAATCTAATAATTTCAGTTGGTTCTCAATACTCATTTCATCTATTGCATCTAAATATATTGTGGATTTTTCATCATTAACCGCTAAAATTAATTTTTCAATTTCACTGAAGTTTGAAATACCCATATTTATTTTAAAAAATTTATTATTTTTATTGCAGAGATTGTGAATGGTGTTTGCAACTAAATCTTTACCTGTTCCAGTTTCTCCTGTGATTAATACAGTTAAATTATTTCCAATGAGCTTTGAAATTAATTGGAAAATATTTTGCATAGATTTACTTTTCCCAATTAAAGAATTATTAGATTTCAAATTATCTAAATTTTCTTTTTTCAATAATTTTCCTTTTATTTGACTAGTTGACCTTAAAGCAGATCTTGAAACTTCTAAGACCTCATCGATATTAAATGGCTTTGAAATATATTCAAAGGCACCAAGCTTAACAGCATTTACAGCTGTAGATAGAGTAGATAACGCACTAATAACTATTATAGGCATTTTAGGGTTTTTACCCTTAATCTTAAAAAGATCGTCGAGAACGTTACCATCTGGCAATTTTACATCTGTAATTAACAAATTAGGAGACAACTCTTTAATTAATCTCAACAACCCAGAATAGTTCCCAGAGGTTTCAACAATATAACCATGTTTTTTAAATAATGTTTTTAATACAAACCTTACATTTTTATCGTCATCAACAACTAAAATAACTTCTTTAGCTTGATTAAAATTATATGATTTTGAGAAAGAGTAACTATTATTCATTTTTCTTTATCATTTCTGGAAAACTTAGTCTAAACGTTGTGTTAGATTTTGACTGAATGTACTCAGCCTTTCCTCCATGAGAATTCATTGCCCCAATTACTTGGGTAAGGCCAAGTCCAGATCCATTATTTTTGCTTGTAATAAATGGATTAAATAAGGTTTCTTTAAGAAAATCTGATATGCCTTCTCCGTTGTCGGATATTTCAACATGTATAGGTGTAATTCGTTTTTCTTTGCCTAGGTATTTTTCTTTAGGCTCCCACAATGAAAAATAAGTTGAAAAAACTATTTTACCATCCTTTACTATGGCTTCAGAAGAATTTTTAATTAAATTTAGAATTGTTTGAATTAGTATATTTTTGTCACCTGAAATTAAAGGCAGTGAAGGATCATATTTTTTTTCAAACATTATATTTTTTGCATAACTCGCTTGTGAAATTTTGATCGACTGATCTATTATTTCGTGAATATTTATTTTTTCAGACTCTATTAGTTCATTAGAAAACAAATATTCTATTTTATTGACAATATTATTTATTCTGTCTGTTTCTTGAATAATTATATCAGTTAATTCCTTTTTATCCTTATCAGCCTCTATTGACAGTAATTGTGCGGAGCCTTTTATTCCAGATAATGGGTTCTTAATTTCATGCGCTAACATTTTAGATAGCCCAAGAAAAGATACATTGTTATTAGAAAAAAAGTTTTGAGTTTCTAATCTCTTCATAAAAGATGTTTTATTAATTGTAACAATAAATTTTTCTACCCCTGCATCTTCAATGATTGAAATACTGGCATTTATACTTGGATATGAGAAATAAGGACTTGATAAATTAAAATTTTCAATTGACATGGGTTTTTTTTCTTTTTTAGTTCTTAATATTGTGTCAATTAAAATTGAGTCAGGATGAAAAATATCTGCAAGGTTTTTAAATTGCAATTTGTCTTTATTTAACTTAAAAAATTCCTGAGCAGCGAGGTTGGAATATTCAATATTTAAATTAGTATCTATAAGAAGAATAACTAATGGAACATAATTTAAAATCAATTGAAAATCTTTTCCTGACAGATGATCATCACTAAAGTTTTTAATATTGTTTTTTATAATTTAACTCTTTAAAAAATTTATATTATCATTTATTTAATTTAGTTTATTTTTACTAAATATTAAATATCTATCTTTCAAAGAAAAATGACATGAAATTAAATAAATTTAACACAATTATTGTGGCCGCTGGGAGAGGAATAAGATTTAGACACAGCACTCCTAAACAATTTATAAAAATAGGTAAAGATAAAATTTTAGATATTAACATTAATCAAATTTTAAGTCATAGGTTATGCGATTCAGTAATAGTAGTTTTAAACAAGGATTTTCAAAAATATTATGACTGTAATAAAATAAAAAATAGAAAATTAAAGTTTGTTATTGGAAGAAATTCCAGGCAAGGATCAGTTTTAGAAGGATTAAAGGAAATTCCAAAAAATAATAATAGTTTAATAATTCATGATGCAGCTAGACCAGGTATAGATCACGAGATCATTGATAATTTAATTAAAGGTTTAACCAAAAATGTATCATGTGTAATACCCATATTGCCATTGTATGACAGTATAATAAAAAAAAATAAAAGTGATTTAGACTCTATTAAAAGAAAAGGTTTATATAGAATTCAAACCCCTCAAATATTTAGGAATAATGCTTTATCTATAAAAAATTTAAATATAAATGATGAGATAACTGATGAATCTGAAATAATTAGAAAAGAAAAGAAAAATATAAAAACTATAGATGGGAATGAAAAACTATTAAAAATTACTACATTATGGGATTATAAAATTTTGAAAAACATTTTGGAAAAAGAGAAAATATATAAAGTCGGAAATGGTTTTGATGTTCACAAATTTTCAAAAAAACCAGGCAAGCAATTATTTTTGGGTGGAGTTCCAATTGAACATCCTTATGGGTTAATAGGTCATTCAGATGCCGATGTTGTATTACATTCAATTACAGATGCAATACTTGGTTCAATTTCCAATGGTGATATAGGTTCACATTTTCCACCTAACAACCCAAAATGGAAAGATGTAGACAGTTCAATTTTTTTAAAAAAATCAATGGAAATACTTAAAAAGAAAAAGGCTAAATTAATCAATGTTGATGTAACAGTTATTTGTGAAACACCTAAAATTTTAAATTATCAAGATAAGATCATTAAAAATATTTCTAATATAACAAAACTTAGTATCGATGATATATCAATAAAAGCAACTACAACAGAAGGCCTGGGTTTTATTGGCAGGAATGAAGGAATAGCTGTAATGTCAAATGTTATGATATTTATTTAACTTTAATCATCATATAAGTATATAGCTCTTTTTTCGAATGCAGTGACCATTTTTTTCACAGCTTCAGAAAATAGTCTTTCCATTAAAGTTTGAAAAAAGATATTATTAAATTCAAAATCTAAATAAAATTTAATTTCACAACCATCTTTGAATTTTTTAAATTCCCATTTGTTGCTGAGAAATTTAAATGGACCCTCCTCATAATTTACTTCAATCTTCATCTTTTTTTTATCAAGACTTACATTGCTTCTAAATTTTTCCCTAAAGAACTGAAACCCTATCATTAAGTCTGCAATGATTTTAGAGTTTTCTTTTTCGATCACTCTAGAAGCAATGCACCACGGAAGAAACTCAGGGTATTTCTCAACATCAGCAACCAATTCAAACATTTTTTCTGGTGAATAAAAAACATATCTAATTTCACTATGTTTAGTCATCAAAAATAGTCACTATCAAAAGAAGAGTATTTTTGATCCCTAATTTTTTTTAATTTCTGAAAATCTTCACTTGCATGATATGAAGATCTTGTTAATGGTGATGCTGAAACCATTAAAAATCCCTTCCCTAAAGCATGCTTTTTATAAAAATTAAATTCTTCTGGAGTAATAAAGTTTTTAATTGGATAATGCTTTGGTGTAGGTTGCAAGTATTGCCCTATAGTAAGAAAATCAACATCAGCAGCTCTGAGGTCATCCATTAATTGTAGAACTTCTTTTTTAATTTCACCAAGTCCAACCATAATTCCAGATTTTGTAAAAATCTTTGGCATAAGTTGCTTTGCATCATTTAAAAGCTTTAAAGAACTGAAATACCTAGCTCCCGGCCTAACCTCATTATAAAGGCTAGGCACAGTTTCTAAATTATGATTAAACACATCGGGTTCCGATGAAATAATTGGATCTAAAGAGTTTGATTTATTTCTAAAATCTGGAGTGAGTATTTCGATAGTTGTAGAAGGACATTTTTTTCTAATTTCTTTAATAGTATTAGCAAACTGTGTTGCTCCACCATCATCGAGATCATCTCTATCTACTGATGTGATTACAACATGCTCTAAGCTCATTTCAAATACAGCTTCTGCTACTCTAATAGGTTCAAATATATCTACGGGAAAAGGATTCCCAGTTTTTATATTACAAAAAGCACACGCTCTGGTGCAAATATCACCAAGTATCATCATTGTTGCATGTTTTTTGGACCAACATTCTCCAATATTAGGGCAAACGGCTTCTTCACAGACCGTAATCAAATTCTTTGAATTCATTAATTTTTTAACATTTTTCCAATTATCAGATGATGGAGCTTTTACTTTTAGCCAATCAGGTTTTTTTATAGAATAAGTTGGAATATTTTTATGTTTTTCTGGGTGTCTTGAAGAGTTCATTGAGTATTTTACATGTTAAAAATGAATGGCACGATTATACGCACTAAGTACAGATTCGTGTAAAGCTTCAGAAAGAGTTGGATGAGCAAAAACAGTATTCATAATATCTATTTCAGTTGTTTCCAGTGATTTAGCAACACTGTAAAGATTAATTAGCTCAGTTACTTCAGATCCGATCATATGTGCACCAATTAATTCACCTGAAACTTCATTAAAGATTGTTTTAACTAAACCCTCCTCTTCTCCCATTGCGACTGCCTTTCCATTGCCTAAAAATGGAAACCTGCCTACTTTAATTTTAAGTCCTTGATCAATAGCTTTTTTTTCAGTTAGACCAATTGAAGCTATCTGAGGATATGAGTAGGTGCATCCAGGGATTTTACCAACGTTTATTTTATGAACATAATCTAGTCCTGCTATCTTTTCAGCAGCTATGATGCCCTCATGTGAAGCTTTGTGTGCTAACCAGGGAGAAGATGTAACATCGCCTATAGCGTAAATATTTTTCTCTTTTGTTTCCATATATTCATCTGTCACTATATGACCATTTTCAACCTCAACATTTGTGTTATCTAAACCTATGTTTTCAGTATTCCCAGTAATGCCAATTGCTATTAATGTTTTTTCAGATTTTAATTTTACTTCTTGATTACCAATCTTAATATTTGAAGTAACATCATTTTCTGAATTATTAATAGAAACAACTGAAGCATTATTTAAAAACTTTATGCCCCTCTTTATAAATATAGATTTTGCCATTTCCGAAATTTCTTCATCTTCATTAGGTAAAATTCGATTTTCCAATTCAACGACAGTTACTTTTGAACCCATATCATTATAAAAACTTGCAAACTCCATCCCTATTGCTCCTGAACCAACTATGCTAATGGATTTTGGAATAGATTTTGGGGTCATGGCTTCTTTGGATGTCCAAATATTTTCATGGACTAAATCTATATTTGGCAGTAATTTTGGTTTTGAGCCGGTAGCGAGAATTAAATTATTAGTATTAACTGTTATATATTTATTTTTAGAGTTCAAAATATTAATCTCTATATTTTTATCATAAAGTTTATTTATTGATCCAAATCCTTTAATTACTTGAACTTTATTTTTCTTTAATAGATGGCTTACTCCTGAAGATAATGTTTTTGATACAACTCGAGATCTTTGAATAATTTCACTTATGTCAAATGAAATCTTACCTTCTATATTGATACCAAAATCCTTAAACTTGCTAATATTATTTTTAAATTCACTAACTTTTAACAAGGCTTTTGTTGGTATGCATCCCCAATTTAAACATACTCCACCTAGCTCATTTGCTTCAACCAAAAGAACATTTAATCCTAATTGACTACCTCTAATAGCAGAAACATACCCTCCTGGACCGCCTCCAAATACAATTAAATCATAGTTATCGTTCATAGATAGAATAACCTATAGCAACATTAAAGATGGATTTTCAATCAAGCTTTTAAAGACCTTCAACCATTTTGCGCCTAAAGCTCCATCTACAACTCTGTGATCACAAGACAATGTAACTGTCATAATTTCAGAAATTATTACTTCTTCATTAACGATTATAGGTCTTTTTTCGGCCATTCCTACAGCCAAAATCATACTTTGGGGTGGGTTAATAACTGCTGTAAAGTTTTTAACTCCAAACATCCCTAAATTTGATATAGTAAAATTACCTCCTTGGTATTCCTCTGGAGACAATTTGTTTGCTTTTGCTCTTATTGCTAAGTCTTTTACTTCACTAGATAATTCTTCTAATCCTTTAATTTCAACGTTTTTGATTATTGGGGTAATTAATCCATCATCTATAGCAACAGCAACTGCTATATCATAGTTTTGATAATATCTAATGAATGAATCATTCCAACTACAATTGGCCTTTGGAACAATTTTTAAGGCTTTAGAGGATGCCTTTATTACAAAATCATTTACTGAAATTTTTAAATTATTTTTATCATTTATTATTTTCCTAACTTCATTCAATTTTGAAATATCGCAGTCTACAGTAAGAAAAAAGTGAGGAGTTTCCTGCAAAGAAGTAGTTAATCTTTGCGCTATAGTTTTACGCATATTCGTATTTGGTACATCATTAAATTTAGCATCACTATTAGAAGTCCCTGAAAGGGAACTTTCTTTAACAATATTGCCTTCAGATAAATTCTCTAATTTGAGATCATCTTTAACTATTCTGCCTTTTGGTCCAGAACCAATAATTTTTGAAAGATCAATATTATTTTGTTCCGCCAATCTCTTCGCAAGAGGAGATGCAATAACCCTTGAATAATTATCTATATTATTTGATTTTGTGACTACCTTGGTTTGAGTTTCGTTGTCTTGATTTTCATCTCTTTTATCAAATTTACCATCACTATCGCTTGAAATAGTTTTAGCCTTTTTAATACCAGATGATTCCGAAAAAGTATTAAGTTCTTCCTCTGTGTCACCATCTTCTTTTATTATAGCTATAGGAGAATTGACAGAAACATTTTCCTCCCCCTCTTGGACTATTATCTCAAATAAAACTCCATTATCTGATGATTCAATTTCCATTGTAGCTTTATCTGTCTCAATTTCTGCTATCACATCTCCAGAGGTAATTTTATCGCCCAAATTTTTTAACCATTTAGCTAGCTTTCCTTCTTTCATAGTCGGCGATAGAGATGGCATGTTAATTAAAACTGGCATTATTAATTTCCCAAACGATTACAAATAGATAAAGCTGCTTCAACTATATCCTCTACTTGAGGCAATGCCATTTTTTCGAGATTCTCAGCATATGGAAGAGGCACATCAAGTCCAGTAACTCTTGAAATTGGAGCGTCCAACCAATCAAATGCTTTTTCTTGAACTTGCGAAATTATTTCTGAACTTATCCCTGAAAAAGGGAACCCTTCCTCACATATAATTAGTTTATTCGTTTTTTTGACACTATCTATTATTAAGTTTATATCCAAAGGTTTTATTGTTCTTAAATCTATAATCTCTGAATCAATGTTTTGGCCTAACAATACCTTTGAAGCGCTTAAAGCTTTTCCAACCATTATTGAAAAAGCAACTATAGTAACATCATTACCAGACTTTATTAAATTTCCCTGCCCTAAAGGAATAGTTTCATTATCAATAGTTGTTTCAAAACTTTGACCATATAAAAGTTCATTTTCTAAAAATATTACTGGATTAGGATTTCTTATAGAAGATTTCAGTAACCCTTTGGCATCTGATGCAGACCATGGTGCTACAACTTTCAGGCCAGGACAATGCGCATACCAACTAGCAAAACATTGAGAGTGTTGGGCAGCCACCCTTGAAGCAGCTCCATTTGGACCTCTAAAAACAATTGGGCATCCCATTTGACCTCCTGACATATATAATGTCTTAGCGGCTGAATTAATTATTTGATCAATGGCCTGCATCGCAAAGTTAAAAGTCATAAACTCAATTATTGGCTTTAATCCTCCAAAAGCAGCTCCAACTCCTAAACCAGCAAAACCTTGTTCAGTTATGGGCGTATCAATCACTCTCTTATCTCCAAATTCTTCTAATAAACCTTGCGTTACCTTATATGCTCCCTGATATTCAGCCACTTCTTCACCCATGATAAAAATAGTATCATCTAATCTCATTTCTTCAGCCATAGCATCTCTAATTGCTTCTCTAACTGTAATATTATTGTCAGAAGTTTTAATATCTTGCATCAACTTAATATCTATATTTTCTGTAAAAGATTTGTTAGTTTCTATTTTTTTATTAATGAAATTACCATCATCTACAACCGCTAAAACGGTACCAACTGGAATATCTTTTTCACCTTCTTTAATTAGAATGTTTTTAACTTTACCTTCCTCAATGCTTTCCAATTCCATCGTAGCTTTATCTGTTTCAATTTCAGCAAGTACATCTCCAGTCAAAACGCTATCTCCCTCCTTAACAAACCATTTAACTATTGAGCCAGAAGTCATCGTTGGAGATAAAGAAGGCATTTTAATTTCTATCATTTCAACTCTCCTGTGCTAAAGGTAAATATCAGTCATCAATTCCTCTTTATCGGGCAAACTACTTTGCTCAGCAAATTCTGATGCTTCTGATACTATTAATTTAATTTTACCGTCGATATCTTTAAGATGATCATCTTTAATATTATTTTCTTGTAAAATTTCCTTTAAACTTTCTATAGAATCCTTTTGCTTTCTAACTGCATCAACCTCTGATCGAGTGCGATATTTTGCAGGATCAGACATTGAATGTCCTCTATATCTATAAGTTTTCATTTCTAATATATAAGGACCTTTGCCTTTTCTAGTATAATCTAAGGCCTCTTTTCCAGCTTGCCTGACAGAAAGCACATTCATTCCATCAACCTCCGTTCCAGGTATGCCGTAAGCTTTACCTCTTTCTGCAAGTGATCTCCCTGCTGAAGCTCTTGTAACTGATGTCCCCATTCCATATTTATTGTTTTCAATTATAAATACTACTGGCAATTTCCACAATGCAGACATATTAAAGCTTTCATAAACCTGGCCTTGATTAACAGCCCCATCACCTAAATATGTCATACACACAAAACCATCTTCTTTATATCTATGGGAAAAAGCTAAACCAACTCCTATAGGAACTTGAGCTCCAACTATTCCATGACCTCCATAGAAGTTTTTTTCTCTGCTAAACATGTGCATTGAACCACCTTTTCCTTTAGAATAACCTCCTTCTCTGCCAGTTAACTCTGCCATTACACCCTTTGGGTCCATTCCGCATGCAAGCATATGCCCGTGATCTCTATATGAAGTAATAACACTATCTCCAGGTTCGCAGACTGATTGCATACCTACAACTACAGCTTCTTGGCCAATGTATAAGTGACAAAACCCAGCTATAGTTCCCATTCCATAAAGTTGACCTGCCTTTTCCTCAAATCGTCTAATTAAAAGCATTTGTTTATAAAGTTCAATTAATTGATTTTTATTTAATAGATTATTATTTAGCTTTTTTATTGGCCGACCTGGAGATTTCCTCTTTAAAGGAACTTTTGTTTTTTCTTTTGAAAATGGTTTTCTCATATATAAATTATTTAAAAAGTTTGCATCCCATAATAATTATAATATATATTTTAAAAATTTCAATATTTTATAACTATTTGTTTTTATGTAATTTATTTAATTTTAACTAAAATAAGTTAATTATTTAAATGGCATAAATAAGTTATCCTTATAAGTGTAACCTAGATATTGATAAGCAAGTTCTTCTAATAAGTCTTTATCTATTTCTGGCCCTTTGATAAGATTAACTCTATTCCTTGTAATAAATATTTCTTTATCAATGATTTTTAACTTTTGTTCTGTTAAAAATATTTGAGATTTTAAATAAAAATATTTAGGCAAACCGCCATTATTTCCAAAGGCGTTTAAGATCAATAGCACTGAAATCAAAATAGGAATAATAGCATATATTATTTTGATTGATTCAGAACTAAATGTCTTAAGGTTGAACATAAATATATTGAATCAAAATAAAACAAATCGGTCAATAAAATAAATAATTATTTTAAAATATTTGAACCATTGTATATTGCTTTGCTTCCAAGTTCCTCTTCAATTCTAAGAAGCTGGTTATACTTACAAAGTCTTTCAGAGCGGGATAATGATCCTGCTTTAATTTGTCCAGCTTTTAATGCTACTGATAAATCAGCAATATATGTATCTTCTGTTTCACCAGACCTATGAGAAATTATTGTTCCATAATTACTGTTCTTTGCGAGGTTAATAGTATCTATAGTTTCAGTTAAAGTTCCAATTTGATTTAATTTAATTAATATTGAGTTTGCTGAATTATTTTTTATACCTTTTTCAAGCCTTTTATTGTTTGTAGCGAATAAGTCATCACCAACAATTTGCACTTTTTTACCAATAGAACTCGTTAACTCTTGATATCCTTCAAAATCATTTTCTTCAAGTGGATCTTCAATTGAAATTAACGGATAGTCAGAAACTAACTTTTCCCACATTTTTATCATTTGATCAGTATTTAATATTGTTGAACCTTGATCGATTTGATAATTATTATTATTAAAAAATTCTGAAGAAGCAGCGTCAACAGCAATTTTAATTTCGTTATCTAAATTTCTTCCAGAAATTTCTATTGATTTTAACACCAAACCAAGAGCTTCATCTAAATTTTTAACTTCTGGAGAAAATCCACCCTCATCACCGACAGCAGTTGAAAAGCTTCTATCAGACAATATTTTTTTTAAATGATGAAATACTTCTGCACCCCATCTTAATGCTTCTGAAAATGAACAAGCACCAACAGGCATAATCATTATTTCTTGGAAGTCTAAATTGTTATTCGCATGAGCTCCACCGTTAATAATATTCATCAATGGTGTAGGCATTAAAAAATCATCGTCCTCGCTTAAATATCTAAATAAGCTTTCTCGATTATTTAATGAAACTGCCCTAGAAACAGCTAGACTAACACCTAAAATTCCATTAGCTCCTAGTCTAGTTTTGTTTATTGTCCCGTCTAATTCTATTAATCTTTGATCTATTTTTCTTTGATCTAAGGGAGAAACCCCTTTTAAGTATTCATTTATTTCTGAATTAATACTTTTAACAACATTTTTCACCCCTTTTCCAAGGTATCTCATTAAATCTTGGTCTCTTTTTTCAACTGCCTCATGTTCTCCTGTTGATGCGCCAGAAGGAACTGAAGCTCTGCCAATTACTCCATTACTTAATTTAACATCAACTTCTATAGATGGATTGCCTCTAGAATCTAAAATCTCTCTTCCAAAGATATTCATTATTTCAATCATAAAAAACAATCTCAAAAAAGAATTTTATCATACATTACTTTTTGAAAGTTCATCAAAACTTTTAAGTAACTTTAGTATTTTTCTTAAATCATTTAATGGTATCATATTAGGGCCATCTGAGGGAGCGGTATCTGGATTGTTATGAGTTTCCATAAATAAGCCTGCAACCCCAACAGCTATTGCTGCACGTGCAAGTACCGGAACATACTTTCTTTCTCCTCCTGAACTTGAGCCCTTGCCTCCAGGTTGTTGAACGCTATGTGTAGCATCAAAAATAACTGGACAATTCGTATTTTTCAACTCAGGCAAAGACCTCATATCTGAAACTAAAGTGTTATAACCAAAAGATACCCCCCTCTCTGTTACCATTACATTGTTATTTCCAGAACTTTTAACTTTATTTACAACTTCATGCATATCCCATGGAGCTAAAAATTGGCCTTTTTTAATATTAACAACGCAATTGGTATTAGCCGCAGAAATTAATAAATCAGTTTGTCTGCATAAAAATGCAGGTATCTGAAGCACATCAACTACGGATCCCACTTTCTTACAATGAGAAGCTTCATGAACGTCAGTCAATATTGTTAATCCAAATTCCTGTTTAACTTTGGACAGGATCTCCAAACCTTCATCTATTCCAACTCCTCTATTTGATGAGAGTGAAGTTCTATTAGCTTTATCAAAAGATGATTTGTAAATTAAAGGTATATTTAATTCACTACAAATTTGTTTAATTTTTTCTGCATGAAACAGCGTATGATCAAGATTTTCAATCACACATGGCCCAGCAATCAAAACAAACGGCAAAGTATTTCCTATTTTAATTTCATTAATTTCCATTCACAACACTTTTTCCAATTAAACTAATCTTGAGTATTTAAATGCAGCACCAATAAAACCACTAAACAAAGGATGAGGATCAAAAGGTTTTGATTTTAATTCCGGATGAAATTGAACCCCAATAAACCAAGGATGATTATTATATTCAACAATTTCAGGCAATATTCCATCTGGGGACATACCAGAAAACTGTAATCCAATATTCTGAAGGTCTTCTTTGTATTCTATATTAACCTCATATCTATGTCTGTGTCTTTCAAAAATAATACCTTTGTTGTAAATACTTTCTACAAGGCTCCCTGATGACAAATGACACTCATAGGCCCCTAACCTCATTGAGCCCCCCAAATCATCTTCAGAAGATCTTTTAATAATATTATCATCCTTAATCCATTCAGTTAAAAGTCCAACTACAGGAGAAGAGCATTGTCCAAATTCAGTTGAGCCTGCATTAAGAATCAATGCAACATTTCTGGCTGCCTCAATGACAGCCATCTGCATTCCAAAGCATATGCCTAAAAAAGGAATTTTATGTTCTCTTGCAAATTTTATTGCTAAAATTTTTCCTTCAGATCCACGTTCACCAAAACCTCCTGGAACTAAAATTCCATGAATATTCTCAAATTTTGCTTTTAAAGATTCATCATTGAGTAATTCAGAAGAATCTATCCAAGTTAAATCAACTTTAGTGTTATTAGCTATTCCTCCATGAACTAAAGCCTCTGCTAAAGATTTATAACTGTCAATTAAAGAAGTATATTTTCCAACAACAGCAATTTTAACTTGTCCTTCTGGATTTTTTATCGCAGAAGTAATTTCATGCCAAATCTTTAGTTTTGGTTCTCTTGGTTTTAACCCAAAATGATCGCAGATAACAGAATCTAAACCTGTTTTATGGTAGGCTAGGGGAACATCATATATACTTTCAGCATCTAATGCTTCAATAACAGCATTTTGAGGAATGTTACAAAAAAGGGCAATTTTGTTTCTTTGTTCATCCGGTATTGTTGCTTCAGTTCTGCATAAAACTATATCAGGACGGATTCCTACTGATTGAAGTTCTTTTACAGAATGTTGTGTTGGTTTTGTTTTTAATTCACCTGCTGCAGCTATAAAAGGCACTAAAGTTAAATGCAAAAAACATGTGTTTTGTTTTCCTAACTCGTTACCCAATTGTCTTATGGCTTCAAGAAAAGGCAGTGACTCAATATCACCAACTGTACCGCCAATTTCACATAAAACAAAGTCTTCTTTTCCGAGATCAGAAACAATAAAATCTTTTATGGCATTTGTAACATGAGGTATTACCTGTATTGTTGCTCCTAGATAATCTCCTTTTCTTTCTTTTGCTATCACGTCAGAATAAATCTGACCAGAAGTAACATTGTCAGTTTTTCTAGCAGCAACGCCAGTAAATCTTTCATAATGACCAAGGTCTAAATCGGTTTCCGCTCCATCATCAGTAACAAAGACTTCTCCATGCTGAGTAGGACTCATCGTCCCTGGGTCAACATTTAAATATGGGTCTAGTTTTCGCAGTCTTACAGTATAACCTCTACTTTGAAGAATTGCCCCTAAAGCTGCAGAAGCCAAGCCTTTTCCTAAGGACGAAACCACACCACCTGTTATAAAAATAAAATTTGGCATGGTTTATTTTTATACTACGTGAATTTTGTTTTTACTAGTCTTATTGTTGATTGAGAGAAATAAAAAATTTAATTATCAGTAGGGACTGAGGGCTGCAAATCTTTTAAATTATTTACCTCTGAAGTACTTTCTTGTGAAACCTCATCAATAATTGATACAGTTTTTTTACCATATCCAGCCAACATTGCCAATAATATTGATGTACAAAAAAAAGCAACTGCTAGAACAGTTGTTGCCCTTGTCAACAAGTCTGCTGTACCCCTTGCAGACATAAAATTGTTTCCACCACCAATACCTAAACCACCACCTTCACTCCTTTGCATTAAAACTAAACCAACAATGGCAATGGATATAAGTATATGTATTGTTAACAATACTGTTGTCATAATTAATCCTTCTAAAAGGCTATATATTCATTTTAAATTTATATTACAAGTTTTAATTAATTTAACCTTCATTTAATTATAAAGAGTTTTTAGCAATTTTTATGAAATCATCAGACTTCAAACTTGCTCCTCCAACTAAAACTCCGTCAACGCTATTTAACTTTAATATTTGAGAAGAGTTATTAGCATTTACAGACCCTCCATAAATTACTGGTATCTTAATTGAATTTTCAAAATAATCATTTAAACAATTTTTTATAAATTTGTGAACTTCCTCAATATTTTCATTTGTTGCCACCTTCCCAGATCCTATTGCCCAAATCGGCTCATATGCAATTGTAATCTGAAAGTCACTTACCTCAATTTGACTGCCTATTGATTGTGGTAAACTTGAGCTTAATTGAGTTTCCAAAATAGATAAAAACGAATTATCTTCACGTTCTTTCAAACTTTCGCCAATACAAATTATTACATTTAATCCTTTTGAAATTGCTTTAAATGACTTTAGCGAAACATCACTTGATGTCTCTTTGCACATTGACCTCCTTTCAGAATGACCTAAAATTACATATTCACATCCAGCATCTAGAATCATATCAGATGATATTTGACCTGTATACGCTCCATTATCATTTAAAGAACAGTCCTGTGCACCCAATTTAATTTTTGTGTTTTTAATTAATGGAAAAATAACTGGGATTAAAATCGAAGGTGGGAAAATCATAATATTGGCTTCAATTGGAATGTCATTTGATTTTATAATTTCATTTACCAACTTAATAGCTTGCCTACTATCACAATTCATCTTCCAATTTCCAGCAATTATCATTATAAAATACCATTTTATTTAAATTTAATTATTTTTAATCATTTTTGAATTGCAGTACAACCTCCAGAGTATTAAATTGCATTAATAATTTTTAAAAGGTTATAAATCATGCTTCAGTCTTTAAGAGTTTATTCACGACATCCTATTGCAAAAATTTTTCTAGGCCTTGTGCTTATTGCCTTTGCTGGCCTTGGTTTAGGAAGCTTTGTTCCTTCTTTGCAATTTAATAGAGACTATATATCTGCTGGAAAAACATCTATTGGAATTCAAGAAATAGCCAATCAATTTAATAAACTTAGAGCGGAAGTAGCCCCTAATTTAACTATTAACGAAGCCATACAAAGTGGCTACTTAGATTTATTGATAACTTTTCTATCTAATGAAGCCATTTTGTTAGAAGAAGCAAACACTTGGGGAATAAAAGTTACTCGTGAACAACTCAAAAAATCCTTATTAGAGAATAAATTATTTTTAGATGATAATGGGAAATTTAGTTCCTCAAAATTTCAAACCTCGTTATTGAGGGGAGGAGTTTCTGAAGAAAAGTATCTTGAACTATTAGGCAGAAGTTTAATTAAGCAACAACTTACAGAAACAATTTCAGAATCTGCGAAAATATCAAATGAAGTAATTAATTTAATAGCTTCACACAATTTGGAAAAAAGAGATGGTACTATAATAAATATTAATTTATTTCCTACCTCAGAAATAGAAAGCCCTTCTGATGAAGAACTAAGGGTTTTCTTTGATAACACTAGCTCATCTTGGATTGAACCTTCAAAGAGGATAGGAAAATATATAATCTTAGATCCAAAAGACTTTTTAAACGAAATTGAAATTAGTGAACAAGAATTAATAGATGAATTTGATATAAGAAGGTCAGATTACATTAAAGAGGAGACCCGATCCATTAACCAAATGGTATTTGATAGTAAACTAGACGCAGAAAAAGTGTTGTCTGAAATTTCTCAAGGTAATGAATTCGACAAATTAGCAAGAAACAAATTTAATGAAAAAGAAACAATAATTAAGGACATAAAAAAATCTGAACTAATTAAAGAAATTTCTAATGTTGTTTTTGATTTGAAATTAAATGACATAAGTCAAATCATTGAAACTGACTTTGGATATCATATTATAAAACTTCAAGAAATTAATAAATCAATTGCACCAAAATTTGAAGAAATTAAAAATAAATTAAAAAATGATATAAAAATAGAAAGATCAACTGATCTCATTTACGATTTAGCAAATTTTGCTGACGATGCATTTGCTTCTGGCTCAAGCATTGAAGATGTTGCAAAACAAAAGAAGTTAAAAGTCTATTTTTCTGAACCTCTTGACGAAAATGGCTTTAATGACATTAAACAAATTCCAAAAAATAAACTTTTCAAGGACAAAATGTTTTTAGAGATTTTATGGTCTGATTTAAATAACGACCAGCTTTCTATTAATGAAACTGAAGATGGACTTTTTTTCGCTTTAGAAGTAGATAAAGAAATTAAAGAGTTTTTACCAAAATTTGATGATATTTTTTTAGATATCAAAAAGTCTTGGGTGCAAACAAAAGCAGTTGAAAAAACCTTAAACCAAGCTGGTGAATTGTCTGCTTCTAATGACCTAATTAAATTTGCAAAAAATAATAACATGCAAATTTCAGAAGTTAAGGGTGTAGCTGTAAATGATACTGCTTATAGTAGACCACAAATCATCAAAGCTCTTTTTAATATTAAAAAATTGGGGGAAAATCAAATATCTGCAGATGAAAAAGGAATTTCAGTCGTTAGGTTTGATAAATCCATACCTGCCAGCAAAGAAGAAGTGGATAATCTTTCTAAAATTCTTGCTGAGCCTTTTAATCAGTCTATTCAAAGTGATATTACTTTTGCATTAATATCTAAATTAGGTGAAAAGCATAAACTAGAAGTTAATAAAAGTTTGATATTACAAGCTTTGGGCTTAACTTCCCCTTAAATGAAAAAACCATCAGATAAATTTATTAATTTATATAATTCAGGTAAACCACAATTATTATGGGAATATATAGTAGCAGATTTAGAAACACCTGTTTCCGCTCTGATTAAATTAACCAAAGACAAAGACTATAACTTTCTTCTAGAGTCTGTAGAAGGAGGTGAGAACAGAGGAAGATACTCTGCCATAGGGATATCTCCAGACCTCATATGGAAAAGTAAAAATGGGATTTCTGAAACTGCTATCTTGAAGGAAAAACAATATAAATTCAGGAAAGATAATGACACTCCCTTACAGTCATTAAAAAACTTAGTTATTGAATCTAAAATTGAAATTCCTGAAAACTTACCTCCACTATCAGCTGGTTTATTCGGCTATATTGGCTATGACATGGTTACTTATTTTGAACAAATTAAAATAGAAAACAATGACACCCTTAATTTGCCTGAATCAATTTTAATGAGGCCTTCACTTATTTGTATTTTTGATAGACTGAAAGATGAATTTATTTTAATTACACCAATTAGACAGAAAAAAGGTATAACTGCAGAACTTGCGTGGAAAGAAGGCAATAATAGAATCAAAAATGCTGTGAAAGAGTTGAATGTTGGATTGAAACATTCAAATTTGCCCGTGCAAAAAAACCCTAAAAGTAAAAATAATGCACCAAGCAATCTAAAAAAATCAGAATATTTTAATTCGGTTGAAAAAGCGAAAGAGTATATTAAGGCTGGTGATGTTTACCAAGTTGTTCTTTCACAAAAATTTGAAATACCATTTCAAAAATCCCCAATATCATTTTATAGATCTCTTAGAAGACTTAATCCCTCCCCTTTTCTTTTTTATTTTAACTTTAAAAAATTTTTTGTCGTTGGCTCCTCCCCAGAAATTCTAGTCAGGCTTAGAGGTAAGGATTTGACTATTAGACCAATTGCAGGAACAAGGCCTAGAGGTCAAAATAAAGATGAAGATTTAAAATTAAAAAATGAACTTCTCAATGATCCAAAAGAAAGAGCCGAACATTTAATGCTCTTAGATTTAGGTCGAAATGACGTAGGAAGGGTATCTAAGCCTGGCTCAGTGGAAGTAACTGAAAGCTTTAATGTTGAGATGTATTCTCATGTAATGCATATAGAATCTGAAGTAAAAGGTGAATTACGTGATGAAATGGATAGTGTTGATGCATTGATATCTGGGTTTCCTGCAGGTACAGTCACCGGTGCACCAAAAATAAGGGCAATGGAAATCATTGAAGAGCTAGAAATGGAGAGAAGAGGTGTCTATTCTGGTGCTGTTGGTTATTTTAGTGGATCTGGAGATTTAGATACTTGTATCGCTTTAAGGACAGGGATAATCAAAGATGGGAAATTATATGTTCAAGCCGGTGGAGGAGTGGTTCATGATAGCACAAAAGAAGGTGAAGAATTAGAAACAAGAAACAAAGCTAATGCATTAATAAGAGCAGCTGAATTAGTAGAATAATTAATTTTTTAATTCAGTTGAACTCTGAGCATAGATTATTCCAAATAGGATAATTACACCTCCAATAAACTGCATATTTGATAAATACTCACCTAAAACAAACCATGCTAGAAATGAGGCTGTAACTGGTTCACTCATTAATGTTAAAGAAGCAAGTCCTGTTTTTACTTTGCCTAATGCCCAAGTTATTAATCCTATACCTACAAATTGACTGATGAAAGCAAGACTTATAATAACAACCCACCCATTAAAAGAAATTGGTAAAAACATTTCATTTGAAAAAATTACTATAATTAACAGCGTAAGCGCGCTAAAAAGAGTCCCAAAGAAAAATATAATATACAAATTTAATTTTTTATCTCTCAAAATACCTGTAGACATTAAATAAGCGGCGTAAAATGCACCAGCCGTCAAAGACCAAAAATCACCATAAATATTTTTAATACTTAATTCTAAAGAACTATACATCAATAAAATCGCACCAATAATTGATGCTATTAAACCCAGTAAAAACTTCTTGGAAACTATAATAGAAAAAAGTAAGTAACTGTATATTACTACAAAAACAGGTGCCATAGAAGCAAACAAAGTGGAATTTGCAATTGTTGTAAGCATTATCCCATGATGCCAAGCAGCGTGATCAATTCCTAAAAAAATACCAGGCAAAGCTAAATAAATATAATTGAAGTTATTGGTCTTAAAATTAATTTTGATATTTAAACTTTGGATTAATATTATAATAAAAGGAAGAGCCAAAAAGGATCTCCAAAATGCGGAAGATACTGGCCCCACTTCACTTATTCTCACCAATAACGGACTAACCCCCAAGCACGCTGCGCCCAAGATTAATGAAAATGCCACTAACCAAATAGGAGGATTTTTAATAAAATTATTCAATCTGATAAAAACTTTAGTGAAAACAGTTAATTAAAAAACTATTTAAAATAATATCTTATTTAGAAATTAAATCGTAATTAAGTGATCACAATTTTTGAGATCACTTAATTAACACTAACTATAAATTGTGAACAATAAAACAATTGCACTAATTAAAAACAAACCAGAAAATAAAACACCTAAAATATGTACAGGAATAGCTTTAGTTTCTCTTCCAAAATTAGTATTGGACATTTTTTCATCCATATCACTTAAAATCAATCTTAAATTTAGCATCATACGTACCATTCCAAATGAGCTAATTAGAGTGATTACTATTAAAGGGACAGCTACTGCATGTTCTTTTCCTGCTATATCTCCAAAAATAATTGTTAAAACTGTAACCAACTGTGTCACTATTGCAAATGATACGGCTATAAGAAAATAGTAAAAAGTATTGATTTGAATTGAGGCTCGAATATTTGGATCCATTATAATCTCCACAGAAATTTTTTATTTATTTTAATTTAATAGTGATTAGTTTAAAATAAAACATCAAAGTTTTAATTTAAGGATAAAAGTTGGTAGAAGAAAAGTTTCCAGATGGTTCCGCTTGGATGGGTGGTGAATTTATTAATCTGTCTGAAGCAAAAATTTCAGTACTAGATTGGGGTTTTTTAAGATCAGACGCAACATACGATGTAGTTCATGTCTGGAATAATCGTTTCTTTAGATTAGATCATCATATTGATAGATTTTATTCTTCAACAAAAAAACTTCGCATGCCATGTAAGATAGAAAGAACAGAGCTAAAGAGAATTTTAGCTGGATGTGTTAAGAGGTCTAATTTGAAAAACTCTTACGTAGAAATGATACAAACTAGGGGAATGTCACCGACTTTTGATAGAGACCCAAGAAAATCAACGCCAAGATTTATAGCTTTTGCAATTCCTTTTGGATGGATACTTAAACCAGAAAATTTTAACAAAGGACTTGATTTAGCTATTAGCACTGTCAAAAGAATTTCACCTGAATCGGTTGATCCTAAGATAAAGAATTATCATTGGTTAGACTTGGTTATAGGCATGTATGAAGCTTATGATAAGGGCCATTATACTACAGTTTTGGTTGACAATAATAATAATGTTCTTGAAGGCCCAGGGTTTAATATCTTTTCAGTTGATGACCAAGGTTTAAACACACCACTTTCTGGTGTTTTGGAGGGCATTACAAGACAAACCGCTATTGACTTGGCAAAGGAACTAAAAATACCTACAAAAGAGATTTCAATAACTTCAGAAAAATTTAAAAATTCTAAAGAAGCTTTTGCTACATCAACTGCTGGCGGTATTATCCCAATTACAAAAATTGACGGAAAAGTTATTGGTAACGGAACGATGGGCACAATAACGAGTAAAATTAAAGACCTTTATTGGGCAAAACATACAGATCCTGATTGGAGTGAATGTGTAGAGGATCTATTATAGGCTTCCTCTATATTAAGTAAATAAATTAAGTACAACTATTAACTTTTTGTTTTAATATATTTTTTTTGTGAATAAAATACTAAAATTAAAAGAAACAAACCTATAAAATATATATATTCTTTATCAGGTCTGTTCAATGAACTAATACTTACTTTTGTAACTTCATCATAAAATTGAATTCCTTTTTTTTCAGCTACACCCATAAATTCCATATTAACGACATCGGCATATCCATTGTTATTGCTTTCTAACTCTAGACCGGTAACATCTTTTAAAGAAACTAATGAACCTTTCTCAACACTGAAAACATATAACTTATATCTCTCACCATAGTCAGTATAACGGGTAATATGGACCCTTATTTTTCTATTATGTTCAAACTCAATTTCATCTTCATAATTATAACTGAAAGGAGCATATTCAGGATAAATTGAATTCATTATAAAATCAGGCCTGAACATACAAATAGTTACAAATAACAACGCAATAATTTCATACCACCGAAGTTTGGTTATAAGCCAACCTTGAGTTGCAGAAGTAAATGACAAAATCGCAATTAATGATACGATAAATACTAAACAGCCGTGCCAAATATTCTTAATACCTATTAACAGAAGTTCAGGATTAAAGATAAAAACGATAGGTAAAATGGCAGTTCTTATTTCATAATAAAAAGCTTGAATGCCTGTTTTAATTGGGTCTGCTCTTGAAATTGCTGATGCTGCGTAAGCAGCCAAACCAACAGGAGGAGTTACATCAGCCATTAAACCAAAATAAAAAACATATAAATGGACAGCAATTAATGGGAGAACAATACCTGAGGCTCCTCCAATTTCGACTATCACATTGGACATTAATGCTGCTACAACTAAATAGTTTGCCGTAGTAGGCAACCCAAGGCCAAGTATCAAACATAATACCATCACCAATAACAATAGAATTACAATATTCCCACCAGATATTACTTCTACTACTTCTATCATTGCATTACTAAGTCCAGTAGAACCAACTGCACCTACAATTATCCCTGCGGTAGCAATAGCTATAGCAATGTTAACCATATTCATGGCACCGCGTATCATACCTCTGCAAATATCACTTAATCCAACAAAAATAGCATTTAATAAAGACTTAGGATTACTGATACATTTCTTATCAATTTTTTGAATGACCATTATTATCATTAAAGTAAGAATGCTATAAAAGACTGAGCTTCCAGCCGTCCATCTTTTTACAATAAGGAAATAAATTAATAATGCTATTGGGATTATATAATGAAGTCCTGAAAAAAAAGTTGACTTTAAATCTGGTATGTCCTTTTCGTCCATTCCCTTCAATCCTAGTTTACTAGCTTCTAGGTCTGAAATCCAGAAGAGAGATAGATAAACTATTACAGCTGGAATAAATGCATGTTTTATTACCTGGAAATATGTAATGCCAAGCATTTCAGCAATTATAAACGCAGCTGCACCCATGATAGGTGGCATTATTTGACCATTTACGGAAGCTGCAACTTCTATTGCTCCAGCCTTAACTGCTGAAAACCCAGTTTTTTTCATTATAGGAATAGTAAAAGTTCCTGTTGTAACAACATTAGCTATAGATGATCCTGAAACCATCCCAGTTAATCCTGACGCTAAAATTGATGCCTTCGCTGGACCTCCTCTAAACTTTCCCACCAAAGCTATTGCTAAATTTAAGAAATACCTCCCGCCTCCTGCGTAGTCTAGCATTGAACCAAAC
Organism: uncultured SAR116 cluster alpha proteobacterium; assembly: GCA_902532475.1. Lineage (GTDB taxonomy): Bacteria > Pseudomonadota > Alphaproteobacteria > Puniceispirillales. The sequence goes on from CACAIE010000004.1 coordinate 57,627, forward strand.
AAAACGAACAAAAATACAAAGCTAACCGAAACAGATATTGGGATACCAAATATTGCTTCTCCACCAAACCAGTGGTAACCGACTAATCTATTTAATGATAAACCTTGATGAGAAATTATTTCAGGCATACTTTGCCCAAAATAAGAGTAGAGGTAAAATATAGAAGCAACTATTACCAATGGAAGACCAATGGACCTTCTAGTTGCTTCTAAAAGCATAGTTATCCCTATTAACCCTAATATCAGTTCTACAGGAATAATAATATTTCTTCCGAACATAGAGGCTTCATATTTTAATAATATTCCATTTCTATCCACTAAACCTTCATAATCTAAAAATAAATACAGCGTGATACAAAAGGCTATCACTGACATTGACAATGAAATTAAATTAAACTTTTGATTTCTATGTCTAGATAAAAAAGGATATGAAATAAAAACTAAAAACAGAGCAAAGCCTAAATGCAAAGCTCTTGCTGGCACATCAATAAAAACTCCAAACCCCAACATAAAAGGCAGAGGTGAAGCATACCATAATTGAAATAATGACCATATAAATGCAACTAAAGCTACAAATTTTAATTGCCACCCTGAAAGAAGTCTTGTTTTTCCTTCAGTTTCATTAATTTTATTTTCTAAATCTACGGAGGAATTTTTCATAAAGATTGAATAGTATCCGCCAATATAATGTTGGCGGATACTTTATACTTTATTAATTACATCCAGCCTTGTTCTTTATAATATTTTACAGCCCCTTTATGAAGTGGCGCTGAAAGTCCATTTGAAATCATTTGCTTTGGATCTAAGTTTGCAAATGCAGGATGAAGTTTTTTAAAATCATCTAGATTTTCAAAAACTGCTCTGACAACTTCATAAACTATATCTTCACTAACTTCTGCACTTGAAACAAAAGTCGCCATAACTCCAAAGGTTACAGCATCTTTTTTCTGAGACTTATAAAATGTCCCCGCAGGTATGTTAGCAAATGCATAAAAAGGATTGTCATTAACAAGTTTCTTTTCTGCATCGGAATTCAAGTCAACAAAATGTGCACCACATCCGTCAATTGCCTGACCAATGGCACCGTTTGGAACGCCAACAGTATAAGCTATAGCATCTACTTTGCCATCACAAAGAGCCCCTACCTGCTCAGAAGAAGTAAGTTCTGTAGCCTGTTTAAAATCACCCATGCTCATTCCTTTTGCCTTCATCAAAACTTCCATGGTTCCTCTTTGTCCAGATCCAGGATTTCCAACATTGACAACCTTTCCCTTTAGATCACCAAAGGAATTTATTCCACTTGACCCACTTGCAATTAGTTGAAAAGGTTCTGGATGAACAGAAAAAACCGCCCTTAGGTTAGCAAATTTTTTGCCTTCCCATTTAGATGATCCATTAACCGCGTGATATTGCCAATCTGATTGAGCAACTCCAAATTGAAGCTCACCTTCTTTTATTTGGCCTATATTATAGTTAGATCCACCAGTCGAAGGTGCAGCACATCTTAAGCCATGCTTTCTTCCACTTTTTCGGCCCTCTGCAGCCTCTTTATGAACCATTCTACACACTGAATTTCCTACAACAAAGTAAACACCAGTTGGGCCACCTGTTCCAATAGAAATAAATTCAGCAGCAATTATTGAAGAATTAAATCCCATAAATGAAACGACAAACAACAAAAAAGATGCAAATGTAATAATAATTTTTTTCATTTTCTCCTCCTTCTATATGTTATATATTTTTTTATAATTATTCTAAATTAGCACTTAAATATAAATTTGTATAGATTAATTTGTTAATATAAACTTTATTTGAAAACTTAAAATAAAAGAAAAGCCTTATTAAATTTTAATTAATTAATTGTATTATTTTATTATGTATATTTTTTTAAGTATCTTGGTTTATCAGGATCCATACCCTTTAAACTGTATATTTAATAATCCAAGGATAAAATTTTGCCATTATTAATAACATGTTAATTTCTGAAAAATTTGTAGAATGATAATTTAGGTTATACTGACTAAAATGATTAGAATTAATTGAGAAAATATTTAAATAGAAATCCTCATATTTAATTTCTTGATGTTTTGATAATTGACACAAATCTAAATTAAATAAATAATAATTAATGCCTCCAGCTAGTTTTAAGATAACTAAAAAAATAGAGTTTTGACTGCTTCTGTGCTTATGCTTATCGTTATTATTAGAATTTAAGCTTAATTTGCTTTTTGGTCTATCTTAGCAACGGCTGGAGCCCAATCAACGAGTGAAGATGTATTTCTTCCGATTGATCTAAAGGCGCCCCATAATGTAAGGACAACACTATCCAGTACGGGAACACCTGTTCTTTCTTCAATTAATCCAGAAATACCAGCTCCCGCTAAATTAGTGCAGAGAATAATTACAGCTTCTGCTCCCTCGGCTATAACCTCTTCGGCTGCATCTTCTATTGCTGCTTCAGAAACTTCTCCAAAACTAAAGTTGTCTGTCATATCAAAATGTCTCTCAGAAACACATTCAAAATCTTCCAACTTAAAATTCTTAATTATCTTTTTTTGAATTGATCCCACATAAGGTGTTACTAGGCCAATATTTGTAATTCGTAATGCTCGAAGCGCTTCGATAATCGACAACGTAGATGTGACAGCGCGGCAGCCTGTTCGTTTAGTAATTTCGGCAACCAAAGCTCGATCTCGATCTAAACCTAGCCAAGATGCAGAAGTGCCATTCCACCCAATCACAGCAGGCCTCACATGTGATAATAAATCAAATCCTTTAAGCATAGTTTCATCATGAAATTGCGATAGGCTTGCCGTTTCATCATCAATCCAGAGAACTTCAATTCTGCCAAAATGTATAGAAGTATTATCTAACGAACCGATGATCTTATAACACCAAGGCTCAACTACGGAGTTGGAAGACGGGGTAAGCATTGCAATACGTGTTTTTTTCTGGTTGTTACTATTCATATCTCTTAAAAAGAATTACTTTTTCATGTGAAAAATCTAGAATCATTATTTTTGTTTTACAGTTTTTTACTACAACATTTGTCGAAAAAGAGCTAGCCAAACATTAAATTAAAAGATTAAATATAATACAAGATTTAGAATTTTGTATAATTTAGTGGGGAATTGTATTATGGATTTGCAGCTAAAAGGTAAAACTGCTTTAATTACAGGTGCATCAAAGGGAATAGGTGCAGGATTGGCAAAGGTTTTGGCCGCCGAAGGTTGTAACTTGCATCTAGCGGCACGTGATGGAAAGGCGATGCGGACTTTAAGTACCGAACTGACAAGTAGGTTTGATATTTCTGTAAAAGTACATGAGGCAGATCTAAGCTGTAGCAAAGCGATGAATGAACTCGATATTGCAGCTAATGACTACGACATGCTATTTAATAATGCTGGAGATATCCCAGCAGGGGACATTGAAGAGGTGTCAGACGAAGCTATCCGCAAGGGTTTTGATTTAAAAGTATTCGGCTATATATCCTTGTCGCGAGCTTTTTGGCGAAGGCGAAAAGACCAAGATGGAGTAATCATAAATATTATAGGCAATTCCGGAGAAAATTGGGATGCAGCATATTTTGCTGGCTCTACTGGAAATGCAGCGCTGATGTCTTTTACCAAAGCTTTGGGAGGACGGAGTCTAAACCACGGCATTAGAATAATTGGGGTAAATCCTGGACCTGTTGCAACAGATAGAATGTTAAAAATTATGAGAAGAAAAGCCATTGACATACTTGGCGATGAAACACGCTGGGAAGAGCTTTACGATCATTACCCTGGTAAACGACCTGCAACTGTTAAAGAAGTTGCAGACCTATGTGCTTTTCTTGCTTCTCCTCTTGCTGGCTATATAACGGGAACAATCGTCACCATAGATGGGGGGATTTCTGCTCGTGGATCAGTAATATAACTTTAATTCAAATAAGTTATAAGAATTATTTTTAGATAGCATATAAGTAACTTGGGCTTATGGAGAATCAAATTCTGAGCTGTTAAAGAATTATGAGAAAAGACCTTAAAAAGGCCTCCCAGAATTTTCCAGAAAGTCCCTAAAACAATTAATTTTTATTGAAAATTAGTTTTGAGATTGACTAGACTTGAACTCGCGACCTCTGGCGTGACAGTCGGTCTTTTCTTCTAAATACAGAATATAGATTAAACAAAAATGTTAGAAAACCAATGCTTATTGAGTTTTTATTATAATAGATAAAATGTAGTTTAATAGATTTTTGTAAAATATTTTGTAAAACGAAATTAGTCTTATTAGATAGAGAAAAGATATTTTTGATGATGAGAGATTTGACGATGATTGCAAAACCTCATCTTGTGTTAGCGTAGAAAGCAATTCGCCTTTCCAATAACTCAACCAACCCTATTATGGTAAATGACATAATGAATACGACTATTATAAGTGCCCAAAATCGCTCCATTAAAAAATAGGATAGATAGGTGTTAAAAAGACCACCAAATCCAATAAGCGCAATGACAATCTGTCCCACAATAACACCTTTAACAGCCCTTACAACTGAAAGGCGGACACCGGTTATAATTTCTGGCATTGCTGCTGGGATCACAATCCAGAAAATAATGTTTAATCGCGAGCAACCAAAGATTCGGCCCATTTCTACCAAGGAATCTTTAACATGTGTCACTCCTGCCTGAGTATCAATAATTACCACCCATATTGAAAATAAAATTACTGTTGCGATTACTGTTGCATCACCAATACCTAATATTGGCATTAATGCAGGAATAACAGCCGTAATTGGCGCAGATAGAAAAAGGTTTACCCATATAGATAAAATCTTATCTGCTCGCTTGCTAATTCCGATCAAAATACCGATTGGTATACCTACTACAATAGATAGGCCAAGACCAATTGAAAAAGTTCTTGCAGTCATTGCAAATGCATCCCAAAAGGCAGATTGCTCAAGAAGTTCAGCAAAGGCAAACCAAATGCCTGATAAGGGTGGAAGGAGATCCATCCAACCCATTTGCCCAATTAGCTCCCAAACCCCTGCCCAAAAAATTAGTGACCAAAAAGGCGATGTCCGCATAAGTTTACCAAACGCAAACAATTGAATTAAAGTTTTAAATTTGCTAAGATCACTATTCAACATAACGTTTTAAACTGCTCCAAATCTCATCAACAAGCTCAATATAACCAGGTTGACGTCTTATTAAATCAACTTCACCAAGGCGATCAATTTCGGGATATACAATGTCGGCAATAGAGCCGGGTCGGCCCGAAAGAATAACGACCTGATCTGCAAGGTAGACAGCTTCTTCAATTGAGTGCGTAACAAAAATGACAGTCTTGCTCTCTATTTTTAACAGCTTAAGTAAATCTTCTTGAAGTTTTCTTCTCATCTGCTCATCAACCGCGGAGAATGGCTCGTCCATTAAAAGTATATCGGAATTAATTGTGAGTGCACGAGCGAGCCCAGTTCTTTGTCGCATACCACCAGATAACTGGTGGGGATACTTATCTTCAAACCCCAAAAGTCCTACTTGTCTGATATAGTGTAACGACGTTTCTTCTCTTTCTTTTTTTGGGACACCACGAGCACGGAGGCCAAACGCAACATTTTGCAATACCGTAGCCCAAGGAAGCAAAGCAAAGTCTTGAAATACTAGAGCTCGATCTGGGCCAGGACCAATAATTTCTTTTCCTCCCACTATGACCTTGCCTTTGGTAGGTTCAATGAGCCCAGCAATAACTTTAAGCAAAGTAGTTTTTCCACACCCACTTGGACCTAAAATGGCTGTCAGTTTAGCAGTTGGTACATTTAGTGAAACATTTTTTAGCGCAACGATAGATTCCTGGTATGTTACACCAACACCTTCCGTTTTTAAAATTATGTCAGACAAACCGCCTACCTTTTTCATAATCGTATCTCCAAATTAATATTCATTTATGCTTCTCTGATGGAAAGAGCCAGTCTTCGAAAATACTCATTAGGCTTAGAGTCAAACCAGCAATAGCAAGTATTGAAACAATCGTCGCAAACATTTTGTCGTAACGTGCAATAAATCTGTTGTAAGTTATCAGATCGCCAATACCCGTCGGTGTTATCAGCAATTCAGCCAGGACAATGCCAATAAAGGCCCCTGAAACACCAAGTCTCAGTCCAGCAAAAATCATTTTTTGAGCCGAAGGAAGTATAACAAAAAGTATTGTATCAACTCGCGAAGCTAGAAAACTTTTTGACATTTCTAATAGCGATGGGTTTGTAGCTTGAATACCCTTGTATGAATTGAGCGCAACAAGTGGCATACCTAAAATCACTATAGCCACTACTTTTGCAGTATCACTTATTCCATAAATATAAGTTAACATAGGAATGAGGGCAGAAACAGGAGCCGTTTGGAAGATAATAAGCAAGGGCATAACAAACCATTCAGCACTTCTAGCAAGACCGATACTAATTCCTATAAAAACACCTCCAATAATGGTTATACAAAGACCTGTAAGAAGAGGTGGTAAACTATCCGCATAAGCTACAGTAAACTCTCCTGAATAAATCATTGAGACAAATGCAACCGCTACTTCACTAAAAGGTGGAAAAGCAATGCTTATGTCAGCTCTACCGGCTAATTCCCATATTGAAAATGCTAGAAAAAAAGAAAACAAGCGCCATAAAAAGAGACTTACTTTGGTGCCAACTTTAGATGAATTAATTTCAGAATTTTCTGGTATCGAGGCAAGGTTTTGTGAATCACTCAAACGGGTAGCTCCTTCGCAGGAAAAACTGTGGCAGAATTTACTGCCACAGTCAAAATTTCTTTTCAGTAGAACTTTAGTTTAGATTTGCTTTGGCTTTTTCCAAAAGCTGAAAATTCCAGAAATTGTCTGGGTTAAGGTCAGAAGCTGGACCCTTGAGCCCTCCAGATGCCACAAGGAAGTCAAAGTCTCCTAGGGCTGCTGGAAGACCGCCGCCATCTTCAGCGAACATTCCTTGCTTAACAGCAGTTTGAAAATATGGAGTAATCTCGTCTACCAGCTCTTGTGGCAAATCAGGGAGCAGGCCCATTTCTTCACGTAATTTAGCAGGTAGAGTTGGGTCTGCGTTAATTTCACGTGCGGAGCGCATAAGTTCCTCTAAAAGAATTTGCACATCACCAGCACGTTCTTTCAAAAAATCAGAACGTGCGAATAAAAGACTGTCAGATCCATCAACATCGCCAAGGTCCAGGATAGCAAATTTCTCTGGGTGCTTTGCAAGAACTAGCCGAGTGTTTGTTATATCCAAGAATGTTGCGTCAATTGTGCCTTTCATTAACGCAACACCGCGAACTTCTGAGCCAGGAACGAAACTCATTTGAGAAAATTTAATGTCATGAACTTTTTCCATGTAGTAGGAGATGGCTTCCGTACCTGAACCACGCGCATGTATGGTTATAGGTTGTCCATCTAAATCTTTCCATGATTTTATTTTATCTTTGTTGACAACACAAAGGAATCCTAACTTTTTTAGTTGATAAAAGTTTCGAACAGGTGCATCAGCCCCTAGAGTTTGCATAGCAGCGTAAGCAGATCCCACTCCTACTTCTACTTGACCATTCAAAACTGCTTGAAAAACAAGATCATCAGACTGAAGTGAAATTGCTTCAGCTTTTACTCCGCGAGCCTTTGCTCTCTCGAATGCGATCAAATTTATTAGGCTTTCACCAGTAATTGTATCAGCCTCAGCAAAAGTGATTACGTCGTCCGCAATAGCCATCGAACTAATTGCGATAGCACTTATAATAAAGGCAACAGTAGCCCGTAATTTTTTAAATAAGTAAATCATTATTAACTCCCATTATGAGGCCTATTAGTTGTATTCATTTGTCTGTATAGAAATTAATGCATAGCCTCAACACATTGATTTCTGTATTTAGTGTATTTAGTGTATTTAGACTAGCAGTCAAATATAAATTTGTATAGTTTAATTTGTCATTACAAAGCTTTATTTTAAAACTTGAAAAAACTATTCCTTATTAATAATTTTAATTAATTTAAATAGGAATTCACATATTTATTTCTTGTTATTTTGATTGATAATTGACTAAAATCTAAATTAAATAAATAATAATTTATGCCTCCAGCTTTCACCAAAAATGAATATGATTCAAGGTTAAAAAGAGTTCGTTCTAAAATGAAAGCACGAAGATTAGACGCTTTAATTATAGGAAACCCATCAAATATAAATTGGTTGACTGGTTATGATGCTTGGTCATTTTATACCCCTCAATTAATGCTTATTGACTTTGACAAAGGACCATTTTGGATGGGAAGAGAAATGGACGCTGATACAGCTTTCATTACTACCTACTTATCTCCCTCTCAAGTAATTTCATATCCTGAAAACTTGGTTCAAAAAACAGATGCGCATCCATCAGAATTTTTATCTTCTTGGATGAATAGTGCTGGATTTAATAATGCTATAATTGGTTACGAAAGTGATTCCTATTATACTTCACCAAGATCATTAAAAGCTTTAAAGAGCAACCTTAAAAATTCTAAATGGATTGAAGAAGACCTTCTTGTAAACTGGATTAGACTTATAAAAAGTAAGAATGAACTAGAGGTTATGTATCAGGCTGGAAAAATTGCTGAAATTGCTATGAAAACAGCATGGGACAGTTCCAGAGTGGGCGTTCGTCAATGTGATCTTATGGCAGATATAATAGCCGCACAGATTAAAGGAACTCCATCTTTTGGAGGTGATATGCCTGCTTTGCACCCTCTAATTTTAGCCGGTAAGGCCGCCTCATCTGCCCATCCTATGTGGACTGATGAAAAACTTCAGGAAGGGCAAACAATTTCATTTGAATTAGGCGGCTGCAGAAAGAGATATAATGTTGGCTTAGCAAGAACAATCCACCTTGGGGAAAAAGAACCACAAGAACTGTCTGATACTTCAAAAGCAGTGCAGGAGGGAATGTTTGAAGTAATGAATGTCTTAAAGGCTGATGTAATAGCAAGTGACGTGTATTCCGCTTTGCAAAAAGTTTTAAACAAATACAGCTTGGTTAAAAAAAGTAGAATTGGTTACTCCATTGGACTTTCCTATTCTCCAGATTGGGGGGAACACACTATTAGTTTTAGAGCTGGAGAAATAGATGTGGTGCCTGAAAATGCAGTGGTTCATATAATTCTTGGCATGTGGATGAAAGGCTGGGGAATGGAGTTAAGTGAAACTCTTCACGTAAGATCAAAAGATTGTAAAAAGTTATCAAATTTTCCTCAGCATGTTCACTTGGTGTCATAATGATCCCTAATGCAAGTGAAGCTGAAAAACTATTATCTGATTTAGTCAGTTTTCCATCAACAGCTGGTCAATCAAATGCTGAAATAATTAATTATATAAAAAGTTATCTTGAAAACCTTAATGTGGATGTATGGCTTGACGCTCACAAAGATGGGAAGCGTTTTAATTTATTTGCCACTTTTGGTAAAGGAAAGATTGACGGTATAATTTTATCAGGACATACAGATGTCGTACCCGCGACTGAAAATGAATGGGATCATCACCCATTTACCTTAACTAAAAAAAACCAAAATCTAATTGGACGCGGCGCTGTAGATATGAAAGGGTTTCTAGCTATTACTTTAGCAATGGCTCCATATTTTAAAAAGTTTGAAGATGAATTTAAAAATCCAATACATTTTGCTTTTACCTTTGACGAAGAATTGGGAACATTTGGGGCATCTCAAATACTAGAGTTTTTTAAAAATGAAGGCATCAAGCCTAAAATAGCAATCGTTGGTGAGCCGACAGGAATGGTGCCTTTAGTTGGGCATAAAGGTGGGCTGGAAATGATTACAGAAATTAAAGGTTCATCAGGCCATTCTTCCGACCCAAGAGGAAAAGTCAATTCACTTTACTACGCAGCAAAGTTAATCTCCTTCATTGAGAAACTTAATAGTGATTTGTCTATATCAACAAATAAAATCACTCCTTTTAACCCACCTTACTCCTCTTTATCGGTTGGTTATATTAAGGGTGGTCAAGCTAGGAACATAATACCAAATTACTGCTATTTTGATTGGGAAATAAGGCCTCTGCCAGAAGATGACCCCTACTTAATCCTCTCTAAAATAAAAACTTATGCTTCAAAAACTCTTGAGCCAGAAATGAAAAAAAATTTTGAAGGCTCTGAAATTAAAATGAAAGAAGTATCCTTTTGTCCTCCTATGGAAGCTCGGTTTAAGTCTCCTGCGTTAGATCTCATAAATAAGTTGTGGAAATTTAATAAACCATCAGTTGCCTCATACGGTACTGATGGTGGACACTTCCAATCCATAGGCATAGAAACCATTGTTTTTGGTCCTGGAGAAATGAAATATATGCACCAACCCAATGAATGTATTAAAGTATCAGAAATTGAAGAAGGTCTTATTTTCCTTAAAAATCTTTGTAATTACCTACAAAATAATAATATCTAAAAAAATTTATTTTAAAAATGAGAAATATTTACTAATATTTAATTAAATAACAGTGAGATTTGTAAAATGTTTGACCCAGAAAAACCAGATGGAACCAACAAAACTCTAGAGATAGCTATTTCAGAAAATGGTGAACCAAAATTAAATAATACCTATAATATACCTGCTAGATGTGGGATCGCTGTAATAGTTCGTCAAAACCAAGTTTTAGAAATTGAAAATACATTTGGAACTCAAGTTTGTGATTTTTGGTCCTTTAATGCTCAAGACATTCAAGAATATTTATCTATGGAACACATCCACACTTCTTTAGGTTCAGTTTATCTAAAAGTTGGTGACAGCCTAGTAACTAATAAACGCCAGAAAATGTTTACTATCATCGAAGATACTTCTGAAGGCATCCATGACACTGTAATAGCATCCTGTGATCATCACAGATATCAAGAATTAGGATGTACAGAATATCATGATAACTGTGTCGATAATTTGAGAATGGCCTTAATAGCAATTGGATATCGTGCCCCTGCTATTCCATCTCCTTTTAATATTTGGATGAATATACCAATTGACAAGGATGGCAAAATTAAATGGCTTGCACCAAGTTCACAGCCAAAAGATAAAATTAAACTTAAAGCAGAAATTGATTCAATTGCCGTTATGTCTTCTTGCCCTCAAGACCTAACTCCTATAAATGGAGAAAATTTCAAAATCAGAGATTTAAACTTTCAAGTATTAGAAAACAGTTAATTTGTTTGATAAATATTACTATTCAAATATTTTAATCCATTATCACAAGCAAGTGTTACCACTTTACTTCCATATTTAAGATCTTTAGCAACTTCAAGTGCTCCAAAAACATTCATTCCAGTTGACCCTCCACAAAATAAACCTTCTTCTTTTGCAAGCCTTCTACACATTTTAAATGCATCAACTTGATCTATACATTTGATATCACTGATTAATTCTCTATTCAAAAATGGAGGTTCAAAACCTACTCCTATCCCTTCAACTAAATGAGGTCCACCCTTTCCTGAAGTCAAATAGGGTGACTGTAAAGGCTCAAAAGCAACTAATTTTGAATTATGACTGTTTAATCCATTCCACGTTCCCATTATCGCTCCACCTGTCCCAACTGAAGCACAAAAGACGTCTATGTTTCCTAGTTTGTTTTTAATCTCTTTTCCCATCGGTATATAGCCTTTAAGAACATTAATTGAGCCAAACTGATCAGCATAAAATGTATTAGGCTTTTGAGACAATTCATATGCTTTTGTTTTCATGCGACTTAAAAGTTCGGGAGTAATACCTTTACCATAACTCTTTTCAACTATTACTTTTGCTCCAAATGCTTCCATAGTTTGTTTTTTAGACGATGAAAATGCATCAGAAAACACTGCTGTAAAATTCAATCCTAAAGAAGTTGAAACAAAGGCCAAAGACGACCCCGTACTTCCGCCTGTATATTCAATGACTTGATCCCCTAATTTAACTTTTCCATTTTTCATGGCTTCAGATAGAACGCTTAAAGCCATTCTGTCTTTATAGGAACCTGTTGGGTTGCCTGCTTCATATTTAATCCAAATTTCAACATTATTTGGCACTTTAATATTTTGAAGTTTAATTAAAGGAGTATTGCCAATTAAATTTAAAGAACCTATTTTTTTCACAAATCAACTTTCATAAATGATTTAAATACTTAAAATTGAATTTCTGGCCATTCATTGTTCCAAGTTATTTCTTTCTCACCGATCCATGGCAATCCATTTCGTTTTCTATCATAATAATGATAAGATAAATAATATCTGCCTTTTTTATCAATTCTGATTCCAGAATGCCCTGGGCCAATTTGGTTATTTTTACTCTCAAAAAATAAACTACCACCTCCTTCTAACATATCTTTACCTTCCTTATCCAAGTATGGTCCAAAAGGTGATTGTGATCTTCCTATCCTGATATTATAGGTAGAATCTACCCCACTACAACATGCGCCCCAATTAACAAATAAATAATATAAATTATCTTTTGGAAATATAAATGACGCTTCAACCCAATTAAATTTTCTGTTATTGCTTGAAAAGTTACTTGAACTTTCAATTGGACCTCTGGCAATTAACTTCCAATTACCATCATCTAAATTAAACCAATCTGAAGGAAAATAGTTCTCATCTAACTTGGTTACATGAATAACACCGCCACCTGTTACCAAATAATAATTATCATCAAAGCCCTTAAAAATAGATGGGTCAATATCAGAGATTTCATATTCGTAATTGTCTGGAAAAATACAAGAAAGCGGTTCTCCAAAATCTTTCCACTCTTGTTTCGGGGGGGTCCCAGAGGCAAATGCCAAGCCTACACAAGACGCGTCTTCAAAATCTGAAACACTATAGAATAGTGTGTTTTGATCCAGCAACTCTGGAGCCCAAAAAGCTCCATCATTTTCAGGCAATTCCTCTTCAACCCAACTAGGCTTTTCAATAAATAAACACTGCCCTGGTTCCCATTTTTTATCAGGAGAACTTCTTATCCATGTCTCTAGTCCACAATGATATCCATCTTCCTGAGCTTTGCCAGTTGAAGCAATCATTTGTCCTCCTGAAAAATTTATTACTCTTGAGGGATCATGGAGGAACCAATCTTCTTCAATCAGTTTTGGGTTCATATCATTAAAAACTTTCAATAAACTATTATCTTGAGCGTATAATTTCTCACAAAAAATAAGAGCTATAAAGAAACAGAAATTTATAATTTGAAATTTTTTATTACTAATTATTAATTTATTTAAAATATTAATGTATACATGTAACATATTGATTTATTTTTTTAAAATTTTAGAAAGATGCTTTATGTGATCAACATTAATGCCACAGCAACCACCAATAAAATTTACACCGAAGTCATGCCATATTTTTGCATGTCTTATAAACTTTTCTGTTACAATTACATCTTCGAAAGCCCATACTGTTGACTTTAAGTCAACAGTATTTGCATAAGTGCCAGAATTTGGATAAACACCTATTAGGCCATTCCATTTACTTTTTAAAACTTTTAAGCTTGGTAAAATATTTTCAATCTCGGTATGCATAATATGTATTGCATCTATATCATTAGATGAAAGAACACTAATAGCATCTAATAAAAGGTCCCCTTCCTCCAAACATATGTTACCTTTATTATTTAAAACACAACTTAAACCAACCCATATCGGCAAACCTGCAGTTTTAGCAGCTTCAAGAGTTACAAGCATTTGTTCAATGTCTATCATCATTTCTAATATTAAAAAATCAGCACCACTTGATGCCATGACATTTGCTTGCTCTTCAATACTTTCCTGCAACTGACTTAAAGTTGGTTTTCTTCCAGTCCATGTCCAATATGAAATACCACCCGCAACAAGAACATCAGTATTCGACAAATTATCACGGGCTTCTAAAGCGATTTTAACTCCAGCTTCATTATAAATAATAAAATTATGCACCTCTCCAGCATCCTCAAGAGCATGCTTGGAATTAGCAAATGTATTGCTTATAATTATCTCAGCTCCACATCTGATATAATCTTCATGTATCTCTCTAAGAATATCAGGATTTAAAAGTGCAGCGCCTCCATTCCAAGCATTTTTTAATTGTGGAATTCCCCTTCTTTCAGCTTCAGTTCCAGTAGCTCCATCCATAAGGATGGTACTTTTCCTTGCTCTCGTAATTAATTTTTTATATTTACTCATATTTGTTTAACTAGTTTATTAAAATTTAAACATTATAAATATGTTTTGAACTTATGGTTTTAAAATAAATTATCATTGTTGTTGCCAAGAAACATAAAATTCCAGCCGCAATAAAAGCTGGGGCATAGCTATAAAGACTATCTCGTGAAAAACCTGCACCATAAGCAGCTATTGCAGAGCCAATTTGATGTGCAGCAAAAATCCATCCAAACAAAACTGGGCCATTAACTACCCCAAAGGATTTGCTCGTTAAACGAACTGTTGGCGGAACTGTGGCAACAAAATCAAGACCGAAAAATACAGCCCAAAGTGAAAGTTCGTAAACACCAAAATCACTGTAAGGGAGATAAAGTAAAGACACCCCTCTCAAAGCATAATAACACATTAATAGTTTATAATTGTCATAACGATCTGATAACCAACCTGAACCAACTGTACCAATGAAATTAAAAATTCCCATAACAGCTAAATATGAAGAAGCTAATACAATTCCAACATTATTGTCAGCGCAAAATGGAATGAAGTGTTGGCCAACTATCCCAGTTGAAGTGAGCCCACAAATCAAAAATGTTAGGGCTAATATCCAGAACGAAGGATGAGAACTTGCTTCAACTAAACAATTAAAACTTATAATGACCACATTGCTTGAATTCTCTTTAGGTGGAGTAAAAACAAACTTTTCTCCTAATGGGGCTATTTTAAGGTCAGCAGGCCAATCTTTAGAAAACAATAAAAATAAAATGCCCGATGCACCAATACCAATAATTGGTGGAAAAACAGCCAACCGCCAATTGTATTCAGTGGTGATCCAGGCCATGAAAGGAATAAAAATTAAAGTCCCTGCTGCATAAGCTGCAGTGAGTATTCCAACTACGAGACCTCGTTTAGCTTTAAACCATCGAGATGCCACTGTTGCTGCTAAACCCATTCCAATAATACCAGATGCCATTCCACAACATATTCCAATACTAAAAAGTAAATGCCATTTTTCATATGATACGATCGTTAATACTAAACCTAAGGCATTCAACATAATAGTAACCAAGACAATCCTTGATATCCCAAATTTTAATAAAACCGCTCCACTAAAGGGACAGATGGAAGCAAGTATTAAGTACATTAAAGCAATTGCAATTGACACATCGGAGATTTTCCAACCGAATTCATTTGTAATTGGCAATATAAGAATTTGAGGAGCACTAGTGACTGCTGCATTAAAAAAAGTCAACAAAAACACTAAGCTAACTAAAACCCATCCATAATGGATTCCATAAATAGCTAAGTATCTTTGCACAGAATTTGCTAACATATTATTTTAAAACTTTACAATAATTCAGTACAACTTATCATCAATCATTTTACTGTTCTATTAATTAAGCTTAAAAATAATACTTTATTAATTTTTAAGAAAAACTTGATGAAAACAAAGTTATTAAGAAAATGAAACAAAATGGCATCCCGTAGACTATTTAGGGTCAATAAAATCAATGACTTAAAAGACATTGCATCATCATTGTATCAGTAATATATTGGTTGATTAAATTTTACAAATATTAAACTATTGAAACCGCACCAGCACCCGATTAGCATCACCCTGTAGTTCGGGTGTCTGCGATCCTGCTGATTGCTGGATGACGTTCTTCTGCACATAGGTATGAAGTTCTCCTGCTGTAATAGAGTTGTCATTATTACTGTCCGCCTCTCCTTCCATGCCCTTCATAAGGAAGTAGGAGAACAGACCATGCTTTGCTTCTTCGAGTGGTTTGGCAGTCTGGTCAGCAGCAGCAGCGGTGAAGACAGTAAAGTTATCGGGGATGGCCTGTTCTTTTGCTACTATTGCAATTGGACGGGAGGCAATCAGCATGTCAGTTCCTCTTGTTGTTCCTGAATAGCAAGTGTCAAGGAAGACGGTGACAGATCTTGGATTGGTAGAAGCAATATCCTTGAAGAGTTCTTTTCTCAAGATCGCTGTTTTTTCTAAAAGTCTAGGCCTACCGTCATAAGGAAGTAAATACATATCCTCTCCATCTGAGCTTGCTAAACCATGACCAGCAAAAAAGATATAAATGTCACTCTCACCTTGTTTGGTGGAACGGGCTATCCAGTCTTGGACAGCAAGGAGTATTTCACTCTCTTCAGCTTTATCGTTTACAAGTTCCATGATGTTAGTAGAAGGCACACCCAGTTTAAGAGTGGCATAATCATAAAATATCTTAGCATCGGTATCGGCATACATCGCTTTGGCAGGTGTTTTCTTATAATCTGCCACACCGATGATAAGGGCTAGAGCATTGGGATTAGGTTTAACTCTTTTCCCAGAAGGGTTGAGTGATGCAAAGACTGGACCGGATGCCTGTTCAATCTCATTGCGGTTAAGCTGGATTGTCTTAACAGCTCTGTTCCCCTTAAGATCAAAGGCAACGATCTCAACAGATTTACCATTTCTCGGAATATAGAAATTGGTTTGAAAGGAACCATCGGTGTTAAGTGGAACTAACTGGTTATCAACCGTCACCTCAGCCACTTCAACATTGTCTGTGACAATCCCTTCGATAATGGCATTGGTATCGGTGTCGTTATATGCCATGGCAGTAATCAATGGGATCTGATTATCCTGACTGATTTGTTTTTGTTTCATTTCTTTTTCAGCTTGGAGTTTGGCAAGTTGTTGTTTTAATTGTTCTGCTTCTGATTTAGCTTTTTGAGCCTCTAGTTCTGATTGTTGAGCCATTTGCTTTGCAACTTGAGCTTCTGTTTCAGCCTGTTGTGCTTTTTGATTGGCTTGTTGAAGAGCTAAACTATTATTTGTATTCGATGAAGAACTGGATAAAGCTGTCTGGGTTGCCCCTCCTACACCACAACTTAAACCGCGGCGTTTGGCTTCTTGTACATATTTTTGATTTTGAGATTTATAATCCCAGATTATACTTCCATCATTTTGTGTGATTTTAGCAAAAGAGCATAAAGTTCTATCAGGCCATTCTGATCTTGAAGATAAGTTACCTGAAGAACTCGATGAGGCTGTCTGAGTTGATTTTAGTTTATCTTCTAATAACTTAACCTTCTTACCAGCTTCCTTATAACCTCTATTGGCAGATAACTTATACCACTTTAATGCTTCATTAAGGTCCTTTGTTTTTCCATATCCATATTCATATATTCTTCCTAAAGAAAATTGTGCAAACTCATGACCTTGATCAGCACCCTTTTTAAACCAGTAATAAGACTGACTGTAATTTTTTGTAAGACCTCCCCAACCTTTATAATACAACCAACCAATTATTGTCTGAGCATTTAAATTGCCTTTGTCAGCCAATGGCTTGGCATGTTTGTATGCTAATCTATGATCCCCATCATCTATTGCGTCAAAAGCTTTATCAATACTAGGGGTAAAAACTAAAGCTGTCTGGGTTGACCCTTCTACGCCACAACTGAGACCACGTCGTTTGGCTTCTTGTACATATTTTTGATTTTGAGATTTATAATCCCAGATTATAC